>NZ_JBVMAE010000012.1:0-148511 GCF_055597485.1 Crenobacter sp. CS_VA4
GCCACCAACACCCCGCTGTCGCTGGGCAACCTGCTGACCATCCTGGCGGTGTCGCTGGTCACCTCGAAGGGCGCGCACGGCATCCCCGGCTCGGCAATCGTGATCCTGGCCGCGACCTTGTCCGCGATCCCGGCGATTCCGGTGATCGGCCTGGTGCTGGTGCTGTCGGTCGACTGGTTCATGGGCATCGCCCGCGCACTGACCAACCTGATCGGCAACTGCGTCGCGACCGTGGTGGTGGCACGCTGGGAAAAAGACATCGACCTGGAGCGCGCCCGCAACGTGCTCGGTGGCAAAGAGGGTTACGAGTTCATTCCCCAGACACGCAACGCGATTGCAAACGAACCTGTGCACTAAGAGCAGTACCGAGCATTCCTCCATTTACCGGCCCGACCTCTGTGTTGGGCCGCTTTTTAGCCGGGCGATGACGTCTCAGGTATGGAACGACGTCAGGGCGATGCCCGGGACGAGCGAGTATGCGGGTCTTGCCGGGTGAACCGTCGCACGCAGAGCCGTTAACAAAACCCATCCAGCGCTGTTGTTCTTCCCTGCCATACGCTGCCTCCGGCGCACGACGAGCAGGATCGCTCCGCTGGGTTTTGTTAGCTGCTCTTATTTCCGAACGGGACGATAAGCCATGGAACTGGACAAGATGTCGCTGGAGCAACTCTATGCCGAACTGGAGCGATGTGAGTCCGCGCTTCCAGAAGTTCGCTACAAGTGGGTTTGTGGGCAATGTGGCAATGAATATCTAGGCGGGACTCGGATGAAAACGGTCTACCTCATGGCAGCGGAGCTGTATTGCGGACATTGCGCGCCCATCCCGTCCTGGAGGCAGGTGCGAGCCGGTTTACAGCAGCATCGGATTCCAATGCAGAAGCAACTGGCGAAGATGGCTCCCGGCTGAAGTTCCTGCCGAACGCCTGGCGGCTATCCGTCGATCGGCTCGGGTGCAGTCTGCCGCGCTGAGGGCCGGAATGACAGGTGGGCAACATTTGCTAACACTTGCCAACAGACGTTAACAGGCGGGCTGGTTATGCTGGAATCGTCAAGAAACCATAAAGGCGAACAACCATGAAAACCCGCTTCCTTCTCCCCGCGATTCTCGTGCTCGGACTGAGCGGCCTGGCCAACGCAGGTGGCTCAACCCTGATCGGCGGGGCCTTGGGTGGCGCAGCCGGCGCGGCGATCGGTGAATCGGTTGGCGGACGCGATGGCGCCATTCTGGGCGGCGCGTTGGGCGGTGGGGTCGGTGCTGCAATCGGCAACGATTATGGCCGCGAGCGTGAGGTTCGCTACGAACGCCGTTATTACCACGACGACTACTACCGGCCCAGCGGCTACTACCGCGATTACGATCATCGCCGTTATGAGCATGAGCGCCGTTGGGACGAGCGTCGCCATTGGGATGATCGCCGCTGGCATGAACGCCGCTGGGACGACTGACGCACTACCGGCCACCCTCTTCGGCCACTAATCCTGCGCCGCTGCCCGAATAATGTCGGGTAGCGGTTTTTGCGTCTGCAACCGGTCGTGAATCGAGAATCTGGTTTGGATCGACGGAGGGAGTCTGGCTGTCTGCTCTGATGGCATTGGCCGTTGGTGTAATATTGGGCCGTGATCGAACGGTAAACGCTTGATTTACCGGGGAGCGGTTTGGATGAAAAATGGCAGATATCGAGCATTTGAGGAAGAGGGCGCCTGAGCTGTTGCAACGCCTGACCAAGGAGTGGCCGGAGTCTTTGTCCGGCCATTTTGCATTGGAGCTGGCGCTCAGCGGCGGGCTGGACTCGGTGGTGCTGCTCGACCTGCTGCAGCAGGTCCGAACCCGCTACGGCTTTGTGCTGAGCGCTGTGCACGTTCACCACGGTCTGTCGTCCAACGCCGACGCCTGGGCGGTGCACTGCCAGGCGCTGTGCGAGGCGCTCGGGGTGCCGTTGCGGATCGAGCGGGTACAGGTGGTGCCGGCCGGCGACGGTATCGAGGCGGCGGCGCGGCGGGCGCGTTACCGGGTGTTTGCCGCGTCTTCGGCCAACGCGGTGGTGCTGGCGCAGCACCTGGACGATCAGGCCGAGACGGTGTTGCTGCAGGTGCTGCGCGGCGGCGGTCCGCACGCGCTGGCGGCAATGCCGCGCTGGCGGTCGCTGACGCCGGCGCTCGCGCTATGGCGGCCGCTGTTGGGCGTGCGCCGCGACGAGCTGGCCGCCTACGCGCAGGAGCGGGGCTTGCGCTGGGTCGACGACGAAAGCAATGCCGACCCGCGTTACCGCCGCAACTGGCTGCGCCACCACTGGCTACCGGCACTGGCTGCGGCGCTGCCGGACTACCGAACGCAGCTGCAGCGCACGGCCAGCCAGATGGCCGACGCGGCGGCGCTGCTCGACGAGTTGGCCGAACAGGATTTGGCGCAGACCGTGCAGGCCGGCCGTCTGCAGCTGGCCGGGCTGACCCGGCTATCCGCGCCGCGGCAGCGTCAACTGCTGTTGCGTTGGGCGGAGCGCAGTGGGCTCGGCAGTGCGAGCCCGGAGTCGGTCGAGGCGTTTCGGCGCCAGCTGCGGGATGCCCGCACCGACGCCACGCCGCAATGGCCGCTGCCGCGTGGGCTCGTACACCGCTATCGCGGGGAATTGTGGCCGGACCTGGCGTCGGCCGAGCCGCATCGCCAACCGTTACCACCGACGGTGTTGACGACGCCATTGGCGTTGTCCAACTGGCAAGGCGTGCTGGCGTTCGAGCCGCGCAAGGGTGGGCTGCGCCGCGAGCTGATCGAGCAGGACCTGTGGCTGCAGCCGCGGGAGGGGGGCGAAAGGCTGGCCTTAAAGGTTGGCCGAAAGCCGGTGAAGACGCTGTTACAGGAGGCCGGGGTGCCGCCGTTCTTGCGGGCACGCTGGCCGCTGCTGGTCGATGCCGCCGGCGAGTGCATGGCGCTGCCCGGCGTGGCGGTGGCGTGCGCGGCGCAGGACGACGACGGCTGGTGGCCAAACTGGACGCCGGCGACCGGCACGCGGCTCGACGCCGACTAGGTTGCTGATCGAATACCGGCTTCGGCCGATGACCGGGGCTTTATCGCGTCTGTGTCGGCCAAGCCGTGGCGGGGCTCAGTCGTAGCGGCGGCGCAGTTCGTCGACCGTGTGGCCGATCAGCCAGTTGGCGATCGACAGCGACGGCGGGATCAGCGGCAGCGCGTCGATGTCGTACCAGTTGGCGTCCTCGATTTCGCCGGCCTGCGGGGTGATGTCGCCGCCGGCGTATTCGGCGGTGAACGCCAGCATCAGCGAGTGCGGGAACGGCCACGATTGCGAACCGACGTAGCGCGGGGTCTGCAGCCGCAGACCGACTTCCTCGAGGGTCTCGCGGTGCACGCAGTCTTCCAGCGTTTCGCCCGGTTCGACGAAACCGGCCAGCGCGCTGTACACCCCGGGGGCGAAGTGGGGTGCGCGCGCCAGCAGGATCTCGCGGCCGCGGGTAACGGTGACCATCATCGCCGGCGCCAGGCGCGGGTAGTAGACCTCGCCGCAACTCGGGCAGCTGCTGCCCTGGTCGTGGGGATGCGGGCGCAGCGGGGTGGCGCAGGCGCCGCAGAAACGGTGGGTGTGCGCGAAACGGTTGAGCTGTGCCGCGCGCACCAGCGCCTGGGCCTGGTCGCGCGGCAGGCCGAGCAGCGCCGGCCGCAGCGGGCTGAGCGTGGTGCCGGCCGGCGCGGTGCCGATCAGGTTGGCCGAAAACAGATTGCGGCCACCCAGCTCGCCGAGGAAGCGCCGCCCGGTCAACGACCAGCGCGTGGCCTCGTCGCCCGGCAGACGGTTGTCGATCAGCACCACTTGTTGTCGGTCGAACACGCTCCACAGGGCGGGCAGCGTCGGGTCGGGCGAGGCGGGCAGGTTGAGCAGCATGGGCGCGGGGTCGGGCGGTGAAAGGCCTCAGTGTAGCAGGCCGCCGGCCGTTGTAGCGCGGTCGGTGGTGACCGGTGAAGTAGTGGGGCGCGTCAGTCGCGGCCAATCTCGCCGTACATCCAGCGTTCGCTCTGACGCCGCACGACCTCGGACAGCGAGCCGCTCGACTCATGAATGCCGCGCAGCCACTGGCTGTCGATATTGCGTTTGAGCACCCGTTCGCGTAGCTGGGCGTGCTCGCTCTCGGCACCGAGCGCCTGGGCGTGCGGCAGCAGCGCGTTCAGGGTCTCGAGCATGTCCTCGAGCAGGCTGGTCTGGCGCACCTCGCTGGCGTCGACCAGCACCGCATCATAGCCGAAGCGGCAGGCCTGGAAGCGGTTGTAGCTATAGGTCAGATAATGCTCCTGGCGGATATCGTTCCAGTTCTCCTCGAAGCAGCGTCGCGCCAGCATCTGCGCGTAGGCGGCCAGCAGCACCGGGGTGTCGACCGACAGCGGCGTGTCACAGATGCGGATCTCTACCGTGCCGTATTCCGGCTTCGGGCGGATGTCCCAGTAGAAGTCCTTCATGGACTCGACGATGCCGAGGCTGGCCATCTTGACGAAATAGTCGTTGAACTCGTCCCAGTTGTGCACCAGCGGCATCGAGCCGGACAGCGGGAAGGCGTTGACGCTGGTCAGCCGCGAGGTCTGGAACAGGGTGTCGACACCCTGGTGGAACGGCGACGACGCCGACAGCGCGATGAAGTGTGGGATGTAGCGCGACAGGTAGTGGGTCAGCCGCACCGCCGCGTCGCCGTCTGGGCAGCCGATGTGGATGTGCTGGCCGTACACGGTGAACTGCTTGGCGAGATAGCCGTACAGTTCCGACACCAGGCGGTAGCGCTCCTTCGGGTAGATGCGCTGGTCGCGCCAGTGCTGGAACGGGTGCGAACCGCCGCCGGCGAGGCCGAGGTTGAGCTTCTCGGCGGAGTTGACCAAGAGCGTGCGGATCGCGATCAATTCTTCGAGCATCGCACTGGTCTGGCTGTGTACCGCAGTGCCGATCTCGATCATGCCCTGGGTGATTTCCGGCTTGATGTCGTAGCCGTGCTGGCGGCGGTTGATCAGTTCCAACAGGTCGTCCGAGCCGCGCGTCAGGTTGTAGTCGCGACGGTTCAGGATCATCAGTTCCAACTCGACGCCGAGGGTCAGCGGCTGGCTGGTGGAGAATTCCAGCATGGTCTAGCTCCTTTCGTCGATACGAAAAACCGGCGGGGTGCTCCGGTGGCCCTACCACCGGGCAGCGGCCGGGTGCAGCCTCCCGCGCCGGTTTTCAGTGTGGCAGATCATTCGTGGGTTTCACCGGCCAGATGCAGCGCGAAGCGGCTGGTCAGCGGGCCGATCAGCTCGAGGATGCACAGCACCGCCAACGTTGCCGGCATCAGCATGGAACTTTGGCTGGCCAGCAAGGTGCTCGGCGCCAGCAGCATCAGCGCCTGGGCGCCGCTGCCCATCGGGGTCAAGGCGAGCCCCAGCAGCGCGCCGCGCTTCACCGACAGGCCGTTGCTGCGCGCGGCGATGGCCCACGGCAGCATCGCCAGCGCGCCGCGCAGCAGCACGAAGGCCAGCGCCAGCGGCCAGGCATGCACCAGTTCCGACGGAACCAGTTGCGCCCCGGTGGCGACAAAGAAGGCGACGAAGAAAAAACTGCTGCGCGCGAGCAGGCTCGGGTCGGTCAGGGTGTCGCCGCTTTGCAGGTTGCGGGTGGCTAGGCCGAAGACCAGCAAGGCCATCGCCGGCATCATCGCCATTTGTTCGGCCAGGCCGACCACCAGCGCGATCATCGCGAACAGCAGTACCCACTGCGCCTCGCGTTGACGGCCGCTCAGCCAGGCGTTCAGACGGATCGCGATCAGCCCGGCGACCAGGCCGAGCGCCGCCGAGCCGAGCACCAGCCACGACGGCCGCAGGAACACCGATTCGACGCCGGCGGCGCTGGCGAAGTGGGAGTAGGAGAGGGCAATGCCGAATGCCACCAGCGAGAACAGGCCGTTCAGGCCGGCGGTGGCGAGCAGGCGTTCGGTGACCTGACCTTCGGCGCGGGTTTCGCGGGTGATCTCGAGCAGGATCGGTGCCGAACTCGACACGCCGACCGCGGCCAGCAGCGCGGCCGGTGCGTAATGAAGCTGGAACGCGATCAGCAAGCCGAACAGGCCGGCGAAGAGCAGGGCGGAGGTGATCAGCGAGGTGAGCAGCAGCGTGCGTTCGCGGTTTAGCCAGGATAGGTCGACGCGGCGCCCCAGCTCGAATAGTGCCAGGCCCAGGGCCAGATCGCTGAACAGCGACGCTTCGCTCAGCAAGTCGTGCTGGATCAGGCCAAGGCCGGCGGGGCCGATGATCAGGCCGGTGAGGATGTAGCCGGTCACGCTGGGCAGGTGTGCGATACGCATGGCGATCTGGCCGCCAAGCACGCCCAGTGCCAGAATCAGGCCAAAGGCGGTCAGCGGATTGAGCGCCAGGGCTTGCCAGGGAAATAGGTTCATGAGCGTCTCCTTATGACTTGTTTGATGAAACGCCCCTGCTCATGAGGGTGGTCGTGCGGAACGGTGCCAGAGGAAGCGTCGGCCGCGAAGCGTGCGATTCAGAGGTGGGCCGGGCGGTAGCGTGAAGCAACGGTTCCGTGTGGCTGTATAAGCAAT
The DNA here is from genome assembly GCF_055597485.1 of Crenobacter sp. CS_VA4. Taxonomy (NCBI): domain Bacteria; kingdom Pseudomonadati; phylum Pseudomonadota; class Betaproteobacteria; order Neisseriales; family Neisseriaceae; genus Crenobacter; species Crenobacter sp. CS_VA4. Next base: position 6,574 of record NZ_JBVMAE010000012.1, read on the forward strand.
CCCTGAAAGGCAGTGTGGTGATTTTTGACTGGTTTGGCAAGGCAAAGCGGCGCGAGCAGGCGCAGCAACAAGCCCGCAGGCTGCGTGAAATCGGCCGTGATCTGCCGCTATTGCAAGGCCTGACGGACGATGAATGGCAGCGGCTGACGGCGCTGGCGACGGGCTTACTCCGTAACAAGAGTCTGACCCCGGTCGACGGCACGGAGTTGGCCGAACAGGACGCCGCGCTGGTGGCGTTGCAGGCGGTGCTGCCGGTGCTGAACCTGGGCGAGATCGCGCTGGCGGGCTGGCAGGAGCTGATCCTGTACCCGGACGCCTTCGTCACCCGTGACCTGTGGTTCGACCATGCCGGGCTGGCGCACGAAGGCGTCCAGGTGCTGATCGGCCAGGCGCGCCAGGACGGGCCGGTCGTGCTGTCGCTGCCGGCCGTGGCCGACTCGCCAGAACTCGACGGCTGGAACGTGGTGATCCACGAGATCGCCCACAAGCTCGACATGCTCAACGGCGCGCCGAACGGCTATCCGCCGCTGCACAAGGGGATGAGTCGCGAACAATGGGCCCGCGACTGGGGACGCGCCTATGAGGCGTTCTGTCACGATCTGGATGCTTCGCCAGACGGCGAGAGCGTGCGCTGGCCCTGGCTCGACCCGTACGCCGGCGAGCACCCGGCCGAGTTCTTTGCGGTGCTCAGCGAAGCGTTTTTCGAGACGCCGCACTGGCTGCGGCGCGACCTGCCGGCGCTGTATCGGCATCTGGCGGCGTTCTACCGGCAGGATCCGGTTACACGGTTGCCGGAGTTGGACGAGATGCTGGCCTGGCCGGCGGCGGGTGAGGGCGCGGACTAGCTTTTGCCGCCATCGAATAAAACGGGTGAGATGCGCCGCCGTTAACAGGCGGTCATTTCTGATCCAGCCCCAGCTTGGCCCAGCCTTCATGGCCCAGCGCGTTCAGCGTGTCGATATTCTTCTGGAAGATGGATTCCGCTTCCGGAAAGGCTTCCACCGCGCGGTCGATGCTGCTCTCGCGCAGCAGATGCAGCGTCGGGAAGGGCGAGCGATTGGTGTAGTTCTCGATATCGTCCGCCTGAGTGTCTTCGAACTGGAATTGCGGGTGGAAGCTCGCCACCTGCAGTTCGCCTTCCAGTTTCAGCTCGTCAACTACCGAGTCCGCCACATCGAGGAAGTCGTTGAAGTCGAGAAAATCGGTCATCACGTACGGGTGGATCAGCAGCGTGGTGTCGATCTTCTCCGGGTTGGCTTCGGCCAACGTTTCCAGCTCGCGGACCAGATCCTCGATCAGCGCGTCGATGTGTGTCGCCTCGCTGACCACGAAACGTACCTGGTTTTTGACATAAACCGACTTGGCGAACGGACAGAGGTTCAGGCCGATCACGGCTTTTTCGACCCAGAGGCGGGTCGCGGCGATGATCTGGTCGTGGGTGAGCGTGCTCATGGCGCGTCCTTTCAAGACGTGGAAATGAAAAAACCCGGCACGAGGCCGGGTTTTCGCCAGGGCTGTAAGATTACAGCGGCTGGATGTTCGACGCTTGCTTACCCTTCGGGCCAGTGGTCACGTCGAAGCTCACTTTTTGGTTCTCAGCCAGGCTCTTGAAGCCGCTGGAATTGATTTGCGAGAAGTGTGCGAACAGATCTTCGCCGCCTTCGTCCGGAGTGATGAAGCCGAAGCCTTTAGCGTCGTTGAACCATTTTACGGTACCGGTAGCCATGTTGGTTTCCCTGTGTATGGAAGTTAAAAGTAATGAACTTGCATGAAATTCAAGGGAAATGGCGACTTGAGGTACTGACTGACGCCACTACAGACAAAACACATCTCACAACTTGAAAATTCTGCAGCCAGTATCGTGCCCGTTGTTCTCCCGGCAGGCAAGCTTTTTTTGCGTGGTTGGCGTCGCGACTCAGTACGCAGTGCAGTTGCTCCTGGTCGCCCGGCCATTCTTGGTTCTCGTTACCCCTAGATGTTGCCGTGTGGGACATGGTTCCGAGCGGGGTCTTGTTGCGTAGCAACCGAAGTGCGCGTGATGTGTTCAACCCAGGGTACCGGCCATGGCCGTAGGGCCAGACAAGCGCTATGGCGTGATTAAGCCTGATGTTTGAGGCGACAGCGGAGCGCCGGTGTGGTCGACGATTATGAAGATCCAGAGGCGCCTGAAAATCTTCAAGGTGGCAGCCAAAGTGCCGCTTTCTTGAATATCGAATAGTTCGTGTAATGTATATCGTGTTCAACAAAAAAGCCCCCGGTTTCGGGGGCTTTTTTTATGCCGCTTCCATCACTTCTAAGTCCAGTAATACCCTAATGGAATCCTCGACTTGCGGGCCGTTGATGGCGATGTAGAGGCGCTCCAGCATCGCCTTTTCCTCGGCGTTTTTCGAGCGCTCAAATTGCACAGACAGATAGACATAGGCGGCATCGATTTCCAACGCAAAAGCGACCTTCAGGGCGACATCGAGCCCTAGAAAACTTTTCAGGTTGCGGTAGTTGGAAATTGTTGTCGTATCGACCCCCAAAAACTTGGCAATGCCATAGTCGGATTGAATGTGGGTCTTTGTTTTTAAAGCCGAAAGCCATTCCAACGACGTAAGCATTTCCAAATCTCCCAAGGTTCCCGCCCTGTTTATAGCGATGTAAAGGGAATGGGGCAACGATGGATGGACCTTCAATGATTGATGGCACTGTGACTAATCTGCGCCTGCGGCCCGCCTCCGTTCCCACGGTTCCCAGGCCATCCCACACGGACCGGGCCGCCTCGAATTCACCGATACCGACTGTAACCGTTACGGGCGGGGTTGGACCGGCATGGGGCGCCTGAATTTCGTTAAGCAATGTGAATTGCTTAACAAATTGGCAAAACATATCGGCATATCCCGCACCAGGAGTGCCACCGATGAGCCATGCAGCCCTGACGCCGATTCAAGAGATGATCGCGAAGGCATTCGGCCAACCCCTGTACCGCGAGCCGGTACGCCAGCCGACCCGGCCAGATATCGAGTCGGTCGACAGCATCCGCAAGCGGGTGTTGTCGCCGGCTCAATTGGACGCGATGGCCGGGTTGCAGGAGGGGCTGCTCGCGCTCGGCCAGCTGGAAAAACAGCTAAACGACATCTTGGTGCTACACGGTATCAACGCGAAGCCACTGAGCCGCGTTGACTCGGGCCGCCTCTGGCACGACCTCGAAGGACTGCTATTCGCCCACAACAGCGCTGCCGCCCGGCTGCGCAACGCGGGCGAGCCGCTGCAAGCCGCATCGCACGAACAGCGGCGGGTGGCGTGATGCAATACCTGCACCGTTGCACCCATTGCGGAACCGAAGCCGTACACGTCGGCGTTTGCCAAGCCTGTCAGCGTGGCGTGATGCGCCGAAAGGGTTGGTTTTCAGTGGCGCGGGCGATGCTTCGCTTCCGTCTTGCCGGACGTGGTTGCTGATGCAGTCAGCCGTCCTGACAAAGCGCGAACAGGTCCGTCAGCCGATGGCCGGCTGGCTGGCCGACCGGCTTGCCGACCTGCCGCACCACATGGCGCGCGCGGTGGCGGCCGAGCACCGCCGCCGGCTCAAGGGCCGCGATGCCGACAGCGTGTCGCATACCGTGCTGCGCCCGGTCAATCTGTGGCTGCTAGAGCTGCTGAAACGGATGCCGGAGCGAGCGCTGTCGTTGGCCTCGTCTGACGAGGACATCCGCGAGCAGGCACGCCGTTGGGCCGCCGAGGTCGAGAAGCTGCGCGACAACGGCGCCGAGCCATTCGAGCGTGACGCCTTCTGCGTCGCCAAGGGTTGCACCAAGCCCAAGGGCAAGCACGAGGCGGCCAAGTGGGCGCGGGCGACCGAACCGGGCTGGTGGCGTCGCCAGTTGCGCAGCAGTCATGCCCGTGCCGTCGAGGCGCTCAGCATCGAAGTCGGGCTAGTACATCGTGAAGCGGCCCTATACGCCAGCCGCGACGCCATGACACGCCGTAGCCAGCAGAAGGCCCGCAATCGGGCGTTGCTGGAATCGGTGTCGGCGGTCAACGAGCTGGGCCAGGAATACACGCTCGATCAGTTGGCGGCCGTCTCCGTCAGCAATCCGGCGATCCGCCGCGCCGAGCTGATGACGCGCATTGCCGGCTTCGAGCTGATCGCGGTTGGCCTTGGTCATGCCGGCGAGTTCTACACCCTGACCACCCCGTCACAGTTTCACGCCCGCCACCACAACGGGCGGCCGAACAAGCGCTACGACCCCAAGAACACCCCGCTCGAAGCACAACGCTATCTGTGCCGCGTGTGGGCGCAGATTCGCGCCGCGCTGCATCGCAAGGGCATCAAGCTATATGGCTTCCGCGTGGTCGAGCCGCACCACGATGGCACGCCACATTGGCACATGCTGTTTTTCATGGAGCCGCGCCACGTCGACACGGTGCGCGCCGTGATGCGCCATTACGCGCTACTGCTGGACGGTGACGAGCCGGGCGCCGACAAGGTGCGTTTCGAGGTGACGGCCATCGACTGGAGCCAGGGCAGTGCGGTTGGCTACATCGCCAAGTACATCAGCAAGAACATCGATGGCGTCACTAATGCCGGCGACAGCATCGGCGAGGATTTCGAGGGCCGGCACGGCACCAGTGCCGCCGAAGGCGCGGCCCGAGTCGATGCATGGGCGTCCACTTGGGGCATCCGCCAGTTCCAGCAGATCGGCGGCGCCCCGGTCACGATTTGGCGCGAGCTGCGCCGCGTCGACGTGCCGGGCAGTGGCGATGTACTGGAACAAGCTGCCACGGCGGCCGACGCCGGCAACTGGTCGGAGTTCGTGCGGTTGATGGGCGGCCCGCTGGTTAGCCGCTGCGACTTGCCGCTGTCGCTCGCCAAGGACGCGGCGGCCGAACCGAACCGCTACGGCGAAACCGGTGCCCCGGTCGTGCATGGTGTGGTGGCCGTTGAAACCGGCGAGTACCTCAAAACCCGCCTACATGAGTGGGTTGTTCAGCGTAGCGGCGCAGCCGCGCAGCCTTGGACTCGTGTCAATAACTGTACGGACCCGGCTTTGCCGGTCGATTTGCCGGCCGATTACGCCGAGCAAATGGCGGTCAACAGCGGCGAACCCCTCACCGAATTCGAGCAGCAGGCCGAAGACATCGTTTTCAGCCTGCTGCTGCAACAGATCGACGAGGCCGGCGGCATTGACGCCTACCTAGCCCCCTACAGAAGCGCCGCGCAAACCGAGCGCGACGGCGCGCTGTGCGTAGTCAAGGGCCGGCGAATGCTGGCGCATTGGAAATTTGCCGGCCTCGCCGGCTTAGGGAGAAACAGCGATGCAGGAAATGAAACGGGCGTGCGCCGACCTCGTGTCGGCCAACCTAACCAACGTCAAAGATCGGGCGCTCAAGTTCGCCCAGGCGACGGTGCGCGAAGTGGCGGCGATGCAGGCGCAGTTGGACGCGCTGACGCTGGAATTGACCGACACGAAAGCGGACTTGCAAGCCTCGCTGCAGCAATTGCAGGGGCGCAGTCATGGGTAAGAAATCGGCCATCGGCTTTGTAGATTGCCCGACGTGCGGACACGACCAGATGGAAGTGCGGCCGGACAAGAACGACAACCCGTACTGCTACTGCCCGCAGTGCAGCCAACAGGTGATGACACACGGCGGCGCGCGCGGCGCGCGGCTGCTGGCGCGGATGCGGCCGGTGGCGGACGAGCAGCCTGCCGCTACAGGCGGTAACGGTAACAGCGAAACCGCGCCGAAAAAGGCCGGTTTCTGGGAAAACCTGACAGGGGTAACCGCATGAACGAACCACAACACGAGGCGCGCGACGATCTCGCCAGCGCCGAACTCGACCGGCTGGTTGCCGAGCACGAGGCCGACTTGGCCGAACCGGGTGCCGCCGAGCCGGCCGCCGAGCTGAGCAACGCCGACAGCGTGACGATGGGCCTGGAACTGGCCGTCACCGCCGGTAAACAGTTCTTCCCGTCGCTGGCGACCACCGCACCGCCGGAGAAGTGCCGCCAGGTCGGCAAGGCGCTCGGCGCGGTGCTCGACAAGTACGGCGTGCAGACGGCCGGCTGGCTGGCGCAGTACGGCGCGGAACTGAAAGCGCTGATGGTGGCGGGCGGTTTCGGCTTCGCGGTGTACGCCGGCATCCGCGCCGACATCGCCGCCCGCGAGCAGGAGGCCGCGAAGCCGGTGCCAAATATGGCACCCGCCGCGCCGGCCGCCGAGCCGGTGCCGCCGGGCTTGGCTGAAACGGGCGGTATCAACCACCAGCTACAACCGGTAGCGGCCAATGGCTGACGGCTCAAACAACGTCGCCCACATCGAAGCGGTAATGGGTTCGTCGGGCGGAGGCAAATCCCACTACGTCAAGCAGCAGATCAAGCGCGCCAAGCCGGCGCGGCTGGTCGTGTGGGACGCCCGCGAGGAGTACGGCGACCTCGCTACACCGGTGCATTCGTTGAAAGCCGTGCTCGAAAAGCTGCGCAGCGGCAAGCCGGTGAAACTCGCCTACCGGCCGCCCGGCGTAGTCGAGGAAAAGAAGCTGAAAGAGCTGTTCGGCGCGCTGTGCCGAATCGTGTTCGCCGCCGGCAACCTGACCTTCGTCGCAGAGGAGCTGTCGGACGTGACCTCGCCCAGCTATGCGCCGGGCGCGTGGCGGAAGATCAGCACCCAGGGGCGACACAAGGGGCTGACCGTCTATGGCCTCAGCCAGCGGCCGGCGCGCATCGACAAGGATTTTCTGGGCAACGCCACGAACGTTCGCACGCACCGGCTGAACTACCACACCGACCGGGTGGTGCTGGCGCGCTTCCTCGACGTGCCGCTATCCGACGTGGCCGACCTCGGCGGCTACCACTGGATACAGCGCGACATGAATACCCGCGCTGTCTCGCGCGGCTGAATGTCGCGGTAACGCCACACCGTCTGTATCTGCAGACGGTTTTTTTTCAGTCAGGGCAGGGCCGATTTTCTTACGGTAACGGTAACGGTAACCGGAAAACGCCCCTTGCCCATTTCGGATAAGTTGGAATCTCAACCAACAAATCTCTGTAAGGGGAACGAAATGCCGAGCGTAAAACAAGTCGTAGCCATGGCTCTGCCGGTCGCCATCATCATGGCCGTCGTGTACCGCGTGCAGCCGGTGCGCAAGATCGTCACCGGTCAGTAAGGGGAACACCCGATGAAATACCTTCAACAGTGCAACCCGTTCTCGAACGTCACCGCGACCGGCGTTGCCACCGTCAGCCTGCAGACCGGTCCGACCTACAAGCGAATCGTCCTGGCGCTCGGCGGTACCACCTTCACCAAGGCGATGATTACCGACATCAAGGTGAAGGTGAACGGCCGCACCATCTTCCAGGGCAGCGGCACCGACGTCGACAAGCTCAACAAATACCGTGCCATCTTCGATGATCCGGGCTTCCTGACGCTGGACTTTTCCGAGATCAAGGCCAAGACCATCAATGGCGAAATGCTCGGCGCGCTCGATACCAGCCGCATTGGCAATTTCACCCTAGAAATCAAGATTGCCGGCGCCACCGCCCCGACGCTGGACGCCTGGGCCGAGCTGGACGACCCGCAAGCCGGTTCGGACATGGGCGCGGGCGTCGAGTACGTCGCCGGCAAGCTGATCCAATACCCGGTCAACTCGGCTACCTCTGGCCTGTTCGTCATCGACAACCTGCCAAAGGGCAGTATCGGAACGCTAATCAAGCGGATTCAAGTGATCGGCGCGGGCGGCGTAAACAACGTCAACAAGGCCACCCTCAAGGTAAACGGCCTGATCGTGTACGAGTCGACCGACGCGCTCGCCCGCTTCCGTCAGCAGGAATACAACCGCAAGCCGCAAACCGACGTGCATACCATCGACTTCGTGCTCGATGGCAACCAGTCGAACATGCTCGACACCCGCGGTAACAGCGTGCGCAGCCTGCAACTGCTGCTCGACCTGAAAGCGGCCGGTCAGATGTATGTCTATGTCGAAGCGCTGGACGCAATCGGCAACCTGTAAGGGGGCGCCATGTCCTTAGCGGATGACATAAGGGTTGGGCTCGGCGCCAATGACGGCAGCCTAGGCAATGGCATCTGGGCCAGACGAACAGGGGGGAAAATGGATCCGGTCACCGAAATGGAACCCGCCGACTCAGGCGGGGGTGGCTTCGACTGGGGCGGCATCGGCTCGTGGCTGGGTGACAACGCAAGCTACTTGCTGCGCGCCAAGGTCGACGCCGAATACAAGCAGCCGTTCCAACTGGCACAACGCCAGATGGAAGTAGACAGCATGAAGGGCGATGTGGACGGCGGCAGCGTCAATAACGGCATTCATGGCGGACTGTCGCCAACCGTGCTGATGGTGGGCGCGGGCGCGCTGGTGCTGCTCGTACTGCTGCTGAAGGGCTGACGATGATTCCAATGATGGCGGCCCAAATGGGTTCGCAGGCAATCGGTGCGGTGGCCGGGGCGATGAAGCCCGGCAACGCCGAATCGAGCGCCAAGCAGGAATCCAACGTCAGCGGCCGGGGTGAAGTCGGTTTCGACAGCTCCGGTTGGAACGTCAACTTCGGCAATGGCGCGGTACAAGGGGCGGGCGGCGGCGGCAAGCCGGCCAGCCTGATCCTGTACGCCGCGCTAGGCTTGGGGGCGCTGCTGCTGTGGAAACGCTTCAAGTAAGGCGGGCCGGCCTGACGCCGGACGTGCTCGAGATGATCGGGCCGGCCTTTTCTCACGACGACACCCTGGCCGGCAACGTCCGCGCCGCGCTGGCCGGCTGCGAGGTCTACACCGTGCTTCAGGACGAGCGCCAGGTGTGCGCGTTTGCGCTGCGCACCGAGCAGACGCCGGCCGGCCGGGAAGTGGTCGTGGTCGGCGCGGGCGGCCGGGCGGTGGGGGTGAGCCTCACCGAAACCGTGTTACCGCATATCGAGGACCACAGCGGCGCCGAGTTCGTCCGTATCCACACCGCCCGGCCGGGCCTGGTCAAGCGGCTACGGGCGCAGGGATACGAGGCGGTCGAGGTGGTAATGCGAAAGAGGGTGGACCATGGGCGGTAAATCGAGCAGCAGCAGTGCCAACAGCACAACCACGAACAACACCTACCAGACCAACAACGAAGACAAGCGCATGACCATCGGCAACGGTGGCATGGGGCTTACTGGCACCGGCAACAGCATCAGCACCAGCTCGAGCACGGTCAACAACGTGTTGGACGGTGGCGCGATTGCCGGTGCAATCGACCTCGCCAAGAACGGCCGCGACCTCGCAAGCCAGGAATTCGGCCAGGTGCTGAACGCCGGCAAGTGGATGATAGATCAGGCGTACAAGAACGCCAGCGACAGCCGCGCCGAGGCGCGCGAAACGATCAAGGACGTCGGCCAGGTCTACCAGCAGAGCCGCGAAACCGAGCTATCCAAGGACGGCCAGACCGCTAAGCAGCTGATGACGGTCGGCGGCCTGATCGTGGTCGGCGTGATCGCGGCCAAGTCGCTCAGATAAGGGGCAGCGATGCAAACACTCAATCAGGTGCTCAATCCGGGCCAAGCCTGGGTACTGAACGCCCAAAACAACTTCCTGCAGCTCGCCGCCGCCGCCGCGCCGCTGACCATCCGCTTTATGCGCGGCGGCAAGGTCGAATCGGTCGCCGAGGACGTCGAGGAGGGCTTTTACTGCAAGCTCGACGGCTTCGACAGGATAGAGCTGGTCAGCAACGTGCTACAGCTCACCAAGGTGATCCTGTCGGACGGCACAGCCGGGTCGACCCGCGTGGTCGGCAAGGTCACCGCCGTCGAAAAACTCGCCGACGCGGTGGTGAACCGCAACGCCTTGTCGATTACGACCACTACCGCGCTAGTCGCCGCCAACGCCAACCGTTGCGGCCTGCGCGTGCTCAACGCCGGGCCAGGCTATGTCGCGCTGGGCGCCCCGGGCCTGAACTACGACGACGCGGCGATCGTGCTGGCGGCCGGTCAGCTCTGGCAGGAACAGGCCGCGCCGGGCGCCGATTGGGTCGCCGTGCCGAAGCCGGGTGACACCGTCTTCATCAAAATACAGGAGCTGTACCGCACATGAGTAACAGCGCCCTATTTGCCTTGGCCACCGCCGGCATCAACCAAGTAGCAGGAGACATCCACGTGACAGCAGAAGTCGCTTATTTCGCCGGCGCCACCGCCCCATCGGGCTGGCTGGCGGCCAACGGCGCGGCGATCAGCCGCTCCACTTACGCCAACCTGTTCGCCGTGATCGGCTCGACCTACGGGGCGGGTGACGGCACTACCACCTTCAACCTGCCCGACCTGCGCGGCGAGTTCGTGCGCGGCCTGGACGGCGGGCGCGGCGTCGACACCGGCCGGGCGCTCGGCAGCGCGCAGAGCCACGCGCTGCAGGACCATGACCACAAGATTGCCGCCGGCGGCAGCGGCGGCGCGCAAACCGACACCGTCCCGAACCAATATTTGAAGGGCATCACCAATGCCGCCGCCTACGACACGTCGCAGACGACGAACATGGCGCGCAATGCCAACTACGGGCCGAACCCGACCGTCTCGGTGGCTGGCTCGCCGACCATCGCCGCCAACACCGCGTTGGAAACCCGCCCGCGCAACGTCGCGCTGCTGCCAATCATCAAATACTAAGGGGCCATCATGTCCAAACCGATCTACCACTACCACGCCAAAACCGGCGCCTATCTCGGACAGGGCATCGCCGACGCCGACCCGCTCAACCCGAGCGTGTTCCTGATCCCGGCCAACGCCACCACCGACGCACCGCTGCCGTTCAACCCGGCCACCCAGCAGCTGGTCTACACCCCGATCTACTGGCCGACCGGCATCGCGAAAGAGCAGGGCGGGCAATGGCACGTCGAGGCGCTGCCGGCGTAAGGGGGTGAGTGATGGGTAACGCATTCGTAGTGAATCCGGGAAGCGCGCAGAAGGACGGCGCCGCCACCGGGCAACCGGTGCTCGGCACCGCCGAACGGATTCCTGCCGACAAGGGTTACAACGCGATGATTGCCGCAGCGGCGCAGAAGTACGGCGTGCCGGTCGGCCTCGCGCTGCGCCAGGCAATGCAGGAATCTAGCAACTTCGACCCGACGGTGGTCAGCGGCAAGAAAAAATCGCCGGTAGGCGCAACCGGTCTTTTCCAGTTCATGCCGAACACCGCCGCCGCGCTCAAGGTCAACCCGGCCGACCCGTTCGCGTCGTCTGACGCGGCGATGAAGTATCTGGCCTACCTGTACAAGCGTTTCAAGGACTGGAAAAAAGCCGTCTGGGCGTACAACTGGGGCGAGGGCAACCTTGAAAAGTACCTGCGCGGCGAAAAGAAGGTGTTGCCGGAAGAAACCCGCAAGTACGGCCTGATCCTGGTCGACGGCCTGACCAACGAGCAGGCCAAGCAGACCGGCCGCGACGTGCTGTAAGCTAAGCGTTTTGCATGAAAGGGGACGTATGGCAAGCAAACTAGAAAACCTCCTGGTAATCGCCGGTCTGGGCTTCGCCGGCGTGCTGCTGGCGCAGACCTATATCCGTCACGGCTCAGAACCGATCTTCGACACCGGAAAGCTCGGCGACCTGTTCGAGCCGGTGCGCCAGTTGTTCGGAACCGAGATGGGCGGCGACAACGCCGACGCGCGGCAGAAAAGGGCGATTCAGCGCTTTGCCGAGCAGGCCGGAGCAACCTGGGATGACGTGGGAAACGCCATGCAGGATGACCTGAAGGCCGGCTTTTTCACTAGCAAAGACGGCGAATCGGGCAGCGGGCCGTCCGGCAAGTTCGCCAACGCGGGCGGCCCGCAGGGGGCGACCTATACCATGATCGACGGCGAACCGTACTGGAACACGGGTAACGGTCGATGAGCGCCGCTGACAAGCTCGGCGCGGGGCTGCGCGTGGTGCCGCCGACCGTCTGGCTGATCGCGGCCGGTGGTCTGGTCGCGTGGTGGCTGTACCGCAAGGCGGCCGGCGGCGTGGTCGACGTGATTGACCACATCAGTGAGGCGGTCAAGGACGTGCCGCAGACAGCGCATAACGTCGTCACGAAAGCGCCGGCCGGCGTGGTCAGCAACGCGATTCCGGGCGTGCTGCCGGGCGTCTGGCTGTACGACCACGCCGGCCAGGCTATCGACGCGGTCAACAGCGTGCGCGACACGGTGGCGGGCTGGTTCGGCGACAAGCCGCTACAGGCCAAGCTTGCCGGTCACACGACGGACGGCTTCACCTGGTACGGCTACGACCGCAACAAGGCGGCCAGCGCCGCCCAGGCGGCGGCGAACAGCCAGATTGCCAAGGACATCAAGCAGTACGGCGGCGGCTATGGGGGCCTGCTGCATTAACCAAGGGAGTATGTGACATGGGCAATATCTTCAAACGTCTGGCCGAACCGTCGAGCGCGGCCGGTATCGCCGCCATCATCGGCAACGCGGCGGGCATCTTCGCCGGTCAGCCGCTGTCCATCGCCGTGCCGGCGCTGCTGGCCGGCGTGGCGGCGGTGTTCCTGCCGGAACGCGGTGCCGCGCTGTGAATGCGGTAGAGATGGCGACCATTTTCGCCAGCTATCTGCCGGTGCTGATCTACGTGGTAAAGATCGAATCGCGGCTGGCGCGGATCGAAACCAAGATGGAGACCATCGCATGAAGCTAAGCCTGTTTGTCGCGACTGTCGCGGCGTCGGTGCTGGCAAGCCTGCTGGTCGACTGGCTGATAGACCGACACGAGCAGCGTACCGACCGCTACACGCGCAATAGCTACGGCTGGTAGCGCGTCGGCCGAACCTCGCCAGCCTCGGACGGCCTCCGTGTTCTGGCGACTATCTGACGCAGCAACCACCAGTTCTTTACCTCACGAGCGGCAATGCCGTCCTGCCAATGCGCGCCGGGCGGGATTAGTCGCTCGTCCGCTATCCGGAAGCCGGCGAACGCGCCGCACACCCGCGGCAGCACGCCATGCCGGCGCAGCCGCAGCAACTCCAGCACCGCGAACGGCGCCGCGCTGACCCCACGCCGCCAACGATTGGCGGTGGTGCGGTCAACGCCGGCCAGCGTGGCCAAAGCGGCATCGGACAGGCCGTGACGCAGCACGGCGAATTCGTCCGGGTCGGTTGTGGTACGGGTGCGACGGTTTTTCGGGGGAAAGCGCATGATTTTACAATCCGTTACAAAAAAGCCGAAATTTGAAAAAGACTGCCATTTTGGAATGAATTACGAAAAGTGGCCCGATCTGCATATTTGTTCGTGTAATGTATATTATGTCAAATTTTATGGTTGATTTGGCACTCTTCTGGGCGTTCAAAACACCTCCTCTCTGCAAAACTGCGTATGTTGCGTTTTGGATGTATTCGCCATGCCTGATGATTTTGATGTCATGGGCGAAGACGCCATGAAACGTCGTCGCATCGCCTCGCGCACCACCTACCACTGTGACCAGCATGAACTAGCGAACCTGCTGTTCGACCCCGAGCGCCAGAAAGGCCGCGAAATTGACGTCACGCCCGAGCAATGGGACGCTTGGCTATCCGGCGCCGAGCCAGTGCCCAAGGTGGTTTACCTGTACCTGCAGCAACGCGCCTCGACCGAGCTGGGCCCCCAGTTCGGCCCGTGGCGGAAATTCCGCCTGCGCGGCGAGCACCTGGAGTCGCCCGCCATCCGAGTCAGCATGCACGCTTCAGAATTCATGCGGTTGCCCGACTGCCGGCGCGCCGCCCGCTTGGCCGAACAGCAAGCCGAGCTGATCGAACGCCTGATGGTCGAGCGCGATTTCTATCGGGCGCAGTGCTCCCTCGAGGCCCGCTACGGGCTGATGCTGAACCGGATTTTTGGGCCAGATTTCGACCTGCCATAGCGCCAAATTGGCACTAAAGACGGGGTGCGTCGGGAGGCTCTTCGAAGGGGGCGTGTTTCAAAATGAAACAAAAGACGGGTATTACCAGTCACCCGTCCAATACCCAGCCCCCTGAGGTGGGTCTCCTTAATGTCAAGCATGCGCGGGGCTTTGCCCACACCCCACGACTCGCCGCCAGGGCAGCCGGACCTGGGTATAAAACCACCCTGCCCGGTTGCCCTTAAGTCTCTTCTTCCACTAGCCGATCAACCCACGGCCGCCGCGCTTTGCGCAGTCTCCCGAGCAGCGGGTTCACGGGTTGAAGGCGCCTGATCACCACCATCCACCCAACATCAATATGCCATATATCATTAGGCTTCTTGTAATTGGCTTTCGCTTGGATCAATTCACTCTATTGGTGATTTTTTTAATGCGAGCTTCTTTGTTGTGTATATTTTGTTGGCCGTATTTTTTATTTTCTTTAAAAAGAAATGATGAATATCAGTTGCTATCGATGCCTCTCAGCGGCTCTAATTCTACGTTGTCAGGGAATTGTCTGAGCTGGCCGAATGGCACCAAGTGTGCGTTTGTAGGGTGAGTTTGCGGGTAGTGGAGAAAAGAAACGGGCGGAAAGCTAAAAGCTTTCCACCCGTTTCTTTTAGCGTGGGATCACCGGCTAGGTGATGCTTGCGCTAAGGCTTAGTGACCAATGTGGTCAGCGTAGTCAGGATACGCCTCTTCGCCGTGCAGTTCTGCATCCAAGCCTTGCTCTTCGGCTCTCGGATCGACCTTAACCGGGGTAATCAGGTTGATCAGCCACAGCATGGCGTAGGTGAAGACAAAGGCCCAGATGCCGGAAAGTACTACAGCTGCGGTTTGCTTCCACAGGAAGGAGGCGTTGCCCTGCAAGAGGCCGTCGGCGCCAGCCGGGTTCCAAGCCTTGGAGGCAAACACGCCCAGCAGGATGGAGCCGAGTAAGCCGCCCACACCGTGCACGCCCCACACGTCCAGCGCATCGTCCCAGCCCAGCTTGTTCTTCAGGGCCACAGCGTAGTAGCACACCACGCTAGCCAGCACGCCGATGATGGCGGCGGAACCCAAGGAGATGTAACCAGCAGCCGGGGTCACCGTCGCCAGACCTGCCACGGCGCCGGTCAGCAGGCCGACAAACTTCGGCTGCTTGGCTTGTGACCATTCAATGAACAACCAGGTTACGGCGGCGAAAGAAGCGGCCACGTCGGTATTAAGGAAGGCGGAAGCGGTTACCGCATCCACGCGCAGTTCGGAACCGGCGTTAAAGCCGTACCAGCCGAACCACAGCAGGCCCGTACCCAGAGCGATCAGCGGCACGTTGTGCGGGCGATGTTCCACTATTTGACGACGGCCAACGTACAGCACTGAAGCCAGAGCGGCAAAGCCCGCGGTGTTATGCACCACGATGCCGCCGGCAAAGTCCAGCACGCCCCATTTGGCGAGGATGCCTTCCGGGCTCCAAATCATGTGCACGAACGGGAAGTACACCAGAACGAGCCAGCCGGTCAGGAACAGGAAGTAAGCCTTGAAGGTCACGCGGTTGGCAAACGCACCGGTGATCAGCGCCGGGGTGATGATGGCGAACATCATCTGATAGGCCACGTGCACGATCAACGGGATGCCGGCGTCGTTGCCGGTAAACATGGTTTGCAGCGTGATGCCTTTCAGGAAGGCGTAGTAGGTCGGGTCACCGATGATGCCGTGCCAGGTCGGGCCAAAGCTCATCGAGTAGCCGAAGATGAACCACAGCACGGTGGTCCAAGCCAGCGAAATGAAGCTCTGGATCATGATGGTCAGCACGTGTTTGCGTCCCACCAGGCCGCCGTAGAAGAACGCGAGGCCCGGGGTCATCAGCATGACCAGGCTCGCGCATAGCAGCATGAATGCGGTATTGCCTATGTTGATAGGTACGTTCATGTGTTGTCTCCAGTTTTTTGGATGCATTGTGTGAAGTGACATTTAAGAGGCTTCGCGTTACTGCGGTTGGAGCTTCTGAATGCCCTTCGTTGCTGGGCCGCTATGCCCCCGCACAGCTGGCCCGTCTTATATCTCTGGATTGTGCAGACACCTATAAGCCCTGGTGTTTCTATTTAGCGTGTGGGCCTCAAGAAACATGGAGCGAATCATCTAGTTGGATAGGCGGCTCCGCAATCTAGCATGGGAATCTGTTAGCGAGTATGAAATTGTGGAAGCCGTTTCCAGTTTGTTGCCTGATGAGCAAAAACGCCGAGAGCGTTAACTGTCAGTGACTTTGATAATCGCACTTATAGGGTGAATTACAAGCACGTGATGACAATTAAATATCTATTAATGCAACTTTATGGAAATTGTTTCCATGATGAATTGGATGTGATTTGAGCAAGCATTGTTCGACGAGGTATCGATAGCGCATTACGCCTTGCTGAAACTAGCTTGCTCGTTGACTTGCCTACGATCGCCGGGCCGGATGGTGGTGCTGAGCTGGCCGTGGCCGGCTTCGTGACGGTTGCTTCTTCTTGTCGCCCCACCGGGCGCGCGTCCGCGTGCCCTGCTCTACACTTTGCCGGCTCCGGTCGTGCCGGGGTCGATCAGGCAGTTCATGTGCGGAAAATACCTCGGTACTTATGCGATGGTGTGCGAAATGTTATTTAGTTAGCATGGTGTCGCTCATTCGTTCGAATGGGCGCAACCCATCAGCGTGGGTTTCTGCCTTTCGTAGCATGACGTTTTGCCCCACTTAGCGTGGGGCCTTTTTTTTGTGATCTAAGGAACATGCTGGCCAGCCAGTATGAATCTTCCTGGTATGGTCGCTCGTATCAGTCGGCCAAAAACTGTAGCACCGCTTCGGTGAAGGCGTCGGACGCTTCCACGTTGGATATGTGCGAGGCATTTAGCTCCACATAGCGGGCTCCCTTGACCTGCTCGGTGATGAAGCGCGCATCGGCCGGCGTGGTCACTGGGTCGTGTGTGCCGGCGATAGCCAAGAGTGGCACCTCGATGCGAGCGATCTCGTTGCGCAGGTCGGCCTCGGCCAACGCGTCGCAGCAGGCGGCGTAACCAGCCTGTGGGCTGGCGCGTAGCTGGCGCAGCATCATTTCTACCCGCTCCGGCTGGTGCTGGATGAAACCCGGCGTAAACCAGCGACTGGCGGCGCCGTCGGCCACCTCCGCTATACCCTCCGAGCGCACCAGATGCGCGCGGTCCTGCCAGTCCTCGGCGGTGCTGATCCGTGCGGCGGTATTGCTGATGATCAGTTTGTTCAGGCGCTTGGGTGCGTGCACACCCAACCACTGGCCGATCAGGCCACCCATCGAGATGCCGCAAAAGTGCGCGCGTTTGATGTCGAGCGCATCCATCAGCGTCAGCACGTCGCGCCCCAACTGAGCGAGCCGGTACGGCCCGGGTATCACTGAAGTTTCGCCGTGGCCGCGCGTATCGTAGCGCAGCACGCGGAATTTCCAGCGCAGCGCGTCGAGTTGCGGTGCCCACATATCGAGCGTGGTGCCGAGCGAATTGGACAATACCAGCACTGGCGCCTGGGCCGGGCCGTCTAGCTCGTAATGGACGTGATACGGGTCGAGCTTGAGGATGGGCATGATTCAGCTCCCGCGGTAGCATGACGTTTGGCCCCACTTCGCGTGGGGCCTTTTTTATGTCGTAGCAGTGGGGATGGAGCGTGGCAGCGGCCTTGCGTCTAAGGCATCTTGTCGAGGATGCCGCCCATCTCGGCAGCGGAAAACCCGGTGAGCGTTTGCGTGCGGACATTGCCGGCCGCGCCCAGCGTTAAGCCAACGGCGGTGATGGTTGCGGAATCGGGGGCGTCGACGGTGACGACCAGATCGTAGGCTCCGAGCGTCCAGTACATGTCTTTCACCGTGACGCCCAGTTTTTTCGCCATTTCTCGGAAGACTTCGGCTCGCTTGGTGGTGTCCTTTACGGCGCGAATGCCTTGATCGGTAAAATTCACCAAAAGAATGTACGTTGCCATGGTTGTGCTCCTTAGGAGGCAAACGGCTTAACAATGATGAGTCGATGTCTGGCGGGCCAAAAGCGGACCGGCTTTTAAATGGTGCGTCGGGACCTGAAGATAAGGTTTAGAAGGCTTGTTTGACTGGGATGTCCGACGTTTGGCGCCCCAGTAAGCATAGCTGAAATGCCTCGCGGCTCGGCGACGAAACGGCAAGTGGTTATGCGCCCTGCTCGTTCGCTGGAATGGCCGACAAAAGGGCCGAGCGATGCTCGGCCCAGGTTGGCTAATTTGATGCTATTTGGCGGGGGCGTTGTATCCACCGGCAACGTGCCCGGCGAGCCCCGAGGCTGACTTTAAGGCTTGGCCGGCGTGGTCACCGGCATGAAACCATAGGTCGCAAGTGTACTCTGCACCTCGGGGCTCAGCAGGTACAGGGCAAAGCGGTAGGCCGCCTCATGGTCAGGCCGGTTCAGCACCGTTAAGCCGTAGTTGGCGGTGATGGCCAGTTCCGCTGGCAATTCCACCTTGCTGACGCCGTTGTCCAGCGTGGTTTGGCGTGGGCTGCAATAGCCGATGAAGACGTCCGCCCTTTTTTTCGCAAAGAAGTATTTCACCGCATCCTGCCCAGGCGGGACCGCCGGGTTGGTGCGGCCGCCCACCAGCGTCTGCGCCTTGGTTTCCAAGATGGCTTGCGCACCGGGGCGCGCTTTCTCTGCCTTGGCGAACAGCTGCCAAGTGTAATCGCCGCCAGGGTCTGCCTTGGGGGTGGAGGTGCCGAGCTTGACGTCGGGGTCCAGCAGCTTGGCTAAGAGGTTCTGCGTGGTGAGCTTAAGCTCCGGGCGTGCGGTGGCGCACAGTTCGGTTGCGTACGAATACCACTGCCACGCCGGTCTTGCCTTCGCGCGCCAGTTGTTGCGGTTGCTCCATATTCGCCGAGGCAAACACATCCGCCGCTTCGCCCTACTCAATGCGCTCAAGCAGCAGGCCGGCCGAGCCGAACACCGTTTCCACTCTTTCGCCGGTGGCGGCGCTGTATTGCTGTGCCACTGCGGTGAGCGCGCCGCTTAGGCTGCCGGCGGCAAGCACTTTGACTGGAACTTGCGCGTGAGTGGCGCAGCTTAGGCCGAGCGCCGCCAGTGCGAGCCAATAGCGGGAGGGCAAAGAAGGGTTGGGCATGCTTGATCCTGATCCTGGTTTGGGTGGTCGATACACTTTACGTAATATAATATAATATATAACGATGTACGCCCTCTTCACTTGCAATGACCGACAAAAAAGGCCGAGCGATGCCCGGCCCTGATTAGAGTAAGAAGGCTGCTGGCGGCTTATTTCTGCACGGTATTGTTAGCGTTCTCATGCAAAAGTGCTTAGAAAATTCATTTGTCATGGTTGCTTGAAACGCAGCAACTTGCCTTTTATAAAGCGTCTATGGGGTACGGTTTCGTGATCAGGTGTGAGATGGCCGGTCATGCAGTGTCGGACGCCGCGACGGCGGCACGGCCAGACGTGTCCTACGCCCCGCAACTTCATGACATTCGTTGTGCCACTCATGAAAAAGGATAAAGGCTATGTTGAGTGACTGGACTGAGCGCAACAAAGATGGACTGATCCTGGTGGCACGCGTGCTGCTGATGACATTGTTCCTGCTATCCGGATGGGGCAAGCTGACCAACTTCTCTGGCACGGCCGAATACATGGCGTCGCTAGGTGCACCGTTCCCCACGCTGGCGACGCTGATCGCGATCGTGATGGAGGTCTTCGTCGCGATCGCGCTGGTCGTTGGCGTCTTCACGCGCCCGCTGGCGTTGCTCTTTGTCTTGTTCACGCTGGGCACCGCCCTGATCGGCCATCACTACTGGACGCTTGAGGGCGCAGCGCGTGCCGCGAACCGGATCAATTTCTACAAGAACCTCAGCATTATGGGTGGGCTGCTGTTGCTTGCTGTGACCGGTCCCGGCAAGTACGCAATCACGCAGAAATAAGCGTGAGTTGCGGTGCGATAGACAGTTGTGCTGTAGGTCGTGCGATCAATTGGGGTTGAGCCAGACTGCGGAATTTGCTTAGTAACTTCTTAGCAGCGGCCTTTCTTGGCCTGCCCCGGCGGGCAGAAGTAGCCGCGACCGCGGTGGTCGTCATCCCAGTCGTCGTAATAGCGCGGACGGTCATAGTGGCGCGGTTCGCGGTAGCGGACCGACGGCTCACGGCCATAATCGTGGCCGATCGCGGCGCCGACGCCGCCGCCCAAGGCTCCACCGATCAGGGCACCATCGCGTCCGCCGACCGATTCGCCGACGGCGGCACCCGCCGCGCCGCCCAGGGCGCCCCCTAGAACGGTCGAGCCGCCTGCGTACGCGGTACCGGTCAGGGCCAGCAATAAGGCGGCGGGGATCAGAGTTCGGTTTTTCATGGTTTTGTTCTCCAGAGCGATGTTTTCTGATCCCATCGTAATGTGATTGTGCATGACCGTTTGTGAAGAACTGTTAGCAATTGTTTCCCCGTGGCATCGGCGACAGGGGGCACAGCTCTGGGGAGCAAACTGGCTTGCGACCAGCGCTGACCTATCATTGGTAGATGACTCTGGATGATGTCGGCGAGGCCAGTAGTGCGGACTTGCGCCGGCTCCAGGATGGTTACCTGACACTCCTGGACGCGATCAGGATTTGCGAACGCTGGCGCCGCATCGAGGTGCCACGGTCTGAGTTGTTTCCGCCGAATGCTGCCGTGTTGGCCATTGTTCGGGCACGTTGCGCGCTGCTCATCAGTCTTTATGAAGTGCTGGTGCGTTTCAATCGCGCCGGCATCCCCGCCTCCACCTGCCTGATCGACATTCCGCTGCTACGCGATACCCTGAGCGAGGCCACGATGGCGGCCAATGTCGGCAAGTTCGTCAGCCTGCGCTGAGTCGGCTTGCCTTCTACAAAGCTTGGCCGAACCGGCCTGGACACCGCTAACAAAAATCAGCGTAGCTCCCGCGACTGCTTTCCTGCTGCAATGCCTGCAGCGCGGCCAACGCTCGAGTGGCCTTGTCGGCCGGCACGAAGATATGGTCGTGATAATAGGCGGCGATCACATTGGCGCTGATGCCGTGTTCGGCCAGCCGCTGAGCCACGGCGGCGGTCAGGCCGACGGCTTCCAGGCTGGAATGCACGGTCAGCGTGATGCAGCGAAACACCGTTTCGAACGGCATGGCGTGTGCCTCGGCCGCCGATTTCTCCAGAATCAGGGTCAGCCCTTCCGGCTCCCGGAAGGTGCACAGCGGCTTGAGCACCAGCTGTTCGGCCAAGGTGGTATTGGCGAGGGTGCAGAACACGTACTCCTCGTCGCGCAACGACGGTGTCAGGGTGGCGAGCAGTGCGGCGAGGTCGGTGATGCCGGACATGGTGAGCCTTTCGAGCGGAGAAAGTGACAGCGTAGTGGACGCAGCGACCATCAGTCTAATGCATTGTTTTTTATTCTGATTAGCGAAGCTGATAGCCAACTGGGGGCACCCATTGACGTCCTCTGTCGGCGGAAGCCACAAACAGGAGGCCCCGCACGAGCGGGGCCTTGTCGTCGTCGGAGGGGCGGCTTACTCGGCTTTCATCACATTGACCATCCAGTGCACGCCGAAGCGGTCGGTCAGCATGCCGAAGCCGTGGGCCCAGAAGGTCGGGCCATACGGCATGGTGACGTTGCCGCCGTCGGCCAGCGCGTCGAACAGGCGCTTGCCTTCGGTGGCATCTGCGGCGTCGATTGACAGGCTGTAGCCCTGGTGGGCGCCGGTGTTGTTGCACATGCCGTCCGACGCCATCAGCTGGCTATCGCCGATGCGGAAGGTGGTGTGCATCACCTTGTCCTGCCATTCGGCCGGGGTCTTCTCAGCTTCCGGGGACTCTTTAAAACGCATGAGGAAGAGGGTTTCGGCGCCGAGTTTCTGACGGTAGAACTCGAGCGCCTCTTCACAGCGGCCGTAGAAATTCAGATAGGGCTGAACCTGCATGATGGGCTCCTGATGGGGGTGTCTATAGAAATGATGACTTGCGCTGCTCTGACGTCATAGTCTGTTTTGCCGGTGATGGCCATGTCAATGTGATGCGTGGTGCCGGGTTGGGGTGGCCAGGGCGGCGCTGGGCAGGGGCCGCCGTTCGTCGGCTTGGCGCTATCGCGTAGGACGCCCCCCATTTCCCTTCGACGCCGCCGGGTCCAAACTCGCGTCCCCTCAATCCCATGAAGAACCAAAAAAAAAAGCGGCCGAAGCCGCTGTGTCGGGGGCGAAGGCCTATTCGGCCAACGCGTCGAGTTCGTCCTCGCCGTCCGGGCTGTCCGCTTCGTTGCCGAGCAGGTGCGTCGGCAGCTGCTTGTTGGCCTTGATGCCGAGCTTGCGCAGTTTCTCGGCGCGGCTGGTCAGGTTGCCGCTGCCGGTCGACAGCTGCTTCATCGCCGTGCCGTAGGTGTCCTGGGTGGTTGCGAGCTGCTTGCCGAGCTTCTCCAGCGTGTCGACGAAGCCGACGAACTTGTCGTACATCGCGCCGCTCTGGCGGGCGATCTCGATCGCGTTCTGGTTCTGGTATTCGTAGCGCCAGATGCTGGCGACGGTGCGAAGCGTGGCGAGCAAGGTACTCGGGCCGACGATCATGATGCGACGCTCGAACGCTTCGTTGAACAGGCTCATGTCCTGCTGCACCGCCAAGAGATACGCCGGCTCGACCGGCACGAACATGAACACGAAGTCGAGCGTGTTGAGCTTGTAGAGGTCCTGATAGCGCTTTTCGGCCAACGTTCGGATGTGCTGGCGCAGCGCGGCGACGTGGGCTTTCAGCTCGGCCTCACGCTCTTGCTCGTCGGTGGCGGCGGTGTAGCGCACGTAGGCGTTCAGCGACACCTTGGAGTCGACCACCAGCTGCTTGCCTTCGGGCAGGTGGATCACCACGTCGGGCTGGTAGCGCTTGTAGCCGCCCTCCTCGGTTTCCACGACATCGGACACCTGCACCTCGTACTCGCGGCCGCGGCTCAGGCCGGAGGTCTCCAGCACGCTCTCCAGCACCATCTCGCCCCAATTGCCCTGTGCCTTGTTGTTGGCGCCGGTCAGCGCGTTGGTCAGCGCGATCGCGTCCTGGCCGAGCTGGGTGTTGAGCTTCTGCAGGTTGCGCAGCTCGTTTTCCAGCGTCAGCCGCTCTTTCGAGTCCTTGTCGTAGGTGTCTTGCACCAGCTTGCCGAACAGTTGGATGCGTTCGTGCAAGGGGCCCAGCAGCCCGCCAAGGTTTTCCTTGTTCTGCTCGGTGAAGCGCTTGGACTTCTCCTCGAAGATCTCGTTGGCCAGCGCCTTGAACTGATTGGACAGCGCGTCGCGCGCCTCGATCAGCAGCGCCATCTTTTCGCTGGCGAGTTCCTGTTCCTTTTGCAGCGTGGTCGCCAGCTGCTGTTCGCGCGCGGTCAGCCGGGTGATCTCGTCGCCGAGGCGCGAGCATTCGCTGCGCACTGTGGCCAGCTCGGCCTCGAGCTGGGCGATGCGCTTGCCCTGCTCGACCCGCGCCGCCAGCTCGGCGCCAGCCTTGCGCAGTTCCTCGCCCAGCCGTGCCAGCGCCCCGTCGCGCTCGGCCACCGCCTGCTCGAGCAGCGGCACCCGGTCGGCGCGGCTGGCGCTGCCGGCCAGCTGCTGCTGGCACTGCGCCAGTTCCTGCTGGGTCAGGCGCAGGCGCTCGTCAGTGATCTGCAGCCGCTCGCGCTGTTCGGCCGACGTCACCTCGGCACCGGCGAGGCGGGTCTGCAGGATGGCGGCTTCGGCCAGACCCTCGCCCTTGCCCTGTTCGTAGGCGGTGGCGCTCTGGCCGCGCAGCAGCAGCCAGACAAATAACGCGCCGATCAGCAGTCCGGCGAGGCCGGTCACGATTATTTCGATCATGGTGTTCCCCTTGTTCGGCCAACGTTAGCCGAAGAGTTCAGTCGGCGGCGCGCCAGTGGTCCAGGTAGAGCTGCAATTCCTTGCGGCCCTGCCACTCGTTAGCGACGATCTGGTAGACCGCGTCGACGGTGTCGGGCAGCCAGTCGTTGTGGTTGAACAGCATCGCGTCGAACTCGGCGCCCTCTTTGGCCAGGCGCAGCTTCAGGTGCTTGTCGCCGACCAGGCGCTGGCTGACGACGATGAAGCGGTCGGTAAAGGTCGGCCCGGGGAAGCCCTGCCCCCACACCTGCGCGGCCAGCGCCTCGGCGGTAGAGAGGGTCAGCTCGCGCTGGCTCAGGCTACCGTCGGTCTCGAAGGTGCGGGTCAGCCGGCTCTCGTCGATCAGCTCGCGCGCTACCTGCTCGAACGCGGCGGCGAAGACGGCGAAGTCCGTCTCGGCGATGGAGAGGCCCGCCGCCATCGCGTGGCCGCCGAACTTGGCGATCAGCCCCGGGTGGCGCTTGTAGACCAGGTCGAGCGCGTCGCGCAGGTGAAAGCCCGGGATCGAGCGGCCGGAGCCCTTGATCTCGCCCTCGTCGCCCGGTGCGAACACGATCACCGGGCGGTGGAAGCGCTCCTTCAGCCGCGAGGCGACGATGCCGACCACGCCCTGGTGCCAGTCGTCGCGGTGCAGCGTCAGGCTGTAGCGGTCGGCCGGGTCGATCGTCGCCAGCACCGCCAGCGCTTCTTCCTGCATGCCCGACTCGATGCTGCGCCGCTCGCGGTTGAGGCGGTCGAGCTCCTGCGCCAGCCCCGTCGCCACCTCGTCGCTGTCGGACAGCAGGCAGGCGATGCCGAGACTCATGTCGTCGAGCCGGCCGGCGGCGTTCAGGCGCGGGCCGAGCGTGAAGCCGAGGTCAAACGTCGTCGCCTTGTGCGCGGCGCGGCCGGCGACGCGGAACAGTGCGGCGATGCCCGGGCGCATGCGGCCCAGGCGCATGCGGCGCAGGCCCTGCTCGACCAGGATGCGGTTGTTCTGGTCGAGCCGCACCACGTCGGCGACGGTGCCGAGCGCGACCAGGTCGAGCAGCTCGCCCAGGTTCGGCTCCGGCTTGGCCGAATCGCGCCCGGCGGTGAACACGCCGCGCTTTCGCAACTCGGCGCGCAGAGCCATCAGTACGTAGAACATCACCCCCACGCCGGCCAGGTTCTTCGACGGGAATTCGCAGCCGGGCTGGTTGGGGTTGACGATCAGCGCGTCGGGCAAGGTGTCGCCCGGCAGGTGGTGGTCGGTGACCAGCACCTCGATGCCGCGGGCCTTGGCAGCTTCGACGCCGGCGACGCTGGCAATGCCGTTGTCGACGGTGATGATGATGTCGGGCGATTTGGTCGAGGCCAGCTCGACGATTTCCGGGGTCAAGCCGTAACCGTACTCGAAGCGGTTGGGCACGATGAAGTCGACCACCGCGCCGAGCGCGGACAGCCCCTTCATCGCCACTGAACAGGCGGTGGCGCCGTCGGCGTCGTAGTCGGCGACGATCAGCAGGCGCTGGCGCGCGGCGATCGCGTCGGCCAGGCGCACCGCCATCGCTTCGGCGTTCTTTAGCCGGCCGAACGGGATCAGCATGGTCAGGCTGCAGTCGAGCTCTGCCGGGCTCTCGATGCCGCGGGCGGCGCACAGCCGGGCGAGCAAGGGCTCGATGCCGTCGGCCAGTAGGCGCTGGCGGGCGCTATCGGGGATGGGGCGTACAACGATCTGGGACATAGTTCAAACGAGTGAGGCGAGCGTGCGCGGACGTCGCCAGAATTTCCAGAGGTCGGCCGGGCGCACGGTCAGCGTGAAGCCGGCCTCGCCGTGGCAGACCAGCGTCAGTTCGTCGAGCCGGCGGGTCTTCAGCGCGGCCAAGAGCGGTGCGAACCAGCGTTCTTCCAGCTGGGTAAGCGCCTCGCGCCAGCCCCAGGCGTCGCGGTACTGCGCCGGGGCTAGCAGGCTGTCGTCGCGCAGCAGCACGGACACGGCCTTGCCGGCCGCGGCTTGCAGGCCGTCGAACGCGTACGGTACGGCGTCGTGCGCGACGCCGGCGAGCGTGGCGTAGTGCTGCCAGAGCACGTCGTCGGCCAGCACCAGGTTGGCCGAACAGGCGGGCTGGCCGGCGTCGCCATTGCCCCACAGCCAGACGCTGTTCACCGCCGGCTCACCGCGCGCTTCGCGCTCGTCGTTGACCGGGTGGGTGTAGAGCAGCATCTGCAGTTCGTTGAGGAAGCGGCTCCAGATCAGGCCGTCCTCACCCTTGGGCAGGTGGGCGTTGACGTCCTCGCCGACCACGTCGGCGAGAGCCGTGAAGCTGGCGCGCGGCAAGGTCGTCGATTCGACGTACCAACGTCCCGGCTGCGGTGCGTGAAAGCGCAGTCCGTCTTCGGCGAAGTGCTGGTTCAGCGAGGCGATCAGCCGGTCGGCCTCGTGCTGCGCCAGCGTCAGGATGCCGACGTCGGCGAGCAAGGCGCGGTCGCGGTCGATGCGTACGTGCACCGGGTCGGCGACCAGCCAGTGACTGTCATCGATGGCCAGGCCGTCGGCCTGTGCCAAGGTGCGCGCCGGCGCGGTGTCGGCCAGCGAGAACGCGCGAGCGGTCTGGCTGCTGAGCGATTGGGCGGCCGCTTGCAGCCGGCCGCGGCCGAGCAGCGTGGCCAGAGCCGGCAGTTCCAGGCCCTTGGCGACCTCGACGGCGTCGTGCGCGTCGAGCCAGGCCAGGCCCGGCAGGTGCAGGGTCAATGTCATCGAACGGCCTTCGTGTGGAGAGGATTTGCGGGCTTCGGTGACCGGCGAGCGGGACGGGGTGAGGCCGGCAGGGAAAAGGCAGTGTATGTCATGCGCGGCGGATGGCTGTTTGTTATCGGGCTGCGGGCCCCGATGATGACGGGGTAAAATGATGATTTTATTGATAAAAATGATTTTTCGCTGAAGCGAAGCTTGCTAGTATGACCTGCTTGTTCGGACGGGGCGGAACTTCTTCCCGCTGCCCGCCCTCCATGTGAACAACCTTTATTCGGCAGCGCCCGGCTTGTTCGGCGTCTGTGTGTGTGAACCGCGGCCAGTCTTGTGAGCCGCTAACAAAAATCCCCTGGCGTTATTGTGCCGCCTAGCCAGGGGGAGCTTCGCTGATTTTTGTTAGCCGCTCTTTTAGTTACAGCGCCATTGTCTCGTTTTTCGTTGATGAATTATCGCAAACTGCTCCACTTCCCGCAAAACTGCGCCAGTTTTCTGGCGAACCATCATTTCCGCTGGATCGGCCTGGTGGCCTGTCTGCCGCTGTTCGGCATGGTGACCGCGTACGCGATCACCGCCGACGAGGCAGAAACGGCGGCGGTGAAAGTGCAGCAGGTGACCGAGGCGCTGGCGCTGCCGGCGTTCACCGGTCAGGGTAGCGACACCCGCTACTGGCGCGAAGAGCCGATCCGTCGCGGCGACACCATCGCCGCGCTGTTGCATCGGCTCGGCATCAGTGGCGGCGACGCCAATGGGTTTCTCGCGTCCAACCCGGTGTCGCGCGACCTGCTGAAATTGAGGGCCGGTCAAACCGTCTCGGTGAAGACCAACGACGACGGCAAGCTGTTCGCGCTGCAGTTCTTGAACGATGACGACAACGGCGAGAAGGTGCTGGTGGCGGTCGAAAAGGCCGGCAGCGGTCAGTGGCAGGCCAACGCCGACCCGGTCGAGACCCAGATGATCCCGACGGTGCGTTCGGTGACGGTGAAGAACAGCGTCACGGGCGCGCTGGCGCAGGCCGGCGTGCCGGACGAGGTGCGCGCGCAGCTGAACGACATCTTCGCCGACCGGTTGGACCTGGCGACCTTGAAGGCCGGCGACAAGCTGCGGCTGGTGTTCGAGACCTATCTGTACCAAGGCTCGCCGATCACCACCGGCAATGTGCTGGCGGCCGAGATCGAGAGCCAGGGCAAGCACTACGCGGCTTTCTACTTTGCGCAGGGCGACGACTCGGGCGCGTACTACGATGAGAACGGCCAGCCGTTCAAGCAGGGTTTCAGCCGCCAGCCGGTGGCCGATGCCCGCGTCAGCTCGCCGTTCGGCCTGCGCTACCACCCGATCCTGCACGCGCTGCGCCTGCATTCGGGCATCGACTTTGCCGCGGTGACCGGCACGCCGATCGTCGCTCCGGCCGACGGCGTGGTCGCCAGCGCCCAGCGCGAGAACGGCTATGGCAATGTTGTGACTTTGCGCCACAACGCTAAAATGACCACGCTTTACGCCCATATGAGCCGCTTTGCCAGCGGGCTGAAGGCGGGTCAGACGGTGAAGGCCGGTGAGGTGATCGGCTACGTCGGCATGACCGGTCGCTCAACCGGCCCGCACCTGCACTTCGAGGTGCGCGTCAACGGCCAGGCGGTCGACCCGGCGACGTCGGCGCTGCCGACCCGGTCGCTGACCCCGTCCGAACGGCTTGCGTTCCGCCAGCAAAGCGTCAAACTGGCGCAGGATTTGAAACTGCTGCGCGCGATCCCGACCACCGTCGCGCAGCTCGACTAGCGCCGCCCTCTACCCTGGCGGCGCCCGACAAAGGACACCGCCGCGTGGATAGCCACTCGCCGCAGCGTGACGCTGCCCCCTCCCGACCGGGTTCGCCAGCCGGCGATCCTGTCGATCGCTATATCGGCCTGATGTCCGGCACCAGCCTGGACGGCGTCGACGCGGTGCTGGTCGAATTCGACGCGGCCGGCCATCCCCGGCTGGTCGGCGAGGCTACCCTCTCCTACCCCCCCGATGTGCGCGATGCGGTGCTGGCGCTGCAGCCGGCCGACGGCAATGAGCTCGACCGCGCCGCACGGCTGGGTAACCGGCTGGCCGACCTGTACGCCGAGGCGGTGGCGCAACTACTCGCCGCCACCGGCGTCGAGACGAGCACCGTCCGCGCGATCGGCTGCCACGGTCAGACCATACGCCACGCCCCTCAGCTCGGTTATACGATCCAGATCGGCAACCTCGCGAGGTTGGCCGAACGCGCCGGCATTGACGTGATCGGCGATTTTCGCAGCCGAGACGTCGCCGCCGGCGGCCAGGGTGCACCGCTGGTGCCGGCCTTCCACCTGGGGGTGTTCGGCAGCGACGACGAGGGGCGCGTCGTCATTAATATCGGCGGCATCGCCAACCTGTCGGTGCTCGAGTCGGACGGCACGGTGATCGGCTTCGACTGCGGCCCGGGCAATATGCTGCTCGACGCGTGGATCCATCGCCATCACGGCCAGGCTTACGACGCCGACGGCGCGTGGGCGGCCAACGGCACGGTGGTGCAGGAGCTGTTGGCCGCGATGTTGGCCGAACCGTTCTTTGCCGCGCCGCCGCCGAAGAGCACCGGTCGCGACCTGTTCGATCTATCCTGGCTCGACGCGCAGCTGGCGCGGCTTCGGCCAACCCTCGGCGAGATCACGCCTGTCGACGTGCAGGCGACGCTGCTCGCGCTGACGGTGGAAGGCATCGCCACGGCGGTCGAGCTGCACGCACCGAACGCGGCGGGGCTGTACGTCTGTGGCGGCGGCGCGCGTAATGGTTTCCTGATGCAATGCCTGGGCCGGCGGGTGCCGGAGCACCGCCTCGCCACCACTGATGCACTGGGCCTGGGCGCCCAGCAGGTCGAGGCCGCGGCGTTCGCCTGGCTGGCCCGCCAGTTCGTCGAGCGCCGGCCCGGCAACCTGCCGGCGGTGACCGGTGCGGCCGGTTTGCGCGTGCTGGGTGCTTTATATCCCGTTTAAGCATGCTTTATCGCGCTATCACGCTATAATTGGCGGCCTTTAAGAGCAATATTGCAGGACTATGCGACTGTTCAAACGCAAGGCCGTCGTCAAGAATTCTTCGACACCGCTCCCTCCCCGTCTGGCCAACCTGCTGCGTGAAGCCTGGTGGCTGTTGATGGCGGTGGCCGCGGTGTACCTCGTCATCGCCCTGTTCAGCTACTCGGCGCAAGATCCGTCGTGGTCGCACAGCTCGTCCGATCCGACCATCCGCAATATCGGCGGCGCGTTCGGCGCCTGGCTGTCCGACATGCTGCTGTACGTGTTCGGTTATTCCGCCTGGTGGCTGGTCACCTTTTGCCTGGCGGCGATCGCCTGGGGCTACCGCCGGCTGACGCTGGAGAACCGCGGCTTCAAGCCCTCGCCGGTCGCGCTGGCGGCGGGCGGTGGCTTCCTGATGCTGATCCTCAGCTGCGCCGGTCTCGAGGCGCTGTTCCTCGGCGGCAAGGCGCTGTCGCTGCCCTTGGCGGCGGGCGGCATGTTCGGCCGCTTCATCGGCGGCGGGCTGAACCACGCCTTCGGCGCGACCGGCGCCACCTTGCTGCTGTCGGTGTTCTTTGCGATCGGTTTTTCGCTGTTCACCGGCTGGTCGTGGCTCGACATCATGGAAAAGATCGGCACGGGGCTGGAAGAGTCCGCGCTGCGCGTCTGGCAGAAGCTGAACGACGGCTGGCAGCACCGCCCGCGCAAGGCGGACAAGCCGGCCGCGCCGCCTGCCCCGGTCGTTGCCTCCAAACCCGAGCCGGTGCTGAACGAAGCGGCCGAGCCGGACGAGGACGACGATATCCCGTTCGATACCGCCCCCATCGCACCGCGCCGCGAGCCGGCCGAACCGGCCGCGCCGATGGTTTACCCTGCCCCGGTCGCGCCGCCGAAACCGGCCAAACCGGTGCAAAGCTCGCTGTTCGCCGACCCGAGTGACAACGCCCTGCCCGGCCTGGCCCTGTTGGAAGCCGCCCAGGAACAGCAACTGCCGGTGACGCCGGAAACGGTCGAAGCCACCTCGCGGCTGATCGAGCGCAAGCTCGCCGACTTCGGCGTCGAGGTGAAGGTGGTCGCGGCCTATCCCGGCCCGGTGATCACCCGTTACGAGATCGAGCCGGCGGTCGGCGTGAAGGGCGCACAGATCGTCAACCTGATGAAGGACCTGGCGCGCGCGCTGAGCCTGGTGTCGATCCGCGTGGTCGAGACGATCCCTGGCAAGACCTATATGGGCCTCGAGCTGCCCAACCCGAAGCGCCAGATCGTGCGGCTGTCCGAGATCGTCGGCGCCGACGTCTACCAGCACAACGAGTCGAAGCTGACGATGGCGATGGGCAAGGACATCGCCGGCACGCCGATCGTGGCGAACCTCGCCAAGATGCCGCACGTGCTGGTGGCCGGCACCACCGGCTCGGGCAAGTCGGTGGCGATCAACGCCATGATCCTGAGCCTGCTCTACAAGGCCACGCCGCAGGAAGTGCGGCTGATCATGGTCGACCCGAAGATGCTCGAGCTGTCGATCTACGAAGGCATCCCGCACCTGTTGGCGCCGGTGGTCACCGACATGAAGCACGCCGCCAACGCGCTCAACTGGTGCGTCGGTGAGATGGAAAAGCGCTACAAGCTGATGTCCAAGGTCGGCGTGCGCAACTTGGCCGGTTACAACCAAAAGATCAAGGACGCCGAGAAGACCGGCCAGAAGATCGCCAACCCGTTCAGCCTGACCCCGGAAACGCCGGAGCCGCTTGAGACGCTGCCGCTGATCGTGGTGGTGATCGACGAATTGGCCGACCTGATGATGGTGGCCGGCAAGAAGATCGAGGAGTTGATCGCTCGCCTGGCGCAGAAGGCCCGCGCCGCCGGCATCCATCTGATCCTCGCGACGCAGCGCCCGTCGGTCGACGTGATCACCGGCCTGATCAAGGCCAACATCCCGACCCGGATCGCCTTCCAGGTGTCGAGCAAGATCGACTCGCGCACCATCCTCGACCAGATGGGCGCCGAGGCGCTGCTCGGCCAGGGCGACATGCTCTACCTGCCGCCGGGCACCGGCTACCCGTTGCGCGTGCACGGCGCCTTCGTCGCCGACGACGAGGTGCACCATGTGGTCGAGTACCTGAAGACCACCGGCGAGCCCGACTATATCGAGGGCATCCTGTCAGGTGGTGCCGAGGACGGTGGCGGCGAGTTCGGCGTGGCCGGCGGCGACGCGGGTGGCGAGGCCGACGCGCTGTACGACGAGGCGGTGGCGATCGTGATCAAGACCCGCAAGGCGTCGATCTCGTCGGTACAGCGCCACCTGCGTATCGGCTACAACCGCGCCGCGCGGCTGATCGAGCAGATGGAGACCGCCGGCCTGGTGTCGCCGATGGAAACCAACGGCAACCGCACCGTGCTGGTGCCGGCGCGCGAAGACTAAATCCTGCCAGCCTTGCCGAGCCATGCGTTCGTCCAGCTGTGTCGTCAGACTATCCGCCGCCCCTCCCCGGGCGGCTTTATTGTGTCGAAGAAACCATGTCCGCTTACCAGACCGAACCCGCTTTCCGCCACGATGCCCCTGCCGGTCGCACCGCCATCCTGCCGATCAACCTCGGCACCCCCGACGCGCCGACCGCCAAGGCGCTGCGTCCCTATCTGAAGGAATTCCTATCCGATCCCCGAGTGGTGGAGATACCGCGCGCGATCTGGTGGCTGATCCTGAACGGCATCATCCTGAATACCCGCCCGGCCAAGTCGGCGCACAAGTACGCGACGATCTGGACGCCGGAGGGCTCGCCGCTCATGGTGCATACCCGGCGCCAGACCGCGCTGTTGCGCGAAATGTTGGCCGAACGAGGCCTCGGCGAGGTGCGGGTCGAGTTCGCGATGCGTTACGGCCAGCCGTCGGTGGCGTCGGTGATCGAAGCGCTGCGCGCCGACGGCGTCGAGCGCATCGTCGCGCTGCCGCTCTACCCGCAGTACGCCGCGTCGTCGAGTGGCACGGCGCTCGATCAGGTGTTCCGCGTGCTTGCGACCCGTCGCAATATGCCGGAGCTGCGTACGGTGCGGCACTTTCACGATCACCCCGCTTATATCGAGGCGCTGGCCGGCTCGGTACGCGACTACTGGAAGCTCAACGGCCGCCCCGACAAGCTGGTGATGAGCTTTCACGGCGTGCCGCGATTCACGCTCGACAAGGGTGACCCCTATCACTGCGAATGCCTGAAGACCGGCCGGCTGCTGGCCGAGGCGCTCGAGCTGGCGCCGAACGACTACAGCATCGCCTTCCAGAGCCGTTTCGGCCGCGCCGAATGGCTCAAGCCGTATACCAGCGAGGTACTGGCCGAACTCGGCCGTGCCGGCGCCGGCCGCGTCGACGTGATGTGCCCGGGCTTCGTGTCCGACTGCCTGGAAACGCTCGAGGAAATCGCCATCGAGGGCAAGGAAACCTTCCACGCGGCCGGCGGTGGCGACTACCGCTTCATCCCCTGCCTGAACGAATCGCCGGCCTGGATCGCGGCGCTTTCGGACATCGCCGAGGCGCAACTGGCCGGCTGGGAAAATCCGCTGCAACCTCAAGAGCTTGTGGTCGACCGACTGGCGCGGGCCAAATCGGCTGGTGCAGACAAGTAACACTTATTTTTCCGGCAACCCTGTCCGATGTCATATCGCGTTGACAAGGCCAAAAACCGCTTCTAATAATCCGCCTAGGCCATTGCGTGGCTGAGGGTGCCATTGCGGGGCTGTCCACACGTCTACATTGGAAACATCAGGGGAACACCAAATGAATAAGATTGCCCGTCTGAGTCTCATGGCCGCCGCCGTGATGACCCTCGCCGCCTGCGGCAAACAAGAACAAAAAACCGCAGGCGCGGCGTCGGCCGGTGCCAGCACCCAGGCTACCGGCGGCGAGCAGATCGTCAAGATCGGCCAGGTATCCCCGATGACCGGTCCGATTGCCCACCTGGGCAAGGACAACGAATTCGGCGCCACGCTCGCCATCGACGACCTGAACAAGGCCGGCGTGGTGATCGACGGCAAGAAGATCAAGTTCCAGCTGGTGTCGGAAGACGACCAGGGCGATCCAAAAATCGGCACCCAGGTGGCGCAGCGTCTCGTTGACGCTGGCGTGGCCGGCGTGGTCGGTCACCTCAACTCGGGCACCACCATCCCGGCGTCGAAGATCTACGCTGACAACGGCCTGCCGCAGATCTCGCCGTCGGCGACCAACCCGGAATACACCAAGCAGGGCTTCAAGACCGCCTTCCGCGTGATTGCCAACGACGTGCAGCAAGGCGCGGCGCTAGGTGACTTCGCGGTCAACAACCTGAAGGCGAAGAACATCGCGATCATCGACGACCGCACCGCCTACGGCCAGGGTCTAGCCGACCAGTTCGAAAAGGCGGTGAAGGCTAAGGGCGCGACCGTCTCGAAGCGCGAGTTCACCACCAACTCGGCCACCGATTTCAGCGCGATCCTGACCTCGATCAAGTCGGTTAAGCCGGACCTGGTGTTCTACGGCGGCATGGACGCGCAAGGCGGCCCGATGGCCAAGCAGATGAAGAAACTCGGCCTCAAGGCCAGGCTGATCGGCGGCGACGGCATGCAGACGCCGGAATTCATCAAGCTGGCCGGCGACGCGGCCGAAGGGCAATACGCGTCGATCTGTGGGGTGCCGCGCGACAAGATGCCGGGTTTTGCCACCTTCAACGACAAGTTCAAGGCCAAGTTCAACACCGACGTGCAGATCTACGCTCCGTACGAGTACGACGCGGTGAACGTGCTGGTTGACGCGATGAAACGCGCCAACTCGACCGATCCGAAGAAATACCTGGCTGAAGTCGGCAAGACCAACCTGACCGGCGTCACCGGCCAGATCCAGTTCGACGACAAGGGCGACATCAAGAACGGTGCAGTGACCGTTTACGAGGTGAAAGACGGCAAGTGGGAGGTGAAGGCCACCACGGGCGGCGCGAAGTAATTCGAGCCCATCCGCTGCAGAGAAACGGCGCCAGGTGGCGCCGTTTTCTTTAGCGCTCGGCATCAGACTTGACGGTTATTTGCAAAGAAGATAAAACGGAGACCATGTCAACGATGGCGACTGTATCCAGTCGCCGCGTACAGGGGCGCCGCCGCAACCCGGTATTGCCCACAAACCGTGAATGTCAAAAACATCGACTGGTGATGACCCTGATTTCTTTTTAACTAAGGGTTTCTTCATGCAGTACGCTCGTCTCTCGCTTATCGCCGTCGCGGTCCTATCACTGGCGGCTTGCAACAAGGCTCACAATAATACTGCGGCCAACGATGCCAGCGGTGCCGCCGCTTCGTCCAGCGATGTCGTTGTCAAGATCGGCGCCGCCAACCCGCTGACCGGTCCGTTCGCCCACTGGGGTCGCGACAGCGACAATGGCGTGAAGCTGGCCGTCCAGGAAGCCAACGCCGAAGGCGTCACCCTCGACGGCAAGAAGGTCAAGTTCGAAGTCGTCTCCGAGGACGACCAGGCCGACCCGAAAATGGCGACCCAGGTAGCGCAGCGCTTCGTCGACGACAAGGTCGCCGGCGTGATCGGCCACCTCACCTCGGGCGCCGCGATCCCGGCCTCGCGCATCTACTCGGACAACAATATTCCGATGATCGCCGCCTCGGTGACCAGCCCTGCCTTCACCCAGCAAGGCTATAAGAACACCTTCCGCATCATCGCCAACGACCAGCAGCAGGGGCAGGCGCTGGCCAAGTTTGCCGTGGGCGAACTGAAGGCCAAGCGCATCGCGGTGATCGACGATCGCACCACCTATGGCCAGGGTCTGGCCGACGACTTCGCCAAGTCGGTGGAGGCGGCCGGCGGCAAGGTCGTCAAACGCGAATACACCACCAACAGCTCGACCGACTTCATGGCCATCCTCACCTCGATCAAGGGTGAGAAGCCGGAGCTGGTGTTCTACGGCGGCATGGACGCGCAGGCTGGCCCGATGGTCAAACAGATGCGCAAGATCGGCCTTAACGCTCCGTTTATGGGCGCGGACGGCGTGAACACCGCCGAGTTCCCGAAACTGGCAGGCAAAGACGCCGAAGGCACCTACGCCTCGACCGCCGGCGCCGCCAAGGAACAGATGCCGGGCTTCGCCTCGTTCAACGACAAGTTCAAGGCCGAGTTCAAGACCGACATCCAGGCCTACGCGCCGTACACCTACGATGCCACTCGAGTGATGATCGCCGCGATGAAGCGCGCCGGTTCGGCCGACCCGGCCAAGTACCTGCCGGAGCTCTCCAAGACCGACTTCGACGGCGTGACCGGCAAGATCCAGTTCGACGCCAAGGGCGACATCAAGAACGGCACCGTGACGCTGTACCAGCTGAACGCGAGTAACTGGAAGACGGTTGGCAAGGGTAGCGAGGCCAAGGCTGCGTCTGCCGCGTCCTGATCGCTGACAAGCCATCGGGCGCATAGCGCCGGATGGCTTGAACATGACCTGCCCGGTCGCGCATGAGCTTAATGCGCCGCCGGGCAGTATTATTTCCGGAGCGCGGCTGACGCCGGCGCCACTTAGGGGAATGAATGAACAGATTGTTCGGACTGATGATTGCGGCAGGTATCGGCCTCGCTGCGCTGCCGGCCTTGGCCGCTGGGCCGGCGGGCGATCCGCTCGATGCGCTGGTCGACGCCGTTGCGCAGCGACTGGCGGTGGCCAACCAAGTGGCGCTCGCCAAGTGGGACAGTGGCAAGCCGGTGGAGGATCGCCCGCGCGAGCAGCAGGTGATTGCCGGTGCGGTCGCCATGTCGGCCGGTAGCGGTCTGAGCGAAGAGCGGGTGGCGCGTGTCTTTGCCGACCAGATCGAGGCCAGCAAGGTGGTGCAATACGCCCTGCTCGCCGACTGGCGCCGTGCTGGTGCCGCACCCGACATGCCAAGAGCCAGCCTCGTCAGCGAGATTCGGCCCCGACTCGACCGTTTGCAGGGACAGTTGCTGCTATTGCTGGCGTCGAGTTCGGCGCAGCGTAGCCAGCCGGTCTGCCGAAGCACACTCGCCAAGGCGGCTGGCGTGTACGCGCAGCAGCATGGCGGCGATGCTGTGCATGCGATTGCACTTGATCGTGCGCTGGCCAGCTTTTGCGAGAAATGAGGGAACTGTTTTCTTGTCGTGACGCGCTAGCTGAGTCATGATAAGACTAGGTTGCATGCGTTTGACGGCTTCGATCCACGACGCCATCCGTCCTTGCGATACCTGAGTCAGACAGAATTTGAGCAGCGCCATGCGCTGCTCAAAACTAAACTACCTGGTCCGTCAAGTTTGATGGTGGACCAAACATAATTTCAAGCGGTAGTTGAAATTACATCGGCGATTCCTCCGTAGAGGTGAACTGCCTTCAAGTCTGAGTAAGATTAGAAACCATTTCCTTGGTCTCGACGGCTCTTGCTCATTGCCTGGCCTGCTTACACTTATTAGGTTTCTATAGCAATCGGATAATCGCCCGATTGCGTGTCATGGAACCATTGTGAATTTCACAGGAATGGCATCAGGGGTGTCCTGCTCCGGTATGTAGTATTTGCTTTTGCTTCCAACCTTGTAAACCGCTCTGCACCAGTGTGAATCTGGATAGACTTGCCATGTGATATCTACGCAGTATTTTCCATCCTCCGAGATATGCCATGTGCCAATTCCATAGTAACCAATATTCTCTGATGTCTCGTGAAGTTGTCCGACGACCTTCCCATCCGCAAAGTTTGTCCACTCCGCATTGAGGTTCACGGTTTCTGTATAAAGCGTCTCTCCAGGCATCTGAGCCAGTAGCGCATCTTTTGACAGGAGCTGGGCGCCTTGACTAACCAGCATGCCTACAGTTAGCGTATCGGCATAGCATAATGAGGCAAAGGTCGTTAGGCCGGCTATTAATAGGTGTCGCACACCTTTAGCGGCGCAAGGAAAGGTTGGTCGCATATTCAGTAACTTGTGGGAAGAGAAGGTGCGATCCGTGTCAGCGCAACCCAGTATGGCAGGGGTAATGGCTGAGTGCTTGTTATCGATGGACATGATGAGACTCCTATTGCAAAGAGCATGGGCGGCGTAGATCGCAGCGTAAGCTCTTTTGGGTTTACTTGTAGGTGGCTTTCAGATATGACTATTCAAACTATCTTGGGAAAGTCATTCCGAGCCAATTTACTAAGTATTGCAAAAGTGTTGTCAGTTTCGGTTATATTGACACTTTGGCTAGCGAAAGAATGATTTCACCAGCTCGGGCCATTGCTGACATCGCAAGGCGCCAATCGCTAACCTTTTCATTCATAGGGACGATCTCATCGGAGTTCTCCTTCGGTTTGCACCCCACCCTCCCGTCGATAGGCGGGGTCATGCAGACTAAACTGATCACTGTGTCGATTTATTCCGTCTCGGCTGCACTTTTTCACGAGGAATCGCATCGCCGTTAGGCGCTTAGCGCTCAGCACTTGGCCAACCAAGCGCTGCCATGACGGCGAGTCACCTGTTTTTCTACTTCGCTGCGGGAAATTCCGGGCGTTTCGTCTGATTTTCTGACCGAGGTGTCGATTTCGATGCATCCCAGACGCACCCGGGGCGCCAGAAAGCCTCGACGCCCAGGGTTTTCAGGCGGCACAGGCGGTGCAGGTTGTAACAAGCGGAGCTGTGCTTAATGGGGCATCTTGAGAGAAGGGGGTGCGATTATTTGAAAATAACCGCTTGATCTTAAGGTGAATGTGAATATTTAAACAGCGCTACAGTATTTCATTTAAATAAAAGTTGGTTTTAGCATCGGGCACTCCTAAATAACAAAAATTCAGGATGTCCTTTGTATGTCACAGTTAAGTGCTGTTCCCACGGGATTCCCGAAGAGTGCGGCCAGCCTCGCGGTCGCTGCCAGCGTCGCCATCTCCGCTTGCGGGTCCGATCAAACCGGCGGTACTGCCGCCCTGCCTGC
Organism: Crenobacter sp. CS_VA4; assembly: GCF_055597485.1. Classification (NCBI taxonomy): domain Bacteria; kingdom Pseudomonadati; phylum Pseudomonadota; class Betaproteobacteria; order Neisseriales; family Neisseriaceae; genus Crenobacter; species Crenobacter sp. CS_VA4. The sequence continues at coordinate 44,901 of NZ_JBVMAE010000012.1, forward strand.
CGCGCAGACCCAGAATCAGCGCCCGAACATCCTCTATATCATGGCGGATGACCTGGGCTATTCCGATATCCACGCCTTTGGTGGCGAGATCGAGACGCCAAACCTGGACGCGCTGGTCGCCAACGGTCGCATTCTTACCAACCACCACACCGGCACGGTCAGCGCGATCACGCGCTCGATGCTGATCTCGGGTATCGACCATCACCTGGTCGGCGAAGGCATGATGGGCGCGCTGCAGGACGAGCGCAAGGGCCTGCCGGGCTATGAGGGCTACCTGAACGACCGTGCGCTGTCAGTCGCCCAACTGTTGAAGGACGGTGGCTATCACACTTATATCGCCGGCAAGTGGCACCTCGGGTCCAGCATCGTCGGCAGCGCGGCGACGGCCGGGCAGACGCCCGATCAGTGGGGCTTCGAGCGCAGCTTTACTCTGCTCGGCGGTGCCGCAGCCAACCACTTCGGTCACGAAGCGGCCAACTCGAAGAATTACACCGAAGACGGCAAGTACGTGCAGCCGGGACAGCCCGGACAGCCCGGTGGTGCGGGCGGCAGCCCGGCGCAGTTCTACTCGACCGACTTCTACACCGACAAGCTGATCTCCTACATCGACTCCAACCGCAAGGATGGCAAGTCGTTCTTCGCCTACGCCGCGTACACTTCGCCGCACTGGCCGCTGCAGGTGCCGGAGCCATGGCTGAGCAAGTACAAGGGCAAGTACGACCAGGGCTACGGCGCGGTGCGCTCGGCGCACATCGCGCGGATGCAGGCGCTCGGCGTGATTCCGCCCAATCTGACGCCGAACCCCGGCCTGCCGGAAACGCTGGCTTCTTCGCCTGCGACCGCCAACAACGGCACGCCGAGCGCCAAGTACATCAACGCCGAGCACGGCCCGGCCGATGGTTATGTCGATTACGGTGCGGGCGCGGTGGTGAAGAATTGGGGCAGCCTGTCGGCCGACGAGAAGAAGGCCCAGGCGCGTTACATGGAAATCTACGCCGGTATGGTGTCCAACCTGGACGACAACATCGGTCGGCTGATCCAGTACCTGAAAGACACCGGGCAGTACGACAACACCTACATTATGTTCCAGTCGGACAACGGGGCCGAAGGCTGGGCGATGGACTCGGGCGCCGATCCGACCGCGACCGATACCGCCAATGCGCAGCCGGGCGTCTACGAGAAGCTGGGCACCGACTACGGTCAGCTCAAGAGCTTCCGCCTGCCGTTCGGCCTGGCCTATGGTACCCGTTGGGCCGAGGTGAGCGCGGCCCCGCTGGGGCTCTACAAGGCGACGATGGGTGAAGGCGGTATCTCCGTGCCGACCGTCGTGAAGCTGCCGGGCCAGACCAAGGCGCTGCCGCCGCTGACCCAGTTCACCCATGTCACCGACAACACCGCGACCTTCCTCGCGCTGGCGGGGATTACGCCGCCGTCGCAGTCGGCACCGCCGCTGATCGATCCGCAGACCGGTAAAGACAAGAACCAGGGCAAGGTGGTCTACAACAACCGCTACGTCTACCCGGTGACGGGCAAGTCGCTGCTCGACGCGCTGAAGGTGGCGACGCCGGCGCCGTTGCGTAGCACGCCGTTCGGCGAGGAAAGCTACGGCCACGCGATGATCGTCAGTGCCGACGGCCGTTGGAAGGCGCGTTGGACGGCACCGCCGCTCGGCCCGCTCGACGGCCACTGGCAGCTGTTCGACCTGGCCAACGACCGTGGCGAGACCACCGACCTGTCGGCGCAATACCCGAGCCTGGTCAGCGCCTTGCGGCAGCAGTGGAAGGACTACATGGCCAGCGTCGGTGGCGTAGAGCCCTTGCGGCCGAGCTAAGCCGGAGCCCCAAGATTGGCCAAATCCGGCCGGCCTTGGATGACCGAAGCCGTGCCCGCCGGGCGTTCGACGCCCGGCGGCTTTTGCCTACGACACTCGATGAACACCATGACGTTTTTCCCCCGTTTTCTCGTGCTGGCTTATCTCGCCGGTGCGCTGCTGTCCGCCGAGGCCGTTGCCACTCCCAAGCCGATCCGCATTGGCGTCACCGACGGGCCGCAGGCCGAAATCCTGGCCGAGGTAAAGGCTGCCGAGCTGACGCGTGGTCTCAAGGTCGAGCTCGTCGCCTACCGTGACGGCAAGCAAATCAACCGCGATCTCGCCGCCGGACGGCTCGACGTCGCGAGTTTCCAGGATGGCGTCGCGCTGGAGCGCGACGTTAAGCGCCACGGCTATCCGCTGATAGCCGCGGCGGCGACGGTGACGCTGCCGATGGGCGTCTATTCGAAGAAAATCACCGAGCTCAAGGCGCTGAAGGACGGCGACACGTTGGCGATCCCGAACCATCGCGCCAGCGCCGCGCGCGCACTGATCCTGCTGCAGAACTACGGCCTGATCACCTTGGCCGATCGCGCCGGGCTTGATGCCGGCCCCAAAGACATCGTGGACAACCCGCACGGCTACCGAGTTGTCGCCCTGCCCGCCTCGCAACTGGCCGCCAGTCGTGCGCGGGTCGCCGCGGCGCTGATCGGGTATCCGGACGCGGTCCGCGCCGGGCTGTACCCGGCACGCGACGGTATAGGCATGGAGGATGCGAGCACGCCGTTTGCCGGCGTGCTCACGGTGCGGGCGGTCGACAAGGAGCGGCCTTGGCTCAAGACCTTGATCGCCAGCTATCGCAGCGATGCCATCGCACACTTCATCCTGACGCGCTATCAGGACTCGGTGCGGCGGCCATGGTAGCCCGCGACCGACCGCTATGCATTTCACTGCTCGGCCTGCGGCAAGTGCTGCAACACGCCGCCGCAGCTGTCGGTGCCGGAGCTGTTTCGCCACCAGCATCGTTTCATCGGCGCTCTGGCGCTGCGGCGCATCCGGCGCCCTGTCCCCGGCGCCGTTCTCGCCGGCGGCGAGGTGCTGACGCCGGATGATGCCGCGGCGATGGCCGAGTTGGCCGAACGGCTGCTGTTCACGCCTGCCGGATCGGTTGCGGCGGATGGCGATGTGGCGATCACGGCGCAGGGCTTCGACTACCCGTCGCGCGGGCGCTGCCCGGCACTCGGCGCGGACCGGCTCTGCACGCTGCACGGCGACCAAAAACCCGCCACCTGCGCCACGGTGCCGCTGGATGCGCTGCAGCCGGATCGCTTGCAACACGTGGTGCTGGCCAGTCGTCATGGCGAAGACGGCTATCTTGCGGCCGACTGCATCGTCGCCGGCGAGCGCACCGGCTTTGCGCCGTTGACGCACGACCGCCAGGTAGTCGACCCGTCGTTCCGGGAGGCGCTGCTTCGCCAGCGCGAAGCCATGGCGGCCGACAAGCACTGCTGGGGTCTGGACGTCTACCGGCTGCTGGAACGCGATCTGTTTGCGTCGGCCGGTCAGCTGGCCTTGCTGCCGTTCGACGGATTTCTTGCCATCGCCCTGGTGCCGTTGCTGCTGGTGCTCTCCGGCGTGTCGGAACGCTGCCGTGTCCGCTGCATCGACTACCTCGATGCGCAACTGGCGCTGATCGAGCGGGAAGTCGCGGCCGCGATCGTGCGTAAGCGCGCCGAGGACAAGCCGGTGACGCAACAGTTGCGCGGTTTTTCACAAGCCTACCGGGCGCTGCGAGACAGACTGCGCCTGCCTCCACCCCGCTACGGCGCCGTCCCGGCACGGGCGGCCGCCATCGAGAGCTGGCTCGGTCTCGAGACGGTGCCTGCTCCCGGCAACTAAGAATGGAATCCGCTATGCAATACAGCGACACGATCAAACAAGAGGCGAAGCGTCTCAACATCAGTCCGGAAGCACTGCAGACCTATCTCGACGCCGGTGCCGGCAAGCCCTCGCCCGGCGTCACCCGCTACCTGCACACCACGATCAAGCCGGCCAGCTCGGCCTGCAACCTCGGCTGCAACTACTGCTACTACCTGAGCAAGGAAGGCCTACTCAACCAGAACAACCGGCGCATCGACGAGACGCTGCTGGAGACCTTCATCAAGGATTACATCGACAGCCAGGACGTCGAGGAAATTGCCTTCACCTGGCACGGCGGCGAGCCGACGCTGCTCGGGGTCGGTTTCTTTCGCAAGGTGGTCGAGCTGCAGGCGCGCCACACCCCGGCGGGACGGCGGGTGTCCAACGACCTGCAGACCAACGGCACGCTGCTCGACGACGAATGGGGAGCGTTCCTCGCCGAGCATCGCTTCCTGGTCGGCTTGAGCATCGACGGCCCGCGCGAGCTGCACGACGCGTATCGGCCGACCAAGAAGGGCAAGCCGAGCTTCGACGCGGTGTTCGCGGCGACGCAGCTCTTGAAGAAACACGGCGTGCCGTTCAGCACGCTGACCACGGTCAACCGCAAGAACGCCAAGCGACCGCTCGAGGTCTACCGTTTCCTGCGCGACGAGGTGGGCTCGACGTATATGCAGTTCATCCCCTGAGTCGAACCGAAGCAGTTCGAAAACGTCGCGCCGGGCTATCTGGAACCGAGCCAGCTGGTCGATGCGCTGAGCCCGCGCGCCAAGCCGGGGCACCCCTTGTCGGTGGTGACCGACTGGAGCGTCGAGTCGGAAGACTGGGGCGCGTTCTTGTCGGTGGTGTTCGACGAGTGGGTGACGCATGACCTGAAACGAGTCAAGGTCAACCTGTTCGAGACGACGATCGCGCAGCTCAAGGGGCAGCCGGCGATGATCTGCACCAGCAGCCCGTTCTGCGGCAAGAACGTCGCGCTCGAGCACGACGGCCGGGTGTATTCCTGCGACCACTTCGTCTATCCGGAGTACGAGATTGGCCGGGTCGGCGAGAAGTCGCTGAGCGAGATGGTGTTTTCGATCAAGCAGCTGGAGTTCGGCCTGAACAAGTTCAACACCCTGCCGAGCGAATGCCGCAAGTGCCAATTCTTAAGCCTGTGCTACGGCGAATGCCTGCGCACCCGCATCCTGAAGACCCGGCCGGGCGAAGGCAATCTGAGCTATCTGTGCCGCGGTTGGAAAAAATTCTACGGCCACGCGGTGCCGGTGATGCAGCGGATGCGCTGAGCCGTAAACGGCGGGCAATAAAAAGGCACCTTGCGGTGCCTTTTCTCATCCAGCCAGAACGCTTAGGCGTTCTTGCTCTTGCGGCGATCCTGCTCTTGTAGGAAGCGCTTGCGCATGCGGATGTTTTGCGGGGTGATCTCGACGATTTCGTCGTCGTCGATGAATTCGACGGCTGACTCCAGGGTCATCTTGATCGGGGTGGTCAGACGAACCGCTTCGTCGGTGCCCGAGGCGCGAACGTTGGTCAGCTTCTTGCCCTTGAGCGGGTTCACCACCAGGTCGTTGTCACGGCTGTGGATGCCGATGATCATGCCTTCGTACAGCTTGTCGCCCGGGGAGACGAACATGCGGCCGCGGTCTTCCAGGTTCCACAGCGCGTAGGCAACGGCTTCGCCGTTTTCCTGCGAGATCAGCACGCCGTTGTGACGGCCCGGCATGTCGGCTTTCACCGGCGCGTAGTCGTCGAACACATGGCTCATCAGGCCGGTGCCGCGGGTCATGGTCAGGAAGTCGCCCTGGAAACCGATCAGGCCGCGCGCCGGGATGTGGTACTCGAGGCGGGTACGGCCCTGACCGTCCGATTCCATATTGGTCAGCTCGCCGCGGCGACGACCCAGTTCTTCCATCACGGCGCCCTGGGTGGCGTCTTCCAGATCGACGGTCAGGTTCTCGTACGGCTCGCACTTCACGCCATCGACATCCTTGTAGACCACGCGCGGTTTGCCGACGGCCATTTCGAAGCCTTCGCGACGCATGTTTTCCAGCAGGATGGTCAGGTGCAGTTCGCCACGACCGGATACGCGGAAGATGTCCGCGTCTTCGGTGTCTTCGACGCGCAGCGCCACGTTGGTCAGCAGTTCTTTGGTCAGGCGGTCACGGATCTGACGGCTGGTGACGAACTTGCCTTCGGTGCCGGCCAGCGGCGAGGTGTTCACCATGAAGTCCATGGTCAGCGTCGGCTCGTCCACACCCAGAACCGGCAGGCCGACCGGGGCGTCACGGTCACAGACGGTCACACCGATACCGATGTCGTCGAGGCCGGAGATGACCACGATGTCGCCGGCTTCGGCTTCTTCAACGGCTACGCGCTCCAGGCCCTGGAAGCCCAGTACCTGGTTGATACGGCCTTGTGCGGTCTGGTCTTCGTGGTTCATTACTACCACGACCTGGCCCGGCTTGATGCGGCCGTTCAGGATGCGGCCAAGGCCCAGACGACCGGTGTAGGTCGAGTAGTCCAGTGCCGAGATCTGCAGCTGCAGCGGCGCTTCCGGGTCACCGGCGGGGGTCGGAACGTGCGACAGCACGGTCTCGAACAGCGGACGCATGTTGTCGGATTCGTCTTCCAGCTCGTGCTTGGCATAGCCGGACAGGCCCGAGGCGTAGATGATCGGGAAGTCGAGCTGTTCGTCGGTGGCGCCGAGCTTGTCGAACAGGTCGAAGGTCTGGTCAACCACCCAGTCCGGACGCGCGCCCGGGCGGTCGATCTTGTTGATTACCACGATCGGGCGCAGGCCGAGGGCCAGGGCCTTCTTGGTCACGAAGCGGGTCTGCGGCATCGGGCCTTCGACCGCGTCGACCAGCAGTACCACGCCGTCGACCATGCCCATCACGCGCTCAACCTCGCCGCCGAAATCGGCGTGTCCCGGGGTGTCGACGATGTTGATGTGAACGCCTTCGTAGTCGATCGCGGTGTTCTTGGCAAGAATGGTAATGCCGCGTTCTCTTTCGAGGTCGTTGCTGTCCATCACGCGTTCAGCAACCTGCTGGTTCTCGCGGAAGGTGCCGGATTGGCGCAGCAGTTGGTCGACCAGCGTGGTCTTGCCGTGGTCGACGTGGGCAATAATGGCGATGTTGCGAATTTGACGGGTCATGGGTCTTCTGGCCGGATGGAGGCGGAAAAATAATCGCGCGATTTTAGCACAGGCGACCCCCTGCCCCCAAATTCGATTGCATCCACAAGACAGACGGTTTGCGCTACACTGCGCCGCAAAATTATCAGGAGACGCTTATGTACGATTGGACTGCGCTGTGGGACGAGCACGCGGCCGAACAGAGCCCGCTGGCGGGGGTGCACGACATCAATGAGCTGGCCGACACCCTGGGTGCCCGCTTGCTCGAGCCGTCCGGCGCCGATGCGCCACTGGCGGTGTACGAGGCGGCCAGCGCTTACATTCTGGTCGGCGTCGAAGGCGGCCATGTGCAGCAGCTGTCGCTCGCCAAGCGCGACCTGTTCGATCTGACGCTGCGCTTCGTCACCGAAGACGAAGGCCAGCAGCTGGCGCTGCCCTATCTGGAAGTCATCGCCGACAACCTGGCCACCGGCGAAAGCGAAGCGTGGCGCGCGACGGTGACGCTCGACGAGCAGGGCCGGCCGTGGGCCGCCAACCGCATGTTGGCCGAACAGCTGATGCCGGCGTTCGAGTTCGACACGCTGTCGTTCACCGATGCGGGCAGCTTCCGTGAGGCGCTGCGCAGCCTGTGGATCGACACGGTGCCCGAACTGGTGCCGGCTATCGTCGGCTGGTTCAGCGGCGAGCAGGAAGACGTCGTCGCCCCTATTCATGACGACGCGCGCACCCGCGAGATGCTGGAGCGCTACGCCGAGATCGTCCGCCACGAGCAGGCGGTGCTGGGCCGTCGCTTCATCGACGCCGAGCTGCGTCTGGTCGCCGAGGTGCTGCACGGCATCCGTTTCGACAGCGCGGCCTCATGCCGCGGGCTTTGGCTGGCGGTGGAAGCGCGGCTGATCGACGAGGAACTCGATCGCAAGTGGAAGGTCGACGGCGATGCGCTGCTGGAGAAGCTCAAGGGCCTGAGCTATGCGCAGGAAGTGGCGCTGATCGAGGGGTTGACCGGTTCGGCCAGTCATGAGGACGAGGCCGAATAAAAAAGAGGGGGCGACACCCCTGCCGCCCCCGATCATCCCATCCGTTCACTCAAAGAAGCAGTGAAGCGACACCGACTCTATCCCGGCTGCATGACGGACATATTACGCCGGCAGCTCCAGGACGATCTTGCCGAGGTTGGCGTTGCTCTCCATGTGGCGGTGCGCGGCAGCGACGTCGGCGAAGGCGAAGCGGCTGTCCAGCGTGATGCGTAGCCTGCCGGTGCGGAAGTCGTCGAGCCGTTCGGCCAACCTGGCCGTCAACCGCGCCTTTACCTCCAGCGGCTGGCCGCGCAAGGTCGAGCCCTGCACGCGCAGCCGCTTCATCAGAAGTTGGCCGAGGTTGAGCTGGCCGTCGCTGCCGCCCATCACGCCGATCACCACCAGCCGGCCGTCGCGGCGCAGCGCGGTGACGTTCTCGTCGATATGGCTGGCGCCGACCGGGTCGAGCACCAGGTCGACCCCGCCCCGCTCCTTGATCCATTGGCCGAACGCCGGCAGTTCCTTGTAGTTGAACGCCTCGTCGGCGCCGAGCTCGCGGCAGTACGCCAGCTTGGCGGCGCTGCCGGCGCTGGCGAACACCCGCGCGCCGATCAGCTTGGCGAGCTGGATCGCCGCCGCGCCGACACCGCTGGCGCCGGCGTGCACCAGGAAGCCCTCGCCGGCTTTCAGCTGGCCGACGTCGGTCAGGTTCAAGAGAGCCGTCAACCACGCCTCGGGCAGGCTCGCCGCCTCGGCCCAGCCCAGCCAGTCGGGCTTGGCGATCGCCAGTGCGTCGTCGAGCAGCGCGTATTCGGCGTAAGCGCCGCCGCCGACCAGGCCGAACACCGCGTCCCCGGGTCGGAAGCGGCAGGCGGCGCCGGCCTCGGCGACGACGCCGACGACCTCCAGTCCCAGAATCGGCGAGGCGCCGGGTGGCGGCGGGTAACGGCCTTCGCGCTGGACGATGTCGGCACGGTTCACCCCGGCGGCGTTTACCTTGACCAGCAGCTGGCTCGGGCCAGGCTGCGGACGTTCTACGCTGCCGAGATAGAGCGTGTCGGCATCGCCCGGATGGGTTTGTAATACCGCTTGCATAACGATCCTTTCCTTGATCCGGATTGGCGGGGGATTCGATTACAATAGCCTAACCATGAGCGAAAACTGTTTCCACTGCGGCCTGCCGGTGCCGGCCGGCAGCGACTTTCCGATCCGTTACAAGGCCAGGACCGAGCCCGCCTGCTGCGCCGGCTGCCAGGCGGTGGCGCAGACCATCGTCGACGCCGGCCTGTCCGATTACTACGCGCACCGCACCAGCGGCTCGCAGAAGGTCGAGCTGCTGCCGGACGAGCTGTTGGAACAGATTCGCCTGTTCGATTCGGACGAGCTGCAGAAGAGCTTCGTCCACGTCGACGAGAACGATGTGCGCGAGGCGGCGCTGATGCTCGAGGGTATCACCTGCGCCGCCTGCGTCTGGCTGAACGAGCGCCACCTGCAGCGCCTGCCCGGCGTGCTGTCGGTCGACATCAACTACAGCACCCACCGTGCCCGGGTGCGCTGGGACAACCACCGGTTGAAGCTGTCGCAGGTTCTCGAGGCGGTCGGAGCGATCGGCTACCGCGCCCACCCCTACGACGCCGCCCGCCAGGAAGCGCTGGCCAATAAGGAGCGCAAGCGCGCGCTCAGCCGGCTGTGGGTGGCCGGCCTGTCGATGATGCAGGTGATGATGTACGCGGTGCCGACCTATATGGCCAAGGCCGGCGACATTGATCACAACAGCCTGTGGTTGCTGCACTGGGCCAACCTGCTGTTGACCTTGCCGGTGATGCTGTATTCGGCGGTGCCGTTCTACCGTGCCACCTGGCGCGACCTGAAGGCCCGCCGGGTCGGCATGGACACGCCGGTGACCATCGCCATCATCACCGCCTTCATCGCCAGCCTGTGGGCGCTGATCCACAAGGTCGAGCACGGCATCTATTTCGATTCGGTGTCGATGTTCGTGTTCCTGTTGCTCGGCGGGCGCTATCTGGAAAGTATTGCGCGGCGCAAGACCGGCGAGGCGACCGAGAGCCTGATCAAGCTGGTGCCGGCGTTCGCGCACCGGGTTCAAGGTTGGCCGAACAGCCGCGCAGCCAACGAGGCGCCGGTCAGCCGGCTCGGCATCGGCGACGTGCTGCTGGTGAAACCGGGCGAGACGCTGCCGGCCGACGGCGTGGTGCTGGAGGGCGACAGCGCCATCGACGAGGCGCTGCTGACCGGCGAGAGCCGGCCCTTGCCGAAGAGCGTCGGCGACAGCGTGATCGCCGGCAGCGTCAATACCGCCAGCCCCCTCTATATAAGGATCACCCACACCGGCCAGCACACCCGTCTCGCCGGCATCGTGCGCCTGCTCGACAAGGCCCTGGCCGAAAAGCCGCGCCTCGCGGTGCTGGCCGACCGCTTCGCAGGCTGGTTCGTGCTGGTGCTGCTGATCGTTGCGGCGGCGACGTATCTCGGTTGGCACTTCGTCGACCCGGGCCGCGCGCTGTGGATCACCGTGGCGGTGCTGGTGGTGTCCTGCCCGTGCGCGCTGTCGCTGGCGACGCCGGCGGCGCTGACCGCGGCGACCGGGCACCTGGCCGGCATCGGCGTCTTGACCACCCGCGGCCACGCGCTGGAGACGCTGGCCCGCGTCAGCGATGCGGTATTCGACAAGACCGGCACACTGACCAACGGCCGGTTGACGCTTGCCGCCACCCGCGACCTGGCCCAGCACGAGCCGCTGCCGGCGCTGGAGCTCGCTTGCGCTCTGGAGGCCAACTCCGAACACGCGATCGCCCGCGCCTTTGCCCGTCCGGACGGCGTGGCCGCGCTGGCGTTCGGCAAGGTGAAGAACGTCCCCGGCCAGGGCGTCGAGGGCGTCCTCGATGGCGTGCGCTGGCGGTTGGGGCGCTTCAGCTTCGTCGCCGAGCTGGCCGGCGCGCTGCCTGAGCGGCTCAAGGGCTGGCAGCAGGAGACCACGTTGGTGGGTCTCGGCAGCGAGCAAGGCTGGCGCGCGGCGTTTTCGCTGTCGGACAGTGCGCGTGCCGACGCGCAGGCGCTGGTCGACACGCTCACCGCGCAGGGGATTCAGGTCCACCTATTGAGTGGCGACAGCGACGGCGCGGTGCGCTTCCTCGCCGACCAGCTCGGCGTCGGCAGCTGGCGCGCCCGCGCGACCCCGGAGGCGAAGCTGGCCTACGTCGCCGCGCTGCAGAATGAAGGCCGCCAGGTGTTGATGGTCGGCGATGGCATCAACGACGCGCCGGTGCTGGCCCGCGCCGACGTGTCGGTCGCGATGGGTGGCGGCACCGACGTGGCGCGTGCCAACGGCGACATGGTGCTGGTGAACGACCAGCTGCTGCGCCTGCCCGACGCGGTGGCGCTGTCGCGCAAGACGCTCAAGGTGATCCGCCAGAACCTCTGGTGGGCGGCCGGCTACAATCTGGTCGCGCTGCCCTTGGCGATCAGCGGACACGTCACGCCGTGGATCGCCAGCCTCGGCATGGCGGCCAGCTCGCTGATCGTCGTCACCAATGCACTACGCCTGATTCGAAAGCCCCTCTGATGGAAAGCCTGTACCTGTTGATCCCGATGAGCATCGCGCTGGTGTTCTTCTTCGGCGCGCTGTTCTGGTGGTCGACCCGCAGCGGTCAGTTCGACGACATGGAAGGGCCGGCGCACCGCATCCTGATGGACGACGACCGCGCCGGCAACGAAACGTCGCCGGACGACCAGTCCAAGGGATGACAATGCCCTGAAAGGGCGGCCCGGTGGTGATTTTATCTAGGTAATTCGACGTTCTTGCCCAAAGCGTGTTTCTCCGGCGCCAACTTCCGGTAGAATGCGCGCCTTTTTGCGGTAAGTAGTTGATAACTACATAAAATCTTTCCACACCGAGGATCTCAGTGAATACCTTCCAGGCCGTTTTCGGCATTCTCTTCTTGTTAGGTGTTGCCTACACCTTCTCGAGCAACCGCAAGGCGGTTAACTGGCGCCCTGTAATGATGGGGCTGGCGCTGCAGAGCGTGCTGTTCCTGGTGATCAACTACGTGCCGGCCGTCAAGTCCGGCTTCGAGGCGTTCGGCAACGGCTTCGTCAAAGTGCTGAACTTCTCGGCCGAGGGCTCCCGCTTCCTGTTCGGCGACCTGGCCAACGCCGGCGGCAAGCTCGGCTTCGTGTTCGCCTTCATCGTGCTGCCGGTGATGATCTTCTTCTCGGCGCTGACCGCGCTGTTCTACCACTTCGGCATCCTGCAGCGCGTGGTCGCCGGCATGGCCTGGGTGATGAAGCGCACCATGGGCCTGTCCGGCCCGGAAAGCCTGACCGTGGCCGGCAATATCTTTCTCGGCCAGACCGAGACGCCGCTGCTGATCCGCCCGTACATCAAGAACATGACCCGCTCGGAGCTGGGCTGCGTGATGGTGGCGGGCATGGCTTCGCTCGCCGGTGGGGTGCTGGCCGCGTACGTGTCCTTTCTCGGCGGCTCCGACCCGCACGAGCAGGCCAAGTTCGCCGCCTATCTGCTGACGGCGGCCTTCATGAACGCACCGGCCGCCGCCGCGTTCGCCAAGGTGCTGTTCCCCCAGGGGGATATCGAACACGAGTCGAGCCAGGATCTGGGCTACGACCATAGCCACGAGAACGGCACGATGATCAACGCACTGGTGACGGGAGCGCTCGACGGCATGAAGATGGCCGCCGCCGTGGCGACCATCCTGCTCGCCATCGTCTCGCTGATCGCGCTGGCCAACTTCCTGGTGAAGGACGGTATCGGTGCCGCACTCGGCATCAACGACTGGATCCGGGTCTCGACCTCGGGCGTGTTCAACGGCCTGACCCTGCAGTACATCTTCGGCCAACTGTTCCGCCCGTTCGCCTTCATCATGGGCGTGAGCTGGGGCGAGACGCTGCAGGTCGGCAGCCTGCTCGGTCAGAAGATCGTGCTGAACGAGTTCATCGCCTACCTGGATCTGGCCAAGCTGAAGGCGGCCGGTGCCCTGTCGCCCCAGGCGGTCATGGTCGCGACCTTCGCGCTGGCGAGCTTCTCGAACTTCGGCTCGGTGGGCATCTGCGTGGCCGGCATCGGTGCGCTGGCACCGGCGAAACAGAAGATGTTGGCCGAAATCGGCCTGCGCGCGCTGCTGGGCGCGGTACTGGCGGGGTTCATGACCGCGACCGTGGCCAGCCTGTGGAAGTCGATTTTCTAAGCGGCACCCAATCGCCGCCGTCATCGGTAGATGGCTGACAAAAAAGGCGGGAATCGGCTAGCATGCCTTTCCCGCCTCTTTATTGGATCGCCCGCCGGTGAACGCCGATTTCTCTTTCTTTACGACCCGTCGCTTCTTACCGCTGTTCGGCACCCAGTTTCTCGGGGCGCTCAACGACAACCTGCTGAAGACCGCGATCGTGGTGCTGATCAGCTTCCACGGTCTGTCGGCGTCCGGTATGCGGCCGGAGCAGCTGGTCAACCTGGCGGCCGGCCTGTTCATCCTGCCCTATTTCCTGTTTTCGGCGACCGCCGGCAAGGTGTCGGAAAAGTTCGATAAGGCGCGGGTGGCGCGGGTGATCAAGCTGGTCGAGATCGGCATCATGCTGATCGCCGGCACCGGTTTCTTCCTCAAGTCCGCTCCGCTGTTGCTGACCGCGCTGTTCATGATGGGCGTGCATTCGACCTTTTTCGGGCCGCTGAAGTACTCGGTGCTGCCGCAATACCTGAACCGGCACGAGCTGGTCGGCGGCAACGGACTGATCGAGATGGGCACCTTCCTCGCGATCCTGATCGGCCAGATCATCGGCAGCCTGATCGTCGGCGGCGGACCGTGGACGATGGCCGGCGCGACGCTGGCGGTGGCGCTGCTCGGCTATCTGGCGAGCCGCTTCATGCCCAAGGCGCCGGCGCCGGCGCCGCATATCAAGCTTTCGGCCAACGTGGCGAAGGATTCGGTGACGCTGGTGCGCGAGGCATGGGCGATGCGCGATGTGCGCGCGGCGATCCTCGGCATCTCGTGGTTCTGGCTGATGGGCGCGGTCTACACCACCCAGCTGCCGACCTTTACCCGCCTGCATCTGGGCGGCGACGCCAGCGTCTACACGCTGATGCTGGCGCTGTTCTCGATCGGCATCGGCCTGGGGTCGGTGGTGTGCGCCAAGCTGTCGCGCGGCGAGCTGCAACTGGGCCTGGTGCTGGTCGGCAGCGCCGGCATGACGGTGTTCGGGCTGGACCTGGCGCTGTCCTCGCTGCCGCACTACCACGGCAAGCTCTATACCCTGGCCGAATACATGCTGCAGCCTGGCCACTGGCGCGTGATCGTGTCGATCACCCTGCTCGGCTTCTTCGGCGGCTTCTTCACCGTGCCGCTCTACACCTGGCTGCAGACCGCCAGTCCGGAAGCGTTCCGCTCGCAGGCGGTGGCGGCCAACAACATCATCAACGGTTTCTACATGGTCGCCGCGGCGATCGCGAGCGCGGTGGCACTGATGCTGTACGACAGCATCGCGGTGCTGTTCCTCGGCGTGGCGGTGCTGAACGTACTGGCGACGCTGCACCTGTTGAAGGCCGGCCCGGCGATCTGGCAGCGGCGCTTTGCCTGGCTGCAGCGGGCCTAGTTCCGACGGCGCGGCGGTAAAACACAAAGCATTCGGCCAACCTGACATCAAGGTTGGCCGAATGCTTTTTAGCGTCGGGTCATCAGCCCGCGAGCTTGGCCGCCGCGTCGCGCAAGGCGGTGCGCAGCCCCTCTTCCACCACCGGGTGGTAGAACGGCATCGCCAGCATCTGGGCCACGGTCAGCCCCATCTGGTAGCTCCACGCCAACAGGTGGGCGATGTGCTCGGCGCGCGGGCCGATCATCTCGGCGCCGAGGAAGCGGCCGCTCGCCTTGTCGGCATAGACATGCAATAGACCACGATTCTTCAGCATCACCCGGCTGCGCCCCTGGTCCTCGAAGCTGACCTCGCCGGTGACGAAGCTGCCCTGCGCCAGGTCGGCGTAGCGCTGCCCGACCATCATGATCTGCGGGTCGGAGAACACCACGGCGATCGGCGCGCGGCGGTTGAGCGGCTGCACGTTCGGGTAGTTGGCGGCGTTCTCGCCGGCCGCCTTGCCCTCGTCGGCGGCCTCATGCAGCAGCGGCAGCACGTTGTTGGCGTCGCCGGCGATGAAGATCGGACTGTCGCCGCACTGCAGGGTCTCCGGGTCGAACAGCGGCACGCCGCGTTGGTCGCGCGCTAGCGAGGTGTTTTCCAGGCCGAGGCTCTGCACGTTTGGCGCGCGGCCGG
This sequence comes from Crenobacter sp. CS_VA4, assembly GCF_055597485.1. Classification (NCBI taxonomy): domain Bacteria; kingdom Pseudomonadati; phylum Pseudomonadota; class Betaproteobacteria; order Neisseriales; family Neisseriaceae; genus Crenobacter; species Crenobacter sp. CS_VA4. The sequence continues at coordinate 60,076 of NZ_JBVMAE010000012.1, forward strand.
TGGCGGCGAGCACATAGTCGAACGACTCAGACACTTCCTCGCCGTCGAGGTTGACGAAGCGCAGCACCGCCTTGTCACCGTCGTGGCGCATTTCCCTCACCTCGGCGTCCGGCGACAGGTAGAACTCCTGCTGGAACGCGGTGCGGGCGTAATCGCGGATCGCCGGGTCGGACAGCGGGCCGACGCCGCCGCGCGCGCCGAACACCTTCACCCGCACGCCGAGCCGCGCCAGTGCCTGGCCGAGCTCCAGGCCGATCACGCCCGGGCCGAACACCGCCACGCTCTCCGGCAGCGTTTCCCAGCTGAACACGTCGTCGTTGACGATCAGGCGGTCGCCCAAGGCCTTGAACGGGCCGGGGATCACCGGGCTCGAGCCGGTGGCGATCACCACCCGGCCGGCGTGCACGCGCGTCCCGCCTACTTCCAGCAGAGTGTTGTCGACGAAGCGGGCATAGCCTTCCAGCTTGTCATCATCCGGGATGCCGTCGACGCCGCGCACCACGAAGCCGACGAAGCGGTCGCGCTCGCGGCGCACCCGGTCCATCACCTCGCGGCCGTCGATGCGGATTTCGCCGTCGACGTGCACGCCGAACGGCGCGGTGTGCTTGAGTTCGTGCGCGGCCTCGGCCGCGGCGATCAACAGCTTGGACGGCATGCAGCCGACCCGGGCGCAGGTGGTGCCGTAGGCGCCGCCCTCGATCACGATGGCGGTCTTGCCGGCCGCCTTGGCGGCACGGTAGGCGGCGAGGCCGGCGGTGCCGGCACCGATCACGGCGACGTCGACGTTGAGCTGCTTCATGGTGATTCCTTTCGGTGCGATTCACACGGAGACGGCACGCCACGGTTCAAGTGGGATGGCGTCTCGTCTCGGTGCGGGAGAAAAATCGGGCCGGTTGCCCGGCCCGGCAAACGGATGGCCCGGCTCGGCCATCCGACCGGCAACGTCAGGGCAGAAGCCGCCGGCACACGGGTAAAGACTTACTTGAAGTAGGCTTCCAGCTCGTCGGCCGAACCGATCAGTTCGCCGTTGATGAACACCTGCGGAGCGGTCATCTTGCCGGACATGGCACCGAGCACCTTGCCGCGCACCTTGTTGTCGAGCGGCACGTCGACGTATTCGAGGCCCTTCTCTTCCAGCAGTGCCTTGGCACGGGCGCAGTGCGGGCAGCCGACCTTGCTGAACACCACCACCTGGTCCGGCTTCTTAGCACTAGGATTGATGTAGTCGAGCATGGTGTCGGCGTCGGACACCTTGAACGGGTCGCCCGGCTCCTGCGGCTCGATGAACATCTTCTCGACCACGCCGTCTTTCACTAGCATCGAGTAGCGCCAGCTGCGGCGGCCGAAGCCAAGGTCGAGCTTGTCGACCAGCATGCCCATGCCTTCGGTGAAGTCGCCGTTGCCGTCCGGAATCATGACGACGTTGGCCGCTTCCTGATCCTTGGCCCATTCGTTCATCACGAAGGTGTCGTTGACCGAGACACACAGGACGCTGTCGACGCCGTTGGCGGCAAACGCCGGCGCCAGCTCGTTGTAGCGCGGCAGGTGGGTGGACGAGCAGGTCGGGGTGAACGCGCCCGGCAGCGAGAACAGCACCACGGTCTTGCCCTTGAACAGTTCGTCGGTGGTGACGTCTTTCCAGTCGTTGCCGACGCGGGTGTGGAAAGTGACGTTCGGTACGCGTTGGCCTTCACGATTCTGCAACATGGTTTGCTCCTCTCGTTGATGAGTCGTAGATGACGGTGTTCGTCAATCGATGAAGCAATTCTGATAGCAAACGACAAACAGCTCCAATTGATTGTTCAAACAAACTTGATTGGGTTCAACTATCGCCTAGGGGGTGGTTATTGTTGGAGGCATTGCCTGCCATCGACCGCCTTCGGACCTATCGCCGGCTTTTTCTGGCCGTTGGTCTGCAGCGGTGGGCCGTGATTTTGTATACTTCGGGGCAGCAACGGCAATTTTGACCCTTTGCGCCCGCATGGCGGGGCAATTCATGCCATCAGGCTGGGAGCATTCCCGCCCGTCGCCTCCGGCGACAAGCCCGCCCGGCCAGCGAACGCTGACCGGCCAGATTCTGTCTTACGTGCGTGCAAGCATGTGATGACCTACCGATACGGATGACTTTGATGCCGATGCCCTTCCGAGAGCACCTCTTTACCGCGCTGGCGGTGATGACCCTGGCCGCGCCGGCCTTTGCCGCGGTCGATGACCAAGTGATCGCCGCCCGCGACGCGCTGCGTCGCAACGACCTGGTGACGCTCAACAGCATCGCCGCCACCATCCCGCAGGGCGAGGCGCTGTCCGCTTACCCCGCCTACTGGGCCGCGCTGAAGGCGGTCGACAACGACGATGATGTGCAGCCGCAGGCGTTCTTGAACAGCCAGCCGGACAGTGCGATGACCGAGCGGGTGCGCAACGAGTGGCTGAAGAAACTCGGCAAGCGCGAGGACTGGGTGACCTTCAGCCGCGAATGGGCCAAGCTCGCACCCGATGGCAGCGACGAGGAGACCCGCTGCTACAACGACCTCAATGTTCTGCGCCAGGGCAAGTCCACCGCCAACTACGACGTGTTTCTCGCCAGCAGCCGAACCGTTCCGGACGGTTGCACCAGCCTGATCGCCGCCGCCGCCAACAAGGGCGTGCTGAGCGAGGACTGGGTATTGCGCCGCGTACGGCTCTTGCTGGCCGCCAACAACATCACGGCGGCCCGCCAGCTGGCGACGCGGACCTTCCTGCCGGTTGACCTAACTCAGCTGTCGCGCCCGCCCAGCGCCGACCTGTCGACCGGCGGCGGCCAGGAAGCCGCGCTGTACGACATCATCGGCCGCGCGCGCAACAGCAACGGCAATGTCGACGCCGCCGCCGGCAGGCTGTTCACGGTCGAAGACCGCCTCAGCAAGGACCGCGCCGCGTTCGCCTGGGGGCAGTTGGCGTACTGGTCGGCGAAGAAGCTGCAGATGGCGCAGGCGCTGCAATGGTTTGCCAAGGCCGACCCCGGCCAGCTGACGGACGAGCAGTGGGAATGGTGGGCGCGCGCCGCGCTGCGCACCCAGCAATGGGCTCTGCTCGAGAGCGTGATCCGCCAGATGCCGGAGCGGGTCGCCAGCAATAACGCCTGGCAATACTGGCGTGCCCGCGCGCAGAAGGCGCAGGGTCGCGACAGCGAGGCCCGGCCGACCTTCACCAAGGTCAGCAACTCCGGCCGCAACTTCTACGCGCTGCTGTCGCTCGACGAGCTGGGCAGCACGATGCTGGCCAGCAACCGCGAAGATCACGCGAGCTCGAAGGAGCTCGCCGCCGTCGCCGCCGAGCCGGCGGTACAGCGCTCGTTCGCACTGTTCAATATCTCGGAAAACTACCGCAAGCCGGAATTCCGCGAGGATGCCCGCCGCGAGTGGCGCTGGGCGATGCGCGGCAAGAACGACCAGCAGCTGCTGGCCGCCGCTGAGCTCGCCAAGCAGCAGAGCTTCCTCGACATGGCGATCTACAGCGCCGACCGTACCGAGAAGGTGCACGACTACTCTCTGCGCTACCTGACGCCGTACCGTGACATCACCCACCGCTACGCCACCCAGGTCGGCGTCGACGAGGCTTGGGTATATGGCCTGATCCGCCAGGAGAGCCGCTTCGTGTCGGTGGCGCGCTCCGGCGTCGGCGCCTCGGGGCTGATGCAGCTGATGCCGGCCACCGCCAAGTGGGTCGCCGGCAAGATGGGCATCGGCAGCTATGCGGTGAACGACATCGAGACCAATATCCAGATGGGGACCTGGTACCTCAACTACGTGCACGACAAGCTCGGCCAGGAGGTGCTGGCCACCGCCGCCTACAACGCCGGTCCGAACCGCGCCAGGGCCTGGCAGGCCGATGTGTCGATGGAGGGAGTGGTGTACGCCGAGACCATTCCATTTAACGAGACGCGCGACTATGTACAGAAGGTGATGACCAACGCCGCCTATTACGCCAGCGGCTTCGGCCACACGAAGCTGTCGTTGAAGGAGCGGATGGGCGTCGTGCCGGCCAAGTAGTCGGCAAATCATTAGAGGATCACCATGAGACAGCAACGCATCGGCGTCATCGGCGGTAGCGGCTTCATCGGCACTTACGTCGCCGAGCACCTGGTCCGCGAGGATGTCGAGCTCACCCTCGCCACCCGCTGGCGCGAGCCGGGCAAGGCGCGGCTCGCGCTGCTGCCTAAGGTCGAGCTCACCCCGGTCGACACGACCGACCAGGCGGCGCTGACCGCGCTCATGGCCGGGCACGACGCGGTGGTCAGCATGGTCGGCATCCTGCACGGCAGCCGCCGTGACTTCGAACGCGCTCACGTCGAGCTGGTCGAACGGATCATCGCCGCGACCAAGGCCAATGGCATCCGCCGGCTGGTACACATCAGCGCGCTGGGGGCCGACCCGCAAGGCGCATCGCACTACCAGCAAACAAAGGGGCGCGGCGAGCAGGCGGTGATGGCGAGCGGGCTCGACTGGACCATCCTGCGCCCGTCGGTGGTGTTCGGCCGCGGTGACAGCTTCCTGACGATGTTCGCACGGCTCGCGAAGCAGCTGCCGGTGCTGCCGCTGGCCGGCGCCCAGACCCGCTTCCAGCCGGTGTGGGCCGACGACGTGGCGCGCGCGGTGGTCGCGTGTCTCGAACACGACGCCACCATCGGCCAGCGGCTCGATCTGGCCGGGCCGAAGGTGTACACCTTGGCCGAACTGGTCGATTACGTCGCCCGCCTCACCGGCCACCCGCGCCGCATCGTCGGCCTGCCATACGCCCTCGCCTATCTGCAGGCGGCGCTGATGGAGCTGGCGCCCGGCAAGACGCTGATGAGCCGCGACAATGTGCGCTCGCTCAAGGTCGACAACGTCAGCGGCACGCCGTTTCCGAGCGAGCTGCTCGGTTTTGCGCCGACCGCGCTCGAGGCGGTGGTACCCGGCTATCTGGCCGCCGACGAGTTCAACGCGACGCTGGCGCGCTATCGCCACAAGGCGGGGGGGCGATGAAGGCCTACGTCGTCGGCGGCGCGGTACGCGACCGCCTGCTCGGCCTGCCGGTGCGCGACCACGACTGGGTGGTCGTCGGCGCCACGCCGAGCGAGATGCTCGCCGCCGGCTTCCAGCCGGTCGGCAAGGACTTCCCCGTTTTCCTGCATCCGAAGACGCAGGAGGAGTACGCGCTGGCGCGCACCGAGCGCAAGACCGCGCCCGGCTATCATGGCTTCAGCTTCCACGCCGCGCCGGACGTGACGCTGGAGGACGACCTGGCCCGCCGCGACCTGACGATCAACGCGATGGCCGAAGACGAGCACGGCAATGTGATCGACCCCTACCACGGCCAGGACGACCTGAAGGCGCGGCTGCTGCGCCACGTCAGCCCGGCGTTTGCCGAAGACCCGGTGCGGATCCTGCGGCTGGCGCGCTTTGCCGCGCGCTTCGGCTTCGAGACAGCGCCGGAGACGCTGGAGCTGATGCGCGGCATGGTCGAGGCCGGCGAGGTCGACGCGCTGGTGTCAGAACGGGTCTGGCAGGAGCTGGCCAAGGGGCTGATGGAGGCGACGCCGTCGCGGATGTTCCGGGTGTTGCGCGACTGCGGCGCACTGGCGCGGCTGATCCCGGAGCTCGACGCCTTGGCCGGCGTGCCGCAGCGCGCCGATTACCACCCCGAGATCGACACCTTCGAGCACGTGATGCTGGTGCTCGACACCGCCGCGAGGCTCGACGCGCCGCTGCCGGTGCGCTTTGCCGCGCTGTGCCACGACTTCGGCAAGGCGTTGACGCCGGCCGACGTGCTGCCGCGCCACATCGGCCACGACCACCGCGGCGAGCAGCCGGTGCTGGCGCTGTGCGAGCGGCTGCGCGTGCCGACCGACTGCCGGGATCTCGCGCGCCTCGTCACCCTGTACCACATCCTGATCCACCAGACCGCCCAGCTGCGCCCGGCGACGGTGCTGAAGCTGTTCAAGGAAACCGACGCGCTGCGCCGCCCGGAGCGTTTCGGCCAACTGTTGCAGGCCTGCATCGCCGACATTCGTGGCCGCCTGCATCGCGAGAATGCCGCGTACCCGCAGGCCGATTGGCTGGCCGCGATGCTGGCCGCCGCCCGTGCGGTCGATGCCGGCGCGATCGCGCTGGCGCAAAGCGACAAGCAGAAAATCCCGGCGGCGGTCGACGCCGCCCGGGTCGCTGCGATCGCCGCCTGCAAGGCCGGCCTCGACCTTAGCTGCGATGCCCACTGAATGACTTCCCTCTACCAACTGAAATCGACGCTGATGCGCGGCGGCGCCAGCAAGGGGCTGTTCTTCACTAGCCACCAGCTGCCCGACGACCCGGCCTTGCTCGAACGGCTGTTCATCCGCGCGCTCGGCAGCCCCGACCCGTTCGGCAAGCAGATCGACGGCCTCGGTACCGGCCTCTCCAGCACCAGCAAGGTCGCGATCATCGGCCCGTCGGCGCGCCCCGACTGCGACATCGACTACCTGTTCGGCCACGTCGCGATCGGCGAGGCCAAGGTCGACTGGTCGGGTAGCTGCGGCAACCTCACCGCGGCGGTGCCGCTGTTCGCGCTGATGGAGCGGCTGCTGCCGGTGAAGAACGGCCAGGCCGAGGTGCGCATCTGGCAGGCCAATATCGGCAAGAAGATCGTCGCGACGCTCGAGGTGCGCGACGGCGAGCCGGTCTGGGCCGGCGACTGTCGGATCGACGGGGTGGCCTTCCCCGGCGCGCCGGTGACGCTGCGCTTCATCGACCCGGCCGGTGGCGCGTCGGGCAAGCTGTTTCCGACCGGCAAGGTGTGCGACGAGCTGGCGCTGCCGGACGGCCGCCGTGTCGGGGCGACGTTGATCGACGCCGGCAATCCGACGGTGTTCGTGCGCGCCGCCGACCTGGGTCTGACCGGCTTCGAGACCGCAGAACAGCTATCCAGCGAACTGCTTGCCACGCTCGAGGCGCTGCGTGCCGCCGGTGCGGTGGCGATGGGCTTGGCCGACTCGGCCGAAGCAGCCACGCGCGACCGCCCTGCGACGCCAAAGATCAGCTTCGTCGGCGCGGCACGCGACGAGGGCTGCGCGCTCAACGGCCGCATCCTGTCGATGGGCAAGCTGCATCACGCCTATACCGGCACCGGCGCGATCGCGCTGGTGGCCGCGGTGGCGATCAAGGGAACCCTGGTCGCCGATACGATCGGCCAAGCCTGGCGAGGCAAGCCACTGACGTTCAGCCACGCCAGCGGTCGGCAGACGCTGGAGGCGGTGGTGTCCCGGCAGGGGCGTGGATGGCACATCGACGAGGTGGTGATGACGCGCACCGCGCGGCCATTGATGCGCGGTGAGGTGTTCATTCCTCTCGATTGAGAGCCGCAGAAATGGATTCGGCCAACCTCAAGGTTGGCCGAATCGTTTCAGCGGTAGCGACGGTCATCGCCCGGTAAGAACCAGTCCTCAAAGTGTCGCGAGCGGGTGTCAGCTCGGGGCGGCCGGAGCGCAGGAACCGGAATGTACATGGAGTACATGAGGATTCCGAGCACCGCCCAACCCGAGATCACGCCCGCGCAGTAACTTTGAGGATTGGTTCTAAGAAAACCGGTTCAGGCTGCCAGCAGTCTCAGCCGCTCGCCGAGGCGCACCGCGTCGGTTTCCGCCTTGATCAGCGCGAAGGTCTGCTCCGCCTCCGGGTAGGCGCGCTTCATCAGGCCGAGCCACTGCTTCAGCCGTGCCACCGGGTACTTGTTGTCCGGCGCCTTGGCGTAGCACTGCTGGTAGAAGTCGACGATCCACGGCAGCAGTTCCTGCCAGCTCATCGGCTCGACCGGCTCGCCGAGATTGGCGGCACGGATCTGCCGGCCGAGGTCGGGCGTCGCGACCAGGCCGCGGCCGATCATCACCGTGTCACAGCCGCTCACCTGGCGGATGCCGTGGTAGTCGGCCAGCGTCCAGACCTCGCCGTTGGCGGTCAGCGGTAGAGAGACCGCCTCTCGGATCCGTGCCAGCCAGTCCCAGTGCGCCGGCGGGCGGTAGCCCTCGACCTTGGTGCGGGCGTGCACGGTCAACTCGGTAGCGCCGGCCGTTTCGATCGCACGAGCGCAGTCGAGTGCCGGCGATTTGTCGCTGTAGCCGAGCCGCATCTTGGCGGTGACCGGGATGTCCCTCGGCACCGCGGCGCGTACCGCCGCGACGATGGCGTGGATCAGCTCCGGTTCGTCGAGCAGCACCGCACCGCCACGGTGGCGGTTGACGGTCGGCGCCGGGCAGCCGAAGTTCAGGTCGATCGCCGGGGCGCCCAGTTCGGCCGCGCGCGCCGCATTGTCGGCCATGCAGGCCGGGTCGGAACCCAGCAGTTGTACCCGCACCGGCGTGCCCGCGCGGGTTTGCGCTTCTCGCTCGAGTTCGGGCACCATGCGCCGGAACATCTTGACCGGCAGCAGGGTGCTGGTGACGCGGATGAATTCGGATACGCACAGATCGACCCCGCCCAGGCGAGTGAGGATGTCGCGCATCACGTCGTCGACCAGCCCCTCCATCGGGGCGAGCACTACCTTCATATAAACTGTTCGCTGTACGGCACAAAGGGCCGCATTGTACCGAAGCCGGCGTGGCCGCGCTTGCCGCGGCGATGCAAGGGGCGGCCGACAATAATTAATCCAAGGGGGCTGTAATGACTTACCGTCAGAGTTTCATCCTCGATACCGACCCGGGCCAGGACGACGCGGTCGCGATCCTGTTCGCGCTCGGTGCGCGCGAGCGGCTCAATCTGCTGGCGCTGACCACGGTGGCCGGCAACGTGCCGGTAGAGCTGACCACGCGCAACGCCCGGGTGATCTGCGACTGGGCCGAACGCCAGGACGTACCGGTGTACGCCGGCTGCGAGCGGCCGCTGGTGCGCCCGCTTGTGACCGCCGAAGAGGTGCACGGCAAGACCGGCCTCGACGGCATCGAGATCCACGATCCGGTGACACCGCTGCAAGACGGTCACGCGGTCGACTTCATCATCGACACGTTGCGCGCCGCGGCGCCGGGTACCGTTTCGCTGTGCCCGGTCGGCCCGCTGACCAATATCGCACTGGCGCTGGTCAAGGCGCCGGACATCGCCACGCGGATCAAAGAAATCGTGCTGATGGGCGGCACTTACTTCGAGGCCGGCAACATCACGCCGGCGGCCGAGTTCAATATCTACGTCGACCCGCACGCCGCCGCGATCGTGCTGGGCTCGGGCGTGCCGATCACGATGCTGCCGCTCGACGTCACCCACAAGGCCTGCATTACCGGCAAGCGCATCGACGCGCTGCGCACCCTGCCCAACCGCGCAGGCTCGCGGGTCGCCGACATCCTGACCAGCTACGCGCGCTTCGACACCAAGAAATTCGGCCTGGAAGGCGGCCCGCTGCACGACCCTTGCGTGATCGCCTACCTGCTCAAGCCCGAGTTGTTCGCCGGTCGCCAAGTCCACGTGCAGGTGGAGACGATGAGCCCGCTGACGCTCGGCGCCACTGTGGTCGACTGGTGGGGCACCACCGGCGCTGCGGCCAACGTCAACTGGATCACCGAGATCGACGCCGAAGGCTTCTTCGCCTTGCTCACCGCGTCGCTCGCCACCCTGCCCTGATCAATCACTATCGGGCGGTGCGCTGGCGCCGCCCACGGAGCTCATCCATGACTACAGGCCTGCCTGCCGGCATCTACCGCCATTACAAGGGCCCGCTCTACGAAGTGCTGGGCGTCGCGCACCATAGCGAAACCGAGGAGCCGCTGGTGGTATACCGCGCGCTCTACGGCGAATTCGGCCTGTGGACCCGGCCGCTGGACATGTTCAACGAGAGCGTCACCATCGAAGGCGAGCCGACCCCGCGCTTCGCGCTGGTCAAGGCGTTCTGACCCGGCGTGCAGATCTACCGCACCGACCGCTTCGTGCTGCCGCTGCCGGACGGCCACCGCTTTCCGGCGGAAAAGTACGCACTGTTGGCCGAACGGGTCGGCGAATTCGCCGCCGACGCGCTGGTCGAGCCGGATGCGGCCACCCCGGCCGAGCTGATGTTGGCGCATACGCCCGACTACGTCGCGCGGGTGCTCGACGGCACGCTGTCCGCCGCCGAGCAGCGCGAGATCGGCCTGCCCTGGTCGGTAGAGCTTGCCGAGCGTTCGCGCCGTTCGGTCGGCGGCACCATCGCCACCGCCCGTAGTGCGTTGCACGATGGGCTGTCGGTTCACCTAGCCGGCGGCACGCATCACGCCTACGCTGACAAGGGCAGCGGTTTTTGCGTGTTCAACGACGTGGCGGTGGCGGCGCGGCTGATGTTGGCCGAAGGCCGGGTACGACGGGTGCTGGTGATCGACCTCGACGTGCACCAGGGCAACGGCACCGCGGCGATCTTTGCCGGCGACGAGCGGGTGTTCACCTTCTCGATGCACGGTGAAAAGAATTTTCCGTTCCGCAAGGTGGCGAGCAGCCGCGACGTGGAATTGCCGGACGACTGCGACGACGCGCAGTATCTTGCTGCGCTCGACGCCGAGCTGCCGGTGCTGTTCGCGGCGCAACGCCCCGACCTGGTGTTCTATCTTGCCGGTGCCGACGCCTACCACGGCGACCGACTCGGCCGGCTGGCGCTGAGCATGGAGGGACTATGGGCGCGCGATGCGCGGGTGTTCGACGCCTGCGCCCGCGCTCACGCGGCGCTGGTCGTCACCATGGCCGGCGGTTACGCCCGGCCGATCGCCGACACGGTTACGATTCACGCCGGCACGGTACGCGAAGCCTGGCACCGTGCTTCGGCCAACTTGCTTGCAAGCGATTTGCCCTGAAAGGAGGTTCGTCATGACTGCCATTGCCACATTCGCCGGCGGTTGTTTCTGGTGTATCGAGACGGTGTTTGCCCGGCTGCGCGGGGTGGACAGCGTCGTATCCGGCTACACCGGCGGCACGCTGGCCGGCCCGAACTACCACGAGGTGTGCAGCGGCCGCACCGGCCACGCCGAAGCGGTCGAGATCCGTTTCGATCCGGCGGTGATCAGCTACCGTCAGCTGCTCGAGGTGTTCTTCGCCATCCACGACCCGACCACGCCCAACCGTCAGGGTAACGACGTCGGTACCCAGTACCGCTCGGCGATTTTCTACCACGACGAGGCGCAGTTGGCCGAAGCGCGGGCGATCATCAACGAACTGGAGACGCAGCACGGCATCCGCATCGTCACCGAGCTGGCGACGGCGACAACATTCTATCCGGCCGAGGTCGAGCACCAGGGCTATTACGACGCCCATCCCGGTCAGACCTACTGCCAGATCGTGATCGCGCCGAAGGTACGCAAACTGATGGCGCACTTCGCCGACCTGACGCGTTGAACCGTCATTTGCCCGGAGGATGAGTGCGAACCTGACACACGGCAATCTGCATGACATAATTGGCCTGCGGTAACCCCCTCTGTTAGTCTCAACCCCTTACTACAGGCTGTGCCAGCTCCTCCTCACGACATGCTTTTCGGTCAAACCCTACGGCTGGCTACCCTTCGCCAATGGTCGCTGCTGCAGTGTGCGCCGCGCAGCGGCCGCCTGATCAGCCTATTGCTCGGTCTGCTGGTCGGCATCGCGGTCTGCGCTTCGCTGACCTATATCTCGCTCGAACGCCAGCGGACCAGCTTCTATCGGGCGGCCGAAACCGCGCGCGACCAGGTGGAAACCCGGTTGAAAGTGGCCGACACGCTGACCAGTGCGCTGGCCGAAGTGGCCGCGCTGCCCGATGGCGCCAGCCGCTGGCCGCGTTTTGCCGTCAGCATGGCCGGCGTCTACCCGTTCATCACCTGGCTGGGTGTGCAGCACCGCAGTGCCTTGCCGCTTGACGACACCGGCGGCCGCCCTGCCGTCGGCTCGATGCGGGCGCTGCTGGCGCCGCTGCCCTCGCTCGACCTGTCCAACGATCCGCTGCTGGCGTCGGCGATCAAGCGCAGCCTGCGCAGCCGCCGCGCCGAACCGACCGCACCGTTCACGCTGAACAGTGGCCAGCCGGTACTGGCCTTCGTCCAGGCGGTAGGCAATGGGCCGTATCGTGAGGTCTGCCAGGTGGCGTTGGCGCTGATCGATGTGCGTACGCTGCTGCCGGCCGAGTCGCCGTCGTCCGGTGCCCCTACCGTCCAGTTGCTGTTGGCAGGCCAGCCCGACCCGACTCAGGTCGCGCCGTGGTACCAACATGTCCTCCATCTGTTCTCTACCGAGGCGTCGACCCGGGTGTCGATCTCGATGTCGAACTACCCCTACGACCTGGTGTACCGCCAACGGCTCGGCTGGACCAGCTTTCCCGGCATCATCGTGGCGCTCAGCGCGCTGCTCGGCGGCGGAGTCTGTTACCTGAGCTGGGTGTTGTACGCGCTGCGCTCGCGCCACCAGCAGCAGCGCCAGATCGCCGCCGCGCACCTGCGCCGCGAACGCGATCAAGCGGCGTCTATCCTCGAGTCGATCAACGACGGGGTGATCACCGTCGACACCCAGTGGCGGATTCGCTACCTCAACCCGATGGCCGAACGGCTGATCGGCGTGCGTCACTCGCGTGCCCTCGGGCGGCCGGTGCTGGAGTGCCTGGAGTTGCACTACGATTTTGCCCGGCAGGTGCCGATCAACCCGTTCCACGCCTGTCTGACCCGCCAGACGCCCTACCCGCTGGCCGAGAACTGCTTTCTGGTCCAGCCGGACGGCCAACAGCTGATGATCGAAGGCGTGGTGTCGCCGCTGTTCGACCCGAATGGCAAACAGGTCGGCGCGGTGATGGCGTTCCGTGATACCGCGCCGTTGCGCCGCCGCATCACCGAGGCGCTGGCGCAGAAGGAACAGCGCCTGAAGCAGCGCGAGGCCGAACTGGCGCGGGTAGCGCGCATCAACACCATGGGCGAGATGGCGTCGGGCATCGCCCACGAGCTGACCCAGCCGCTGTCGGCGATCGTCAGCTACTGCCACGCCTGTCAGATGCTGGTCAACGAGGAAGACGTCGATCAGACCCTGCTGCAGCGGGCGCTGGCCGGCGCGATGACGCAGGCCGAGCGGGCCGGCAGCATCCTGCACCGGCTGCGCGAATTCATGAGCGAGAAACGGCTGGAGCCGACTCCGGTCGACCTCAACCAGGCGGTGCAGAACGTATTGTCGTTGGCCGAGTTCGAACTGGGGGCGCAGCAGGTGCATGTCGCTACCCGGCTGACCAAGCCGCTGCCGCTGATCTATGCCGACCCGATCCAGGTCGAGCAGGTGCTGCTCAATCTGGTGAAGAACGCACTCGACGCGCTCGACGGTGTTCACCCGTGGGGGCGGCTGGAACTGGTCACCGGCTTCGACGCCAGCCACGTGCATATCGACGTGGTCGACAACGGTTGCGGCATCAGCGCCGACTCGCTGCCGCGGCTGTTCGACCCGTTCTTCAGCACCAAGACCCAAGGCATGGGGCTGGGCCTGACCATCTGCCAGACCATCGTCGAATCGTTGGGCGGCAAGCTGAGCGCCAGCTCGCCGCCCAACGGCGGCGCGGCGTTCCGGATGGCGCTGCCGATCTTCAATACTACCGGTCAGATTGTCGGCAAATAACCGCGAGATACCCGATGAGTACCACCACGCCAACCATCTTCATCGTCGACGATGACCCGGCGGTCCGTGATTCGCTGGCGCTGCTGTTGAGCGCACAGGGCCTGCGCACCGTCACCTACCCGAACGCCCACGCCTTCCTCGACGAGTTCCGGCCGGGCGAAATCGGCTGCCTGGTGCTCGACATCCGCATGCCGCAGCTGTCGGGCCTCGGTCTGCAGGAGCTGCTCAACGAGCAGCCGATCCCGATTCCGACCGTGTTCATCACCGGCCACGGCGACGTCGAGCAGTGCAGCCGGGCGTTCCGCAACGGCGCGATCGACTTCCTGACCAAGCCGATCGACCCGGTGCGGCTGATCGACTGCCTGCGCCGCGGCGTCAAGTTGTCGATCCAGCAGCACGCCAAGGAGGCCGAAACGCAGGAGGTGGTACACCGCCTGGCGCGGATCAGCAACCGCGAGCGCGAGGTGCTCGACCTGGTGGTCGACGGCATGACCAGCAAGGAGATTGCCCGCGCGCTCGACCTGTCGGCGCGCACCGTCGAGGTGCACCGCTCCAACCTGTTCCTCAAGCTCGGCGTCGACTCGCTGGCCGATCTGATCCGCTTCTACCTGCGCGCGATGGAAACCGGTGCGCGGCAGCGGGTCGAGTGATTTTTTGAGACAAGAGGCCGGCACGACTACAATGAGCGCCATGGATTGCCTATTCAAGAAAATCGGGCTGGTTGCCCGCCACAGCAAACCCGCCATCGTCGACTCGCTGCGCGAGCTTGCCGACCATCTGGAAAGCCGCGGCGCCACCGCGCTGATCGACCGCGAAAGCGCCACGCAGGAAGAAGCCGGGCAACACACGCTGATCGATCGTGCCGACCTCGGTAAGGTTGCCGATCTCGTCATCGTGCTCGGTGGCGACGGCACCATGCTGTCGATCGCCCGCCTGCTCGCCCCGTATCGGGTGCCGCTGGTCGGCGTCAACCAGGGCCGGCTCGGTTTCATGACCGACATCCCCCTGCACGAGATGCTCACCGCGATCGACGCGATCCTCGTCGGCGAGTTCGTTCCGGAAGAGCGCATCCTGCTGTCCGCCTCGGTGATGCGCGAAGAGGCCGAGGTGGCGAGCGCGCTGGCGCTCAACGATGTGGTCTTCAGCCGCGGCGGCATCGGCTCGATGATCGAGTTCGAAATTTTCATCGACAACCAGTTCGTCTACACCCAGCGCTCCGACGGCCTGATCGTGTCCACCCCGACCGGCTCCACCGCCTACGCGCTGGCGTCCGGCGGCCCGATCCTGCACCCGACGCTGCCGGCGATCACACTGGTGCCGATCTGCCCGCAATCGATGAGCAATCGCCCGATCGCGGTTACCGATTCCTGCGTGGTCGAATTCATGCTGACCCGCGGTCTCGATACCCGGGTGCATTTCGACGGTCAGTCGCACTGCGACCTGATGGAGATGGACCGGGTGATCATCCGTCGCCACCGTAACCCGCTGCGCCTGTTGCACCCGATCGGTTACAACCATTACGACATGCTGCGCCAGAAGCTCCACTGGGGCGAGCGCCTATTCTAATTCGGCCAACGATACCTCTATATGCTGCTTTCGCTGACTGTTAACGACTTCGTCATCGTCGACGCGCTCGCGCTCGAATTCGGCTCGGGCTTCACCGTACTCACCGGCGAGACCGGCGCCGGCAAGTCGATCATCCTCGATGCGTTGTCGCTACTCTTGGGTGACCGCGCCGACGGCGCGCTGGTGCGTGAGGGTGCCGAGCGCGCCGAGCTGGCCGCCCACTTCGACATCGGCCGCCTGCCCGATCTCTCCGCCTGGCTCGCTGACAACGAGCTGGCCGGCGACGACGGCGAGCTGCTGATCCGCCGCTTGATCGACCGTAGCGGCCGCTCGCGCAATTTCGTCAACGGCCAGCCGGCCACCCTCGCCCAGCTCAAGGCGGTCGGCGAATACCTGGTCGACATCCACGGCCAGCACGCCCACCAGTCGCTGATGCGCGCCGACTCGCAGCGCAACCTGCTCGACGCCTACGCCGGCAGTCAGGCGTTGGCGCACGACGTGCGCGATGCCTACCAGGCCTGGCAGAACGCCCGTCGTATCCGCAGTGACGCGGAGAAGATGGCGCGCGAATCGGAAACCGAACGCGAGCGGCTGACCTGGCAGATCAATGAACTCGCCGAGCTCAACCTCGAGCAGGACGAGTGGAATGCCCTCAACCAGACCCACTCACGCCTCGCCAACGCGGTCGAGCTGGTTCAGTCCGCCGAGCAGACCGTTGACGTGTTGTCCGAGATGGACGGCAACTGTCTGTCGCTGCTGACCCAGGTGCAGTCGCGCCTCGCCAAGCTGTCCGGTCTCGACTCGAGGCTGGCCGAAACGCTGTCGCTGCTCGACTCGGTCGACGCCGAGCTGCGCGAGGTGGTGTACAGCCTGCGCGACTACGCCGGCGACATCGACGACGACCCGCAGACGCTCGTCAACGTCGAGGCGCGTATCGATACGCTGATAAGCACCGCTCGCAAGTACCGGGTGCAGCCGCCCGAGCTGATAGAGAAGCTGGCCGACTGGCAGCAGCAGCTGGCGCAGCTCGAGGCGTCGAGCGACCTGGACGCGCTGGCGGTCGCCGAGACCGCCAGCCTGGCCCGCTACCGCTCGCTGGCCGAGTCGCTGTCCGGCAAGCGCCGCCAAGCGGCGGCCGAGCTGTCCAAACGGATCAGCGGCGAGATGCAGCATCTGGCGATGGGCGGCGCCCGCTTCGCGATCGAACTCGCGGCGCTGAGCGAGCCGACCGCGTACGGTTTGGAGTCGGTCGAATACCTGGTTGCTGCCAACGCCGGCACCAGCTTGCGCCCGCTCGCCAAGGTGGCGTCGGGTGGCGAACTGTCGCGGATCAGCCTGGCGATGCAGGTAGTGATCAGCCAGGTGGCAAGCGTGCCGACGCTGATCTTCGACGAAGTCGACGTCGGCATCGGCGGCCGCGTCGCCGAGGTGGTCGGCAAGTTGCTGAAGGATCTCGGTGCCCGCTATCAGGTGCTGTCGATCACCCACCTGCCGCAGGTGGCGTCGTGCGGCGACGCGCACTGGCAGGTCAGCAAGAGCGAACACAAGGGTCGCGTCACCAGCCACATCACCCCGCTGTCGGCCGAAGAACGGGTGCTGGAGATCGCGCGGATGCTCGGCGGCCTGGAAATTACCGACACCACCCGCCAGCATGCGGCGGAAATGCTGTCAGCCAACGCCTGAGCGGCAGGTCAGGACTAGCCAGGCCCGTTATTTGCCGGTATATTCGCCGCTCATCCAGTTTGACTGGATAGCACAGGAAGCTTGGCCGAGTGGTTTAAGGCACTGGTCTTGAAAACCAGCGACGGTTTATCCCGTCCGTGAGTTCGAATCTCACAGCTTCCGCCAAATATTAACCGCCCTAAACCGTATTAATCAGCGTTAAGCTTGATGTTTCAGCGGTCTAGGGCGGTTCCATTTGTGCGTTGCGATGGGTTGGTGCAGGTTTATGCGTCCCATGTTGCCCCAAATCTGCCACAAGTTTTTCGGACTGCCCGCCCCTCTCCCTGCACATCATGACGCTGTATCTCTCCGGATCCCGCTGACACATCATGTGCGGCTGTTTCACCTTAGGCGTTGCACACCGGTCAGAGCCCTTGTCCTCGGCTAACTCCAGCCATCGGGATGCAGAGCAGCAAACACCTGATAGACGTAAGAACGCCCCAGAGTGGCTGGGGCGTATTGCAAATTGGATGGAGTGCGGTTCAGGTTTAGTCTAACGGACGCTCTGTTCTGCCCCCTCCAACGCGGCAAGTTAAGCCTGTCTTCCTACAACGATGACCGTAAAGTTTCGATCAGATGCTTTGCCGTTACCATCGCCAGTCAGAATGCCGACGGAGCCTGCCTTGCTGAAAACAACGACGGCATTATCGAGGGACGAGCCGTGCGTGTTGATCTGAGCATTCCAGCTCGGGTAGTTCTGGGACGCTACGACAACGGGTGGTTCTGCGAAGGCCGTCTTGAACTGAATCACGTACTCACCCGTGTCCACCTTGTTAATCGACTCAATCCCACCTGCAGGACTGTTCGCGATAGAGCCATCTGAGTTGACGTTTACGGCAAGAGTAATAGCAGTCATTTAAGTTCTCCGAATGAACTAACAGTGAGCAAGCTACGAAAACCGGCGCCCCGCTGAGCAGCTTTAACCCCTTGGGTTTATGCCGGGCGTCCTTCACCTTAGGTAATGACAAATAGATTTACAAATAAAAAACAATACCTTAGCGTCGCTTATAAGTTCTATGTCATGTTGTTTGGTCAAATGATGGCTCCTCTCGTTAATTTGCGCGATATATGCAACGATGAAACGCGTTTTATGCGGTTTTTTGCATCGATAGATGCAACTAAGATGGCCTCATCGATGACGCCCAACCCGAGAGGCCCCACCATGATCCGTTCCCTGCTGTCCCGCACCCTGCTTGGCGCCGCGCTGTCCGTCGGCCTGATGTCCGCCGCGATCGCCGCTGCCCCGCTCAAGCTCGACGTCTACAACCCCGGCGACAAGGGCATCTTTGCCGTGTCGTCCGAGCTCGTCACCGGCCGGAAGGACGCGGTGCTGATCGACGCACAGTTCGCCCGCCGCGATGCGGAGCAACTGGTGAAGATGGTGAAGGGCAGCGGCAAGACGCTGACCACCGTCTATATCAGCCACAGCGACCCGGACTACTACTTCGGTCTCGACGTGATCCGCGCCGCGTTCCCGAACGCGAAGATCGTCGCCACGCCGCAGACGGTGGCGGCGATCAAGGCCAGCATGGACGGCAAGCTCAAGTACTGGGGGCCGATCCTGAAGGACAACGCGCCCAAGGCGCTGGTGCTGCCCGAGCCGCTCAAGGGCGGCACGCTGACGCTGGAGGGCAAGCCGCTGAAGCTGGTCGGTCTGGACGGAGCTAGCCCGGAGCGCAGCGTGGTGTGGATCCCGTCGCTGAAGGCGGTGGTCGGCGGCGTGGTGGTGGTCGGTAGCGAGCATGTCTGGGTCGCCGATACCCAGACGCCGGCCTCGCGTCGCGACTGGCTCATGACGCTCGACCGCATCGAGGCACTCAAGCCGGCCGTGGTGATCCCGGGGCACTACAGCAAGGGCGCGCCGCTGACCGTCGACTCGGTGCGCTTCACCCGCAACTATCTGAACGCGTTCGAGGGCGAGGCGGTCAAGGCCAAGGA
The DNA here is from genome assembly GCF_055597485.1 of Crenobacter sp. CS_VA4. Lineage (NCBI taxonomy): Bacteria > Pseudomonadati > Pseudomonadota > Betaproteobacteria > Neisseriales > Neisseriaceae > Crenobacter > Crenobacter sp. CS_VA4. The sequence continues at coordinate 78,849 of NZ_JBVMAE010000012.1, forward strand.
TTCGGCGGCCCTGGTCCAGGCGATGAAGCAGCGCTACCCGAACCTGCCGGGCGTCGACAGCCTGGAGCTGAGCGCCAAGGTGGTAAAGGGCGAGATGAAGTGGCCGCAGTAAGAGTCGCGAACAAAACTCCCTTGGCGTTGTTGTACTGCCTTGCCGTACTCCTTAGGACTGTCTGCGGCAGTACGCCTAGCCAAGGCCGCTTCGCTTAGTTTTGTTAGCGACTCTTTAAAGAGCCGCCTGACCGTTTGGCCAACGTTGTGAATAGCAAGCCCCTGCCCGTCAGGGGCTTTTTTGCGTCCGGACGGCGGGTGCGACAGTTTGCTGTCGGTCGAGACAGTCGTTCGGAATTCCGAACGCCATTTATGGCGGGTGTACGGAAATCCGAATGGCGCTGTTTCTGAAGGAAATAAAGCCGTTGATATTCAACGAATTGGGCTTTGTTTTTCTGTGCGAACCGCTGGCACGCTCCTTGCGTATAGGGGAGCGGCCCCGCGGTAAAAGCCGCCGACGAGGAGCGACAAAACTACAGGCTTTGCACAGGAGAGACTGATGAGTCAGCAGACGTTTCGCACCGAGCACGACCTGCTCGGCGACAAGCCGGTACCGGCCGACGCCTACTACGGCGTGCACACCTTGCGCGCGGTGGAAAATTTCCCGATCACCGGCACGCCAATCGCCATCTACCCCGATCTGATCAACTCGCTCGCCGCGATCAAGCAAGCCGCGACGCTGGCCAACAGCCAGCTGGGCCTGCTCGACAAGCCGCGCGCCGAGGTCATCGTCAGGGCCTGCGAGGAAATCCGCGCCGGCCGGCTGCACGACGCCTTCGTCGTCGACGTGATCCAGGGCGGCGCCGGCACCTCGACCAATATGAACGCCAACGAGGTGATCGCCAACCGCGCGCTCGAGCTGCTCGGCCACGCGAAGGGCGACTACCAGCAGCTGCACCCGAACGAACACGTCAACATGAGCCAGTCGACCAACGACGTCTACCCGACGGCGTTGAAGCTGGCCACCTATACGAGCATCTTCCGCCTCGCCGACGCGATGACCGTGCTGCGCCGCGCGTTCGAGGAAAAGGCCAACGAATTTAGCGACGTGCTGAAGATGGGCCGCACCCAGCTGCAGGACGCGGTGCCGATGACCTTGGGCCAGGAGTTCTCGACCTACGCGGTGATGGTGTCCGAGGACGTCGAGCGGCTGAAGGAAGCGGCGCTGCTGATCCGCGAGATCAACCTCGGCGCCACCGCGATCGGCACCGGCATCAACGCCCACCCGGACTACGCGGCGCGGGTCTGCCGCCTGCTGTTCGAGGTGAGCGGCATCCCGGTGATCACCGCGCCGAACCTGATCGAGGCGACGCAGGACTGCGGCGCCTTCGTGCAGCTGTCCGGCGTACTCAAGCGCGTGGCGGTGAAGCTGTCGAAGATCTGCAACGATCTGCGCCTGCTTTCCAGCGGCCCGCGCGCCGGTTTCGGCGAGATCAACCTGCCGCCGCGCCAGGCCGGCTCGTCGATCATGCCAGGCAAGGTCAATCCGGTGATCCCCGAGGTGGTCAATCAGATCGCGTTCGAGGTGATCGGCAACGACATGACGGTCACCTTCGCCGCCGAGGCGGGCCAGCTGCAGCTGAACGCCTTCGAGCCGATCATCGCGCACAGCCTGTTCAAGAGCATCAATCACCTGCGTCAGGGCTGCCTGACGCTGACCGAGCACTGCGTGATTGGCATCACCGCCAATCGCGAACACCTGCGCACCAATGTCGAGAACTCGATCGGTATCGTCACCGCGCTCAACCCCTATATCGGCTACGCCGGCGCCAGCGAAGTGGCCGCCGAGGCGCATGCCAGTGGCCGCGGCGTGGCCGAGATCGTGCTGGAGCGCGGCCTGATGTCGGCCGAAGAGCTGGCCGAGGTGCTGCGCCCCGAAGTGCTGACGCAGCCGCGCCTGTTTCAATCCGCCAAATCCTAAGGCCGGCGCCCTGCCTGGCCTGACAAGCAACACACACAACACACAGCAGCAACGAGAGAGAGGAACTCATGAAAACCAACCGCATCACCCTGTGGGTCGTCCTGGCCCTGGTGCTGGGCATCGCCGTCGGCTATGCCTGTCACGTATCGGTGCCGGACCCGAAGGCCGCCAAGGACCTGGCCGGCTACTTCTCGATCCTGACCGACGTCTTCCTGCGCATGATCAAGATGATCATCGGCCCGCTGGTGTTTTCGACGCTGGTGTACGGCATCGCCAGCAGCGACTCGAAGGCGGTCGGCCGCGTCGGCCTGAAGGCGATGGGCTGGTTCATGGCGGCGTCGATGGTGTCGCTGCTGTTGGGCTTGCTGTTCGTCAACGTGCTGAAACCCGGCGTCGGCTACAACCTGCCGCTGCCGGCGGTGACCGCGGCGAGCGGCCTGAAGACCGGCGCGCTGAACCTGAAGGACTTCATCGCGCACCTGTTCCCGAAGAGCTTCTTCGAGGCGATGAGCAATAACGAAGTGCTGCAGATCGTGGTGTTCTCGCTGTTCCTCGGCGTGGCGCTGTCCTCGTTCAAGGAGCGTCCGCTGCGCATCCTGGTCGACGGCATCGGCGAGCTGTCGCACGCGATGCTGAAGATCACCCACTACGTGATGATGTTCGCGCCGCTCGGCGTGTTCGGCGCGGTCGCGTCGACGATCACCGCCGAGGGCCTGGGCGTGCTGACGGTATACGCCAAGTTCATGGGCAGCTTCGTGCTAGCGGTCCTCACGCTGTGGGCCTTCCTGATCGCCGGTGGCTACTTCTTCCTGGGTAAGCGGGTGTTCGGCCTGCTGCGCCTGATGCGTGTGCCGCTGATGCTGGGCTACGCGACCGCCAGCAGCGAGGCCGCCTATCCGAAGGTGCTGGAGCAGCTGGAACGTTTCGGCGTGAAGGACAAGATTTCCGGTTTCGTGCTGCCGCTGGGTTACTCGTTCAACCTCGACGGCTCGATCATGTACACCTCGTTCGCCGCGCTGTTCATCGCGCAGGTCTACAACGTGCCGCTGACGCTCGGCCAGCAGCTGACCATGCTGTTGATCCTGCTGGTGACCAGCAAGGGCATCGCCGGCGTGCCGCGCGCGTCGCTGGTGGTGGTGGCCGCGGTGCTGCCGATGTTCAACCTGCCGGAGGCCGGCATCCTGCTGATCCTCGGCATCGACCACTTCCTCGACATGTTCCGCACCGCCACCAACGTGATCGGCAACGCGATCGCGACCAGCGTGGTCGCCAAGTCCGAGGGCGAGTTGGGCCCGGAACTGGGCATCGAACCGGATGCCGGCGACGATGTCGCCCCGATCCCGGTGCGCGAGGCTTTCGACAGCGCGCGCGGATAAGTCTGACGGCAGCGGGTTGGCCGAACGCTTATCCGTTGCCGGCAAGGTGGAAGAATCCGGCCCGTCAGGGCGACAACAGCGCCGCAACAGTCGGTGCAATAACAACACAGCTACAAAAGGAGTTGAGAGTCCATGAAGATGAAACCGAAAGCCCTGCTCGCCGCCAGCGCCCTGTTCGCCGGCCTGCTCAGCGCCCCGGCCTTCGCGTTGCCGCACGTGGTGATCCTCGCCACCGGCGGCACCATCGCCGGCACCGGCTCGACCAGCACCACCACGATCGGTTACACCGCCGCCAAGCTCGGCGTCGATAAGATGATCGAATCGGTGCCGGAGCTGAAACAGGTGGCCGAGGTGCGTGGCGAGCAAGTGGCGCAGATCGCCAGCGAGAGCATGACCAACGAGGTGTGGCTGAAGCTCGCCAAGCGCGTCAACCAGCTGTTGGCGCAGAAGGACGTCGACGGTATCGTGATCACCCACGGCACCGACACCATCGAGGAAACCGCCTACTTCCTCAACCTGGTGGTGAAGAGCAAGAAGCCGGTGGTGGTGGTCGGCTCGATGCGCCCGGCGACCGCGATCAGCGCCGACGGCCCGATCAACCTGTATAACGCGGTGACGCTGGCCGGCAGCAAGGAAGCGGTCGGCAAGGGCGTGCTGGTGAGCCTCAACGACCAGATCAACGCCGCGCGCGAAGTGACCAAGTCGAACACCTCGACCGCCGACACCTTCCGCACGCCGGACCTGGGCTTCCTCGGCTATATGCAGGACAACAAGCCGCACTTCTACCGCATGTCCACCCGTAAGAACACCGCCGACACCGAGTTCGACGTGATGAGGCTCGACAAGCTGCCGCGCGTCGATATCGTCTACGGCTACGCCAATATGGACCGCGTCGCGATGGACGCCAATATCGCCGCCGGCGCCCAGGGCATCGTGCAGGCAGGCGTTGGTGACGGCAGTATCGCCGCTCAGATGATGCCGGCGTTCCGCGATGCCCGTAAGAAAGACGTGGTGATGGTACGCAGCTCGCGCGTAGGCAGCGGCATCGTAGCCCGCAACGGCGAGGCCAACGACGACAAGGAAGACCTGGTCGTCAGCGACACGCTCAACGCGCAGAAGGCGCGCATCCTGTTGATGCTGGGGCTGACCAAGACGCACGATACCAAGGACATCCAACGGATGTTCTACACCTACTGAGTAACACGGCAAGCTCCCTCTTTGACCGGTTCTTGCTGCGCCGGTCACCTTCCCCCCACCGCCCGCAAAGACGGTGGGCTTTTTACCGTCTGGAACCACTAGCAAAGCCCGGTTTGTCCATCGTGCCCGCGTCCGACCGCATGGCCGACTGGGTTTTGTTCGTGGCTCCGCGCTTGCGTTTCGGCCAACCTGCCGGGACGGATATGATTTAATGAACGATTGTCGCCGGCATGCCGGCCTTTTACCGATATTCACGACCATGACCCGTTCGCGCCGGCGCCGGCTGCGCATTCTCCTGACCGTAGTGCTGTCGCTGCTGCTGGTGATCGGCGCCGGGGTCGGCGCGTTTCGGGGCAGCGTGGCCGATTCGCTCGACGGCTTGCAGCGGCGAGCAGGCCAGCGTCTCGACCTCTATGCCACCAGTTTGGACAGCGAGATTGCCCGCTACGCGCAACTGCCGGGCATCCTCGGCCTTGCCCAGCCGGTCGACGCGCTGATCCACGACCCGAACAACGTCCAGCGCCAGAAAGAAGCCAACCACTATCTGGAGAAGTTGGCCGAACGCACCGGCGCCAGCGCCATCTATATCCAGGATTGGCTGGGCCAGGTAGTGGCCACCAGCAACTGGCGCCGGCCCGACAGCTATCTGGGCGAAAACGATGCCTTCCGTCCCTATTTCCAGGATGCCGCCTCAGGCGGCGTCGGGCGCTTCTTCGGCGTGGGCACCTCACGCAGCGAACCGGGCTACTACCTGTCGGATGGCCTGTACGACGGCTCGAGGCTGCTCGGCGTGGCGGTAGTGAAGATCAGTCTGTCGCGGCTGGAAAAGGCCTGGGCCGAGAGCAAGTCGCTGGTGTTGGTCGCCGACCAGAACGGCGTGGTGATCCTGTCGTCCGAGCCGCGCTGGAAGTTCGCCGCGCTGCAGCCGCTCGATGCAGCGGTGCGCGCCGAGTTCGACCGCACCCGCCAATACAACCGCCTGCCCTTGCCGCCGCTCGGCCTCAAGACGCTGCGCACCCTCGACAACGACGCCCGGGTGGTGCAGCTGCCCAAGAGCGCGGTGCGACTGCCGCTCGACGCCCCCTACCCGCGCCACTTTCTCGCCAAGAGCCGCACGCTGCCGCGCTCAGACTGGCAGCTGATCGAGCTGCTCAGCCTTGACTCAGTCTACGAGCTGGCCTACAGCCGTGCCGCGCTCGCCAGCGTGCTGACCGCGCTGGCGATCGTCGCGCTGTTGTTGTGGAGAGAACGCCGCCGCCATCTGAATGACAAGCTTGCCGCGCGCGAGGCGCTGCAGCGTGCTTATACCGAGTTGGAGCGCAAGGTCGAGGAGCGCACCGCCGACCTCTCTTCGGCCAACCTTCGCCTGCAGGCCGAGGTGGCCGAACGTGCCCGCGCCGAACAGCACCTGCGCCAGACCCAGGACGAGCTGGTGCAGGCGGGCAAGCTCGCGGTGATCGGCCAGCTGTCCACCGGCGTCGCGCACGAGCTCAATCAACCGCTGGCGGCGGTGCGCACGCTGTCGGGCAACGCGATTCGCTTCCTGCAGCGCGGCGATCTCGCCACCGCCAGCACCAATCTTTCCACCATCAACGAGCTGGTCGAGAAAATGGGCAGCATCACCGCGGCGCTGCGCTCGTTCGCACGCAAGTCGACCAGCAGTGTCGGCGTCACGCAATTGCAGAGGCCGATCGACAACGCGCTGTTCCTGGTCGACCAGCGCTTGAAGAAGGCCCGTGCCCAGGTGCTTCGGCCAACCCTGCCCGAGACGCTGGCAGTGCGCTGCGATCCGACCCGGCTCGAGCAGGTGCTGGTCAACCTGCTGACCAACGCGCTCGACGAGCTGGATGGCCAGCCGTCGCCGAGAATCGAGATCGCCTGTCGCCGCGAACAGGACCAGGTGCTGATCACCGTGCACGACAACGGCCCGGGCCTGGCCGACAGTGTGCGCGCCCATCTGTTCGAGCCGTTTTTCACTACCAAGCCGGCCGGTGTCGGCCTGGGACTTGGCCTGACGCTGTCCGCCGGCATCGTCGCCGAGGCCGGCGGCACGCTGTTGGCCGACAATCATCCGGACGGCGGCGCGCTGTTCACCCTGACGCTGCCGGCCGCCCCCGAGGAACAACAACATGGTTGACCAATTGACGGTGCTGATCGTCGAAGACGACCCGAATATCCGGCTCGGCTGCGAGCAGGCGCTGGCGCTCGAGGGCATCGCGACATTGAGCGTCGCCAGCGCCGAGGCGGCACGCGAACACCTGAAGCCGGGCTTCGCCGGCGTGGTGGTGAGCGACATCCATCTGCCCGGCGTCGACGGCATGACGCTGATGAAGGAATTGAAGGCGCAGGACGCGACGCTGCCGGTGATCCTGATCACCGGTCACGGCGACGTCAGCCTAGCGGTGCAGGCGATGAAGGACGGCGCCTACGACTTTCTGGAGAAGCCGTTTTCGCCGGAGCGACTGTTCGAGGTGGCGAGCCGCGCGCTCGAGCAGCGCCGGCTGAGCCTGGAAGTGATCAGCCTGCGTCGTCAGCTGGAAGACCGCAGCAGCCTGGAAGCGTTGCTGATCGGCCGCTCGGCGGCGATCGAACGGCTGCGCGCGCTGATCGCCGATCTCGCCGACACGTCGGCCAACGTGCTGATTCACGGCGAGACCGGCACCGGCAAGGAGCTGGTGGCGCGCTGCCTGCACGAAATCAGCACCCGCCAGCGCCACCATTTCGTCGCGCTCAACTGCGGCGGCATGGCCGAGAGCCTGTTCGAGAGCGAGATCTTCGGCCACGAGGCGCACGCGTTCACCGGCGCGAGCAAGCGCCGCATCGGCAAGATCGAGCACGCCAACGGCGGCACCTTGTTCCTCGACGAGATCGAGAGCATGCCGCTGCCGCTGCAGATCAAGCTCTTGCGCGTGCTGCAGGAGCGCACGCTGGAGCGGCTCGGCTCCAACACGCTGATCCCGGTCGACTGCCGGGTGATCGCCGCGACCAAGTCCGACCTGAAGGCGTTGAGCGCCCAGGGCGGCTTTCGCAACGACCTCTACTACCGGCTCAACGTGGTCAGCCTGGAACTGCCGCCGCTGCGTGAGCGGCGCGAGGACATTCCTTTGTTGTTCGAGCACTTCCTATTGCAAGCGGCGGCGCGTTTCGACCGCCCGGTGCCACAGCTGGAGCCGCACGAGCAGTCGGCGCTGCTATCGCACGACTGGCCGGGCAATGTGCGCGAGCTGCGCAATGTCGCCGAACGCTTCGCGCTGGGCATCCGCGCCCCGCTCGCGCACGGCGGTTCGGTCAGCGGGCCGCTGCCGCTGGCCGATGCGGTCGAGGCGTTCGAGCGTGCGCTGATCGCCGAGGAGCTGCGTCGCCAGGGTGGCAACCTGAGTCGCGCCGGCGAAGCGCTGCGCATCGCCAAGACCACCTTGCATGACAAGGTGAAGAAGTACGGGCTGTAAAAACCTGCTTCGCATTCAGGATGCTTCGTTGGGCGGTCGGCGTGCGTATCTGCGATACGCCCAGCGATCAGAAATCCTCATGGACATCAAGTCCATTCCGGTTTCTGCGCGCCGTCCGCCGCGCCTGCGGAACGCTCGCGACGGTTTTGCACTGGAGGTGCGACAAAACGCCGCAGCTCATGACCGACGGTCATCCGAAGCGCTACCATTCGCGTTTATATCAAGAATAATTCCTGTTAACTGGAGACCTCGCGATGAAGCCCTTCCGCAAACTGATCCTGAGTAGCGCGCTGCTGCTGGCCAGCGCCGCCCCGTTGGCCCTCGCCCACGCCCACCCGAAGTAGCTCAGCCCGCAGTCCGACGTCAGCGTCGCCGCGCCGAAGGAAATCCGCATCGGCTTCAGCGAAGGACTGGAGCCGGCGCTCAGCTCGATCAAGCTCTACGACGCCAAGGGGAAGCTGGTCGCCGGCAAGTCGGCGGTGGATAGCGCCAACCACAAGGTGATGGCACTGGCGCTGCTGGCGCTGGCTGCCGGGCAGTACCGGGTCGAGTGGGTCGCCGTGGCCGAAGACGGCCACCGCACCAGTGGCCACTACCGTTTCACGGTCAAGTAATTGGAAGGGCTGACGCTGGCGGTGACGGCCGGCAGCACCTGGCTGCTCGATCTGCTAGTGGCGTTGCTGATCGGCTTCACGCTGCTGAGGCCTCACGCTGACGGCGCGGCCGAGCCGCGGCGGTGGCCCTGGCTAGTGCTGCTCGGGACTGACTACCTGGCCTACCTGTTCGGCCGAGTGGCGGCGATGAGTGGTCAATCGTTGGTGGACGCCTTGCCGGCGGTCGGCTTGGTGGTCGGCCAGACCCACTTCGGCCTGATGTGGAGCATCGGCGCCGCCGGCTGGCTGGCGATGACGCTGCTAGCTGGGTCGGGGCTCGGCGTGGCGCGGCGGCTGTCGCCGCTGGCGTTGCTGGCCTTCATCTACAGCCACGCTGCCACCGGCCACGTCGCCGATGCCGGCTTCGTCAGCGTCGCGGCGCTGGTGCACACCGGCCACCTGCTTGCCACCGGTGCCTGGGCCGGTAGCGTGTTCGCCTTCCTGCTGCAGCACCGCCGCGACAGTGAGGCGTTTAGCCACGCCGAAGCGCACCAGTTGTCCGACGTGGCGGCTTGGGCGATGGTGCTGGTGCTGGCCAGCGGCGTGCTGAACGCCTGGCGGATGCTGCACGGCGCGCAGGCGCCGTGGGGCGAGCCGTACGGCCAGTTGCTGATCGCCAAGACGGCGCTGGTGGTCGTGGCGCTGACGCTGGGTGCCGTCAACCGGCTGTGGGTGCTGCCGCGGCTGCTGGCGGGTGACGCAGGGGCTCGTTCGCGCTTTCGCGCCCTGCTCTACTCCGAGGCGGCGGCGTTCGTGCTGCTGTTCGGCCTCGCCGCGCTGCTGTCGGCGACCAGCCCGCCGGGTTGATATCCCCACTGTAGAAGCGCCGTTAACAAACCCCTCCCGGCGGTGTTGCGTTGCCCTGCCGTACTCGCCCTGTACTGGCTGCGGCAGCGCGGCGAGCAGGATCGCTTCGCTGGGCTTTAGTTAGTAGCGCTTACATTTCTTAACGCTTCCTAACACCTGTAAAGCTTGCCCGCGTTTAGACTTCGCTCATCCGATCTCACAACAAAGAGCGAGAGACAATGAAGAAGCTCCTGATCGCGTTGACCCTCACCGTGGTGCCCTGTTTGCGGGCGCCGCCAATGCCGCCCCGCCGAAGTATGTCCCGCCGCCACACCATCACCACTACCACAAGCCGCCGCCGAAGCACTGGCACCATCGACCGGCGCACCGTCCGTCGCATTACCGGCCCCACCATCGTCCGCCGCACCATTACTACCGGCACCCGCACCATCGGCCATATCCGCCGCATCGCTATTGAGCGACTTCCGCCTGCCAATGCAAAGGCCCGCCATCAGGCGGGCCTTTGTGGTGAGCTGTGGTTGGGCCGAAGCCTCGCCGCGCTAACGCTCACCGATCACGACGGTCGGGATCAGTCGTAATAGTGGTGATGGTGCCTGTGTCTGTGATGCCTCGGTTCGTCACGACGTTCGTCCTGTCGGCCGTAGTCGTGGCCAATCGCGGCGCCGGCACCGCCGCCGAGTGCACCGCCGATGATCGCACCGTTGCGTCCGCCGACCGACTCGCCGATCGCGGCGCCGCCCGCGCCGCCGAGGGCGCCGCCGATGATCGTCGCGCCGCCGGCGTGAACGGCGCCGCTCAAGGCGAGTAACAGGGTGGCGGGAATCAGGATGCGGGTTTTCATGGTGAAACAGACCTCTCTTGTGTATCGTGCGGCGGTCAACGTCGATCCGCCGCTTCATCAAAGCGAGGCTGGAGTAGATCACAGCTTGCCGCTGCGCGGCCAGTATCGTCCGCCAGTTTCGCCAATGGAATGTAGCGACTGGCGGTTTTTATGAAAACAGTGTGGAATCTGCAATGAAATCAGCAATTTTTCTGTCGCTGGCCGCGTTAGGCATCGTCTTTGCGCTGCCGGCGGGTGCCGCGACGCTTTACCCCGCGACTCAGGGTAGCCGGGTGAACGGAGCTTCTAATCTGGTCACCGGCAATCTGGTCACCGAGAGCGCTGCCGCCCCAGTGCCGGTGAGGGCAGCGCCGCCGGCAAAGCACCGCAAGGCCAAGCCGCGTCAGCATCGCAGGGCGACGGTGCGCAAGAGTCGCTAACCCCTCAACGTTGGCCGAACGGCGCTGTCAGGACTGGGCTTCGCTGCCCGGCTCTTTCAGTGCGTCGGCCGGCACATCCACCTGAACATCCGGCGCGATCTCAACGAGCAGTTGCTCCAGGAGCTTGCTGCGCGAGGCGATGTGATGGTCGAGGCGCCAGTCCTGCAGCAGATCGATGGCAACGTCGAAGTAGCGCTGGTCGATGTCGTACAAGGTGGAGAGATCGAACGGACGGCTCAGCTCGAGCGCGGCGGCCAGGTCTTTCAGCACCTGAACCTGATCGGGGCAGTCGCCCTCCTGAATGAACTTACGGATTTTCTTCGCAGCGTTCACGGTGTACCCCCTGTAAAGCCGGTGCGGCAGCGGCCATTATCCATGCATTCGGCGGGGCGTCTACCTCGCCAGTCTGCCCGCGGCGCTCAGTGCGCCGGCCGTTGTTTCAGTTGCAGTAGCAAGAGCGCCAGCACGCCGGCGACCAGTCCCCAGAACGCCGATCCGACGCCGAACAGGCTCGTCCCCGACGCGGTGACGAGAAAGGTGATCAGCGCCGGTTCGCGCTCCTGATCGTCTCGTAGTGCGGTGGCAAGGCCGTTGCCGACCGTCCCTAATAGGGCGAGACCAGCGATCGCCAGGATCAGTTCCTTCGGGAACGCCGCGAACAGTGCGCTCACCGTTGCGCCGAACAGACCTATCAAGAGATAGAACACTCCGGCGGCGATGGCGGCCACGTAGCGACGATCGGCATCTTCGTGTGCCTCTCGTCCCATGCAGATTGCTGCAGTAATCGCCGCCAGATTGAGCGCATAGGCGCCGAACGGTGCCAGCAGCAAGGTGGTGACGCCGGTCCAGCCGATCACCGGCGAAATCGGCGCGTGGTAGCCCGAAGCGCGGATCACCGCCACGCCCGGCACGTTTTGCGACGCCATTGTCACGATAAACAGCGGCAACGCGACGCCGATCAGCGCGCTCATCGAAAACACCGGTAGGGTGAACACCGGTTCGGCCAACTCGAGGCGCAGCCCGCCCAAGTGCAGCTGGCCCTTCGCCAGTGCGATCACGCAGCCGGCCAACAGCGCGGCGACAATCGCATAGCGCGGCGACAGGCGGCGTGCCACCAGATAGGTGAGGAACATCGCCAGCACCAGTGCGAGCTGCGTCTGCATCGCCACGAACACGTTCAGGCCGAAGTGCAGCAGCACGCCGGCCAGCATCCCCGACGCCAGCGACACCGGGATGCGCTTGATCGCGCGCTCGAACCAGCCGGTGAAGCCGGCCAGCGTGATCAGCAGTGCCGACACCAGGAAGGCGCCGATCGCCTCGGCCATCGGCACGCCGGCGGCGCTGGTGATCAGCATCGCCGCACCCGGTGTTGACCAGGCGGTCACCACTGGTATCCGGTAGCGCAGTGACAGGCCGATACAGGTCAAGCCCATCCCTAAGCCCAGTGCCCACATCCACGACGCCACCTGCGCCGGGGTGGCGCCGACGGCGCCGGCGGCTTGAAATACGATGACGGCGGAACTGGTGAAACCGACCAGCACGGTAACGAAGCCGGCGATGATCGCCGAGGCGGACAGGTCTTTGAGTAGGCGCATTACAAAACAGATCAGGAAGGATGAAGGGCCGGCAGGGTTGGGGCCGCCCGGCCTGGCTGGAGATTGTCGACACCGACCATACCATCGGCACGCTCACGACGCCAGCATGCTGCCCGTCTGTCCCTGATGCAGAAGCCGTGCCGTGGCGAGCGGCGGCACAGCAATATGGCCGAATTGACGGCTAGGCTGAAACGACGCGGCTGGAGAACGCTCCGGTCGGGCCATCAACTGCCTTTATCGGACGCCCAAAAAGAGAGCCCCGCACGGGGCGGGGCAGCGAAAGAGAGGAAATAGGATTACGCCTGATCAGTGTAGTCCACCTCCGTGTCAGTACTATGAAGCCGAGAATCAGTCCTTCTCTTCAGTCGCGGAAGGTCGCCGGTCGGCCCATTACCTGCGCGCCGATCGCCTCCTGGATGTCCTCGGACAGCAGCATCGCCGCGTTCCAAGTGGCCACGTAATCGAGGCTGTCCGGCACGTTGTGGTCGCGGCTGTAATTGAGGATCTGCTTGCTGCCACGCACCGCCAGCGGCGACTGCGCGGCGATCTGCCGGGCGGTGGCGAGCGCCGCTTCACGGCAGGCGTCGATGTCGTCGAACACCCGGTTGACCAGACCCACCCGCAGCGCCTCGTCGGCCGCGACGTCGCGGGCGGTGTAGGCCAGCTCGCGCGCGACGCCCTGCCCGACCACGCTCGGCAGCCGCTGCAGCGAGCCAACGTCGGCGACCATGCCCATCGCCACCTCGCGCACGCTGAACAGCGCGTCATGGCTGGCGTAGCGGAAGTCGGCCGCCAGCGCGACGTCGAGCCCGCCGCCGACACAGGCGCCGTGAATCGCGGCGATCACCGGCTTGCGGCAGTGCTCCAGGCTGTTGACGGTGGATTGCAGCTCCAGGATCTGTTCGCGCAGCCGCTCGCGCTTGCGCGCCTCGCAGTGTTTGTCGAGCTGCCCTTCCAGCCCGGCCAGCAGTGAAATGTCGATGCCGGAGCAGAAATGCTTGCCGGCACCGGATAGCACCACGACGCGCACCTCGGCGCTGCGGTCGCACCAGTTGAGCGCGCTCTTCAGCTCATCCCATAGCGCCGCGTCGAGCGCGTTGGCCTTACCCGGGCGGTTCAGGGTGACCTCGGCGACTCCGGTGGTGACGTTCAGGATCAGTGCGGTGAATTCCATCGTTTCTCCCCTTGTAGACAGGCGACGCCGCTGACAAAACGAGGCAATGCCGAGTTTCTGCGAAGCTAAAACCCAGCGTAGCGATCCCGACTAGGCGTACTGCCGCAGAAAACGAAGTTTCTGCGAAGCTACAGTACAAAGAGTACGGCAAGGCAGTGCAACAACGTCGGGTGGGTTTTGTCGGTGGCGTTTATTGGCGCTTCTTCGGAATCCAGGCCCAGACCATCTCGCAGCGGATCGGCTCCTGGCCGCTGTCGTCGGAGACGTTGACGGCCACGGTCACGTCGCCCTTGTCCTGCTGGTGGAACGCCGCGATCTGCTCCGGCGTCAGCGTGGCGACCGCGCGCATATTGCCCTGCGCGCGCTTCAGGTAGTCGACCCTCATCGACTTGAGCAGCATCAGCTTGTCATCCGGCACATTCAGGCCGACCACGAAGCCGGTGGCGGTTTCGGCCAACAGCGCCATCGCCGCGGCGTGCAGGCCCTTGATGTGGTTCTGCACCTTGCGCTGATTGCGGATCGACACCACCAGCCGTTCCGGAGCGACGTTCTCGAAGCGCACCCCGGCGGTGGACAGGAACGGCACGATGCGGCCGAACATCTTGGATAGAACGAAGCTGCGCAGCCCCTCCGGCAGGTTATTCGCCTTGTCGGCGATGCGGCTCATGCGGTTTTTTTGTGTTGTCATGGTCTTCCTCGTGGTGTGGGTCGGCGTCGGCATAACCGAGCAGGCAGCGCACCTGCTGCTTGATCGTCGTCAGCGCGGCCGTGTCGAGCCGGGCCAGCTGCAGGGCGCCCTGCAGCGCGGCAAAAACCAGCTCGCCCATCGCCTCGGGCGAGCCGGGGTACTGCATCACGCCGCGGTCGCGACCGTCGCGCACGATCGTCACGGCCCAAGCGCGCATCTCGGCGACGAAGGCGCGCGCCGCGTCCTGCATCTCCTCGGGCAGCGTCGGGTATTCGCTCGACAGCACACCGCTCGGGCAGATCTGCCGGTCCTGGTCGTGATAGGCGTCGGTCAGGCCGAAATACTGTTCCAGTTGCTCGCGCGGATCGAGACCGGCCTGCGCCTCGGCAAAGCGCGCGAAGCGGCGCCGGTAGCGCTCGATCAGCGCCACGCCCAGGTCGGTCTTGCGCGGGTAGTGGTAGTGGATCGCGGCGTTTTTCACGCCTAGCTCGCTGCTGATGTGCTGGTAGCTGAAACTGTTGAAGCCGCGGCCCAGCCACAGGGCCTCGGCGAGGTCGAGGATTTTCTTGCGCGTGTCCTGCCGCGCGGCGTGCATATCGTTCATCCAGTCCACTCTACTTACTGGTCAGTAAGGTGTCAATGCGACCGGCATCGCCGTTGTCAGGGCCCGCATTTGCGCTATGATGGGGCATTTTTCGGCCAACCCCGGCAGACATTTCCATGAAACTCAAGTTCAGCAAAATGCACGGCCTCGGCAACGACTTCGTCGTGGTCGACGGCGTGCGCCAGTCGATCGAGCTGACGCCCAAGCAGATCAAGGCTTTGGGCGACCGGCGCTTCGGCATCGGCTTCGACCAGCTGCTGCTGGTTAGCGCGCCGGAGCAGCCCGAAAACGATTTCCGTTACCGCATCTTCAACAACGACGGCGGCGAGGTCGAACAGTGCGGCAACGGCGCGCGCTGTTTCGTGCGTTTCGTCACCGAGCAGCGGCTGACCAATAAGCAGTCGATCCGTGTCGAGACCGCCAAGGGCGTGATCATCCCCAAACTCGACAAGTCGGGTACCGTCACCGTCGACATGGGCGTGCCGCGCTTCGCCCCTGCGCAGATTCCGTTCGTGGCCGATAGGGAAGCCATCAGCTATCCGTTGGAGGCCGCCGGCCGCAACGTCGAGATCAGCGTGGTATCGATGGGCAACCCGCACGCGGTGCAGTTGGTCGACAACGTCGACACCGCGCCGGTCGAGGAAGTCGGCGCGGCGATCGAATCGCACCCGCGCTTTCCCGAGCGGGTCAACGCCGGCTTCATGCAGATCGTCGCGCGCGACGAGATCCGCCTGCGGGTGTACGAACGGGGTGCCGGCGAAACGCTGGCCTGCGGCACCGGTGCTTGTGCTGCGGTGGTGGCGGGCATCCGCCGCGGCCTGCTCGACGGCGCGGTCACCGTGCATGCGCTCGGCGGCGACCTATTCATCGAGTGGGCCGGCGAAGGCGAACCGGTGCTGATGACCGGGCCGGCGGTTACCGTGTTTACCGGCGAGATCGACGTGTGAGTGAATTGCTCGACAAGGGTGAGGCGATGCAGGCAGAGGACATTCTCGACTTTCTTTCGGACAACCCGGAGTTTCTCGACCGGCACGCGCGGCAGTTCGGTCTGAGCCCGGCGCACGACCGGGTGATCTCCTTGGCCGAACGGCAGCTGATCGAGTGCAAGGATCGTTACCGGCAGCTCGAACGGAATCTGCACACCCTGCTGGGCCGTGCTGAAGACAACGACCTGATCCAGCAACGCCAGCACCAGCTGGCGTTGGTACTGGTCGAGGCGTGCGACTTCGACGCCTTGCTCGGGCGTCTGCCGGCACTGTTTGACGAATTGTTCGGCCTGGAGCGCGTCGCGCTGCGCTGGTGGGGCGAGGACGGTGCCGCGGCACCGGTCTCGGCCGAGCTGCGCCGTGCGGCCGATCGCCTGCCGGGTCCGTTCTGCGGCCATTACATCAACGACGAGTTGATGAGCTGGCTGCCGGCACAGCCCACGCTGCAATCGTTCGCCCAGGTGCCGCTGCGCCGGGATCACGGTGACACGCTGGGCCTCTTGCTGTTGGCCAGCGACGATCCGGGCCGCTTCAGTGCCGACCGTAAGACCCGCTACCTTGCAGAGATGGGCGAACTCATCACCGCTGCCCTGCTGCGCTGCCGCGCGGCGGGCTGACATGCCGATCGCCACCGTGATCCTGTTATTGGTTGTTGCCCTGTTCCTGCTACATGGCCTGTGGCGCGTGCTGGCGAGCGGCAGCGGTGTCGCCGTCGCCGGTCTTGCTGCCAGCTACTGGCTGATCGCCATCCCGGTCAAGCTGCTGCTGCCCAATCTGCCGCTGACGCCGATCTGGTTGCCGTTCCTCTACCCCTACGCGATGATGGCCGCCGCCGCGCTGCTCTGGCTGCTGTGCTACGGCCGGCTCAGCCGGCGTGGCATCAGCTTCCCGGAGGCGCCACCGTTGTTGTCGGCGTATTTCCTCGCTCAGCTGACCCTGCAATTCGGGCTGGTGGCGCTCGCCTGGCTGTTTTCCTGGCGCACCCTGCTCGCCTACAGCACCTTGCCGCCGCTGCTGTGCGGGATGAGTTATCTCTCCTACCGTTGCTTCGCGTACCGGCTGCGGCCGCAAGCCTCGGCGAGCTTCAGCTGGCGCTGGTTAGGCAGCGGCGCGTTGCTGGCGCCGGTGGTGGTGGTGATCAGCGGCGACTGGCTGGTGCCGATGCTGCTCGATTATCTGTAGGCAAGGTTTACCAAACGGGTTCGAATCCGGTTACAAGAAAAGCCAGCTGATGCTGGCTTTTCTTTTTCCGGCAGCGGTGCCCTTACTTCAGGACGGCGCCATTGGTATCGAGCACCCGGACGGTCGTCGGGATGCCGCGGCCGACGCTTTGCGACACGGTGCAGAAGTCCTCGAAGGTGTCGAGGATGCGGTCGAGGTGCTCGATGCTGTCGGCCGGTTGGCCGAGCCGCAGCGTGGCCTCGATCGCCTGCACCCGCAGTCGACCATGCTCGTTGCGGCCGAGGATTGCGTGGGCTTCGCCGCGTAGCGGCGCGGCGTTCTGATGGTACTTGCCGAGGGCGAAATGGAGGCTGTCGGCCAGACAGTTGGCGACCGCCGCCAGTAGCAGCTGCTGCGGTGCCGGCCCGGCGCTCTGGCCCAGCGGCGGGGGCTCGTCGCCGATCAGCGCCGGCACCTCGTCGCCGAAGTCGAGACGGATGCGGTAATTGTCCTGCTGGGTCAGTGTCAGCTCAACCACGGATACGCTCATGTCGTCTCTCCTTTTCTCGTTGTCTTACAGAGTGCGGCCGACTGCCTCGGCCAGCGGGGCGAGCTCGCGCATCAGCGTGGCGAGCTCGTCAGGGTTCAGCGCCTGGTCGGCGTCGCACCAGGCTTCGCCGGGATTCGGGTGCATTTCCACCAACAGGCCGTCGGCACCGGCGGCGATCGCCGCCTTGGCCAGCGCCGGCACCAGCCAGGCCTTGCCACCGGCGTGGCTCGGGTCGACGATCACCGGCAGGTGCGTCTCGCGCTTCAACACAGGGATCGCGGTCACATCGAGCATATTGCGGTAGGCGGTCTCGAAACCGCGCACGCCGCGCTCGCAGAAGATGATGTTGTGGTTGCCCCCGGCGGCGATGTACTCGGCGGCCATCAGCCACTCGTTCACCGTCGCCGACAGGCCGCGCTTCAGGATCACCGGCTTGTTGACCCGGCCGACTTCTTTCAAGAGGTCGAAATTCTGCATATTGCGGGTGCCGATCTGGATCACGTCGACGTCGTACTCGAGGAAGGTGTCCAAGAGGCGCACGTCCATCAGCTCGGTGACGATCGGCAGTCCCTCGGCGCGCGATGCCTGCTGCAGGTAGTCTAGCCCCTCGACGCCGAGGCCCTGGAAGCTGTATGGGCTGCTGCGTGGCTTGAATGCGCCACCGCGCATCAGCCGGCAGCCGGCGGCGCGCACCGCGCGGGCGCTGGCTGCCATCTGCTCCGGCGTTTCCACTGAGCACGGCCCGGCGATCACCTGGATCGCGGGCCCGCCGATCGGCACGCCGCGCACCGTCACCACGGTATTGTCCGGGTGCGCCTCGCGCGACACGATGCGGTATTCCTGCACCACGCGCATCGCCCGCTCCACACCGGGCATCAGTTCGAACATGTCGGCGGTCAGCACCCGCTCGTCGCCGACCGCGCCGATGATGGTGCGTTCGGTGCCGCGCGAGACGTGTTCGGCGAGGCCAGCCGTGCGGATCTTTTCGACCACGGCGGCGATGTCGGCATCGCGGGCGCCGCGTGCCATCACAATAATCATGCTGCGCTTCCTGCTGTTAGAGCGTGTCGTCAGCCGGCTCGGTGAAAGCGGGCTGACGGCATGCGCCAAAATCGACAACAGCCGGCTGCGCGAGGCGGCAGCTGGCCGATTTGGCCGAAACGATTCGGCGGACTGACAGCTTAGCCGAGTGCCGCTTCCAGCACTTCGATGAAGCGAGCGTTCTCTTCCGGCAGACCGATGCTGACGCGCAGGCTGTTGGGCATGTTATAGCTGGCCAGCGGGCGCACGATCACGCCGTTCTTCAGGAAGTGTAGGTTCAGAGCCTTGGCGTCGCCGACGTGGAAGGTAACAAAATTGCCGTAGGACGGGATGTACGGCAGGCCGAGGCGTTCCAGCGCGTCGGTGATCTGCTTCATGCCTGCGCTGTTGACCCGGACCGATTCGGTGAGGAAGTCGTCATCGGCCAGTGCGCCCACCGCTGCCGCCTGCGCCAGGCTGTTGACGTTGAACGGTTGGCGCACGCGGTTCATCAGCTCGGCCACGTTCGGGTGTACCGCGGCGAAACCGACGCGCAAGCCTGCCAGGCCGTAGGCCTTCGAGAAGGTGCGCGAGACCAGCAGGTTCGGGAAGCGCGCCAGCCAGCCCAGGCTGTCCGACGCCAGCTCGCGCGGCAGGAACTCGGTATACGCCTCGTCGAGCACCACCAGCACGTTTTCCGGCACCGCCTCGAGGAACTCGAGCAAGGCGCCCGGCTTGATCAGGGTGCCGGTCGGGTTGTTCGGGTTGGCGATGAACACGATGCGGGTGTCCGGTCGGATCGCCGCCAGCATCGCGTCGAGATCGTGGCCATAGTCGCGTGCCTTCACTTCGATCGGCTCGGCGCCGATCGCCTGTACCGCCAGCGGATAGACGGCGAAGGCGTACTGCGAGAACACCGCGCTGGTGCCCGGCGAGAGGAAGGTGTGAGCGGCCAGTTCCAGGACGTCATTCGAGCCGTTGCCGAGCACCAGTTGGTTCTGCGCGACGCCGAATTTGGCGCTGATCGCCGATTTGAGGTCAAACGCGTTGCCGTCCGGGTAGCGGGCCAGCTCGTCGACCGCGGCTTCCAGCGCAGCGCGTGCCTTCGGCGGCAGGCCGAGCGGGTTCTCGTTGGAGGCGAGCTTGACGATGCTCTCTTCGGCGAGGCCGAATTCACGGGCCAGTTCGGCGACCGGCTTGCCCGGGATGTACGGGGCGATGGCGCGGATGTAGTCGGGGGCGATGCGGCTCAGGGGCATGGTTTCCTCTATTTCTCGGTTGGCGCGGCGACCCGGTCTATGCCGGGTCTTGGGCTGCCGGTGGCTTTGCGAACGTGTCGGCTCAGGTGTCGGAACGTTCCAGCCACTTGCTGGCATGGATCGGGCGATAGTCTTCCAGTGCGGACAGCAGCGTGGCGGCGTCGTCGCCGGCCACCAGCAGCGAGCAGTTCTTCTCGTGCATGAAGCCGGCCGCCGCGGTACTGTCGAGCATCGTCAACAGCGGCTGGTAGAAGCCGGCGGTATTGAGCACGCCGACCGGCTTTTCATGCATGCCCAGTTGAGCCCACGACAGCACCTCGAACATTTCCTCGTAGGTGCCGAGGCCGCCCGGCAGGCAGGCGAACGCGTCGGACAACCGCTCCATCTTGGCCTTGCGCTCGTGCATGCTGCCGACCACCACCAGCTCGGTCAGCCCCGGGTGCGCCAACTCCTTGTCCTTTAGGAAGGTCGGGATCACGCCGATGACGCGGCCGCCGGCTTCCAGCGTCGCGTCGGCCACCGCACCCATCAGGCCGACCTTGCCGCCGCCGTACACCAGGATACGACCGGTTTCGGCCAGCAGTCGGCCGAACGCCCGTGCGCCGGCTTCGAACTCGGCGCTCGCGCCGTAGTTGGAGCCGCAAAACACACAGACCGATTTCAGTTCACGCATTGCTTGTTCTTTCCAAACTTGTTGAGCCGATCACAAAAGCAGAGAAACGGGCTTGGCTAGGCGCGCAGCCACCGACCGGGGCTGCACAACGCCAAGGGCCTGTTGTGACGGCTGTTACAGCACGGCTACCGGGTAGGAGCCGAGAATCTTCAGGTAGGCAGTCTTGTCGGCCAGCCCCTGCAGCGCCGCCGCGATGTTCGCGTCGGTGCGATGCCCCTCCATGTCGATGAAGAACACGTAGTCGCCCAAGCCGACGCGCGACGGGCGCGATTCGAACTTGGTCATCGACACGCCGTTGTCGGCCAGTGGCGCCAGCAGCGAATGCACTGCGCCCGGGCGGTTCGGCGCCGAGACCACGATCGAGGTCTTGTCGTTGCCGCTCGGGGTGACGTCCTGATGGCCGAGCACCAGGAAACGGGTGGTGTTATTCGGCTCGTCCTCGATGTTTTCGGCCAACTTGGTTAGGCCGAAACGCTCGGCCGCCGACTGGCCGGCGATCGCCGCGGCCGCCGGGTCTAGGCTGGCCAGACGCGCCGCCTCAGCGTTGCTGGCGACCGAAATCCGTTCGACGTCGGCCGGCAGGTTCTTGTTCAGCCACTCGTGGCACTGCGACAGCGACTGCGCGTGCGAGTAGACGCGGCGGATGCCGTCGGTGCTGGCGACCGAGCGCAACAGGTGGTGATGGATGCGTAGCACCACCTCGCCGCAGACCTTCAAGGGGCTGGCGATCATCAGGTCGAGGGTGCGGCCGACCGCGCCCTCGGTGGAGTTCTCCACCGGCGCGACCACGTAATCGAGCGCGCGCGATTCGACCAGCCGGAACGCCTCGTCGATCGACGAGCAGGCGACGCCGTGCGCGGCGTGACCGAAGTGCTTGGTCGCCGCGAGCTGGCTGAAGGTGCCTTCCGGCCCGAGGTAGGCGATCGACAGCGGCTTTTCCAGCGCCAGGCACTCGGACATGATCTCGCGGAACAGTCGAGCCACCGATTCGCCGGCGAGCGGCCCCGGGTTGAGCGACTTGATGCGGGCGAGTACCTGCGCTTCGCGCTCCGGGCGGTAGACGACGCCGCTGCCCTTGATCTCGCCGATCTGGCGGGCGTGCTCGGCGCGTTCGTTGAGCAATTTGAGGATGGTCGCGTCGATGTGGTCGATCGCGTCGCGGTGTTGTTTGAGCAGTTGTTCTGACACGTTAGCAGTCTTTCAAGATCACGAGCTGGCCTTTTCCGATCGCATAAGTTTCGGCGAGATAGCCCGGCGTCGCAAGCACCTCGGCAACGAAAGGCCGGCACTCGTCCGGGTGCGACAGGGCATTGTCCATCACCAGCAGTGCGCCGGGCGCGAGAATACGCTGCAGATGGGGCCAGTAGGTGGGGTAAAGGGTACGTTCGGCGTCGAGGAAAACCAGGTCGGCACCGTAGAGCGGCGCTTCGGTCAGCCAGGGCAAGGCGTCGCGGCAGATCAGCTCGACCTCGCCGGCCAGGCCGAAGCGCGCCAGGTTGGCCGCCGCCTGCCGCTGCTTCTCGGCCAGGATGTCGAGCGACTGCACCCGGCCCTGGTTGGTGCAGGCGGCCAGCGCCAGCCACAGGGTAGAAAAACCATTCGAGGTGCCGATCTCGACGATGCTCTGGGCGCCGCGGGTGCGCGCCAACTGGTAGAGGAAGCGGCCGGTGTCCGGGGTGATGTTGAGCCGGCGTTCGCGACGTTCTCGGGTAGTGGCGTCGTGGCGTTCGCCCTCTTCCCACAGGGCATCGAGTTGTAGCAGCAGTTCCGGGTTCAGCATTCGGGCATCTCCATGGTGCTAAGCAAAACGCCCCGTGACACAGCACGGGGCGAGAACGGCGGCGTCCGGTCAAACCGGCTGCCTCTCAGCTGTGCTGGCGGGCGAATTCCTGCATGAAGTGCACGAGTGCCTTCACGCCCTCGATCGGCATCGCGTTGTAGATCGACGCACGCATGCCGCCGAGTGCGCGATGGCCTTTCAGCTGCACCAGGCCGTTCTTCTTCGCCTCGGACAGGAAGGTCTCGTCGAGCGCCTCGTCCTTCAGTCGGAACACCACGTTCATCTTCGAGCGGAACGCCGGGTCGACTGGGCAGGAGTAGAAGCCGTTGCTCGAGTCGATGGCGTGGTAGAGCAGGCCGGCCTTCTCTTCGTTGCGCGACGCCATCGCGTTGACGCCACCCTGCTCCCTCAGCCACTTGAACACCAGGCCGGCGATATAGATCGGATAGGTCCCCGGGGTGTTGTACATCGAGTCGGCGTCGGCGTGCACCTGGTAGTTGAGCATGGTCGGCGTGTCCGGCTGGACATGGCCGAGCAGGTCTTCGCGCACGATCACCACGGTCAGCCCGGCCGGGCCGATGTTCTTCTGCGCGCCGGCGTAGATCAGGCCGAACTGGGACACGTCGATCTCGCGCGACAGGAAGTCGCTCGACATGTCACAGACCAGCGGCACGCCGGGCAGGCTGTCAGGGATGAACGGGAACTGCAGGCCGCCGATGGTCTCGTTCGAGGTGTAGTGCAGGTAGGCGGCGTCCGGGTCGCGCTGCCAGCTGTCTTCGGCCGGTATGTAGGCGTACTGGCGGTCTTCGCTGCTGGCGACGACGTTCACCTTGCTGTAGCGGCGCGCTTCCTTGATCGCCAGCTTCGACCAGTGGCCGGTGTCGACGATGTCGATGCTCTTCTTGTCGCCCAGCAGGTTGAGCGGCAACATTGCAAACTGCAGGCTGGCGCCGCCCTGCAGGAACAGCACCTTGTAGTTGTTCGGAATATGCAGCAGCGTGCGCAGATCCTGCTCGGCTTCGTGCACGATTTGCATGAATTCCTTGCCGCGATGGCTCATCTCCATCACGCACATGCCGGAGCCGTGCCAGTCGAGCAGTTCGCTCTGGGCTTCGGCCAAGACGGCGTGCGGCAATACGGCGGGACCTGCGGAAAAGTTGTAAACCTTGGCCATGACCATCCCTCTGTCTCTTTTAGATTCTTGCAGAATCCTTGTCGGGCGCGGTGCTCTTCGAGGCACTGGCACCCTGTTGGCGGCTCAGGCCGCCGGGCCGCTCAGCAGGAAGTGGGCGCGCGCCACCGCCACCGGTTTGGCGCGGTCTTCCTGCCAGGCTTCAATCAGTACGTGCGCGACGCGCTTGCCCTGCTTGGTGATCTCGCATCGGGCGAACAGCGTCTTCGCCTTGCCCGAGCGCAGGTAGTCTAGCGAGAAGTCGACGATCTTCGGCGCCTCCTGCGACTCGCGGTTCCACATCAGGTGGATCAGCGCGGCGTTTTCCAGGAAGCCGCCGATCAGGCCGCCGTGCAGTGCCGGCAGCACGGTGTTGCCGACGTTGCGTTCAAAGAACGGCAGCCAGAACACCAGGTCACCCTGCTCGTCTTCGCCGAATTCCACCCCCATCAGCCGTGCGTATGGGATCGTGGCGATTAGCTCCCCGTACCTTTTTTCGTCACGGATTCTGGCAAAACGTTCCATGAATTCGCTCATGGCTGCCCCTCCTGCGGAATCATCGGCAAGGGGCTCGATTCGCGCATGAACGTGGCGACGCCATGCGCGATCGGATCGTCCGGGTGGTCGTGGAAGCACACCGCGCGGGTGAACGCGACCTGGCTCGCCAGCCGGTAGCATTCGGCTCGGCAGAAGATCGCACGGCCCGGCGTGGCGGCCTTCAGGTAGTCGATGCGCAGGTCGAGCGTGGCGATCGTCTCGAATTCTGGCAGGCAGGCGGTCACCGAGATAGCGCTGGTGGTGTCCACCAGCGAGGTGATCACCCCGCCGTGGATCACCCCGGTGCTCGGGTTGCCGACCAGATCGTCGCGCCATTCGACCTTTAGCGTCGGCAGGCGCCCTTCGCTGCCGACGTACTCGAAGCCAAGTGTCACGCAATGCGGCAGGCCGACGAACACCTCGCGTAGCGCCTCGAACACCGCCGGGTTGGCCGGCGCCAGGCTCAGGCTCATGCTTCGTCGCCCGCGACGGCGTCACCGCCCTCGCCTTCCGCTTCGCCGCCCTCGGTCAGTTCGACCTCGTCGTCGCTCTCGGCTTCGGCGACCTTCTCGAGGCCGATCAGCTTTTCGCCCTCGTCGAGGTTGATCAGGCGCACGCCCTGCGCGGCCCGGCCGGTTTCGCGCACTTCGGCGACCTTGGTGCGGATCAGTACGCCGCCGGTGGTGATCAGCATCACGTCGTCGGTTTCCTCGACCAGCGTCGCCGCCACCAGGCAGCCGTTACGCTCGCCGGTATCGATCGCGATCACGCCCTGGGTGCCACGGCTGGTCAGGCGATAGTCGCCGGCCGGGGTGCGCTTGCCGTAGCCGTTTTCGGTGGCGGTCAGTACCTGCTGCGCCTCGTCGTTGGTGACGAGCAGCGAGATCACCTGCTGGCCTTCGGCCAACATCATGCCGCGCACGCCGGCGGCGGTACGGCCCATCGGGCGCACGGCGGTTTCGACGAAACGCACCGACTTGCCGGCGTCGGAGAACAGCATCACCTGGTCGGCGCCTTCGGTCAGCGCCACGCCGATCAGCTTGTCGTCCTCATCGAGGTTGATCGCGATGATGCCGGCGGTGCGCGGCCGCGAGAAGTCGGTCAGCGGGGTCTTCTTCACCGTGCCGTTGCCGGTGCACATGAAGATGTACTGGTCTTCACGGAATTCCTTCACCGGCAGCACCGCGTTGATCTTCTCGCCGTCCTGCAGCGGCAGCACGTTGACGATCGGCTTGCCGCGGCTGGTACGGCCACCCTGCGGCAGGTCGTAGACCTTGATCCAGTAACAGCGGCCGCGCGACGAGAAGCACAGCAGATAGTTGTGCGTGTTGGCGACGAACAGCGTCTCGACGAAGTCGTCGTCCTTGGTGGCGGCGGCGAGCTTGCCGCGCCCGCCGCGGCGCTGCGACTGGTAGTCGCCGACCGGCTGCGCCTTGATGTAACCGCTGTGCGACATGGTCACGACCATGTCCTGCGGGGTAATCAGGTCTTCGATATTGATGTCGCCGCCGAACGGCTCGATCTCCGAACGACGGGCGTCGCCGAACTGGTTCTTGATCGCGTTCAGTTCGTCGGAAATGATCTGGTTGACGCGCTCCGGCCGGTCGAGAATGTCGATCAGGTCGAGGATCACGTCCATGATCTCGCGGTATTCGCCGACGATCTTGTCCTGCTCGAGGCCGGTCAGGCGTTGCAGACGCAGGTCGAGGATCGCCTGGGCCTGCGTCTCGGACAGCCGATAGCCGTTGGCCTTCAGGCCGAACGCTTCGGCCAGGCCGTCCGGGCGGGCCTTGCTCGGGTCGACGCGCGACAGCATCTCTTCAACCAGCGCCGAACGCCATTCGCGATCCATCAGGCCGACCTTCGCCTCGGCCGGGTTGGCCGACGCCTTGATCAGCGCGATGATCTCGTCGACGTTCGACAGCGCCACCGCCAGGCCTTCGAGCACATGGCCGCGTTCGCGCGCCTTCTTCAGTTCGAACAGCGTGCGGCGCGTCACCACTTCGCGGCGGTGGCGCAGGAATTCCTGCAGGATCTGCTTGATGTTCAACAGGCGCGGCTGGCCGTCGACCAATGCCACCATATTGATGCCGAAACTGTCCTGCAGCTGGGTCAGCTTGTACAGGTGGTTGAGCACAATTTCCGGCATCTCGCCGCGCTTGAGCTCGATTACCACGCGCATGCCGGACTTGTCCGACTCGTCGCGCAGGTCGGAAATGCCCTCGATCTGCTTGTCGCGCACCAGCTCGCCGATGCGTTCCAAGAGGCGCGACTTGTTCACCTGATACGGGATCTCGTCGACGATGATCGCTTCGCGGTCGCCCTTGCCGATCGGCTCGGTGTGGGTGCGGGCGCGCATAATCACGCGGCCGCGGCCGGTGCGGTAGCCCTCTTTCACCCCGGCGGTGCCGTAGATGATGCCGGCGGTAGGGAAGTCCGGCGCCGGGATGATGTCGATCAGCTCGTCGATGGTCATTTCGCTGTTGGCGAGCAGCGCCAGACAGCCGTCGATGACTTCGTTGAGGTTGTGCGGCGGGATATTGGTCGCCATGCCGACGGCGATGCCGGAGCTGCCGTTGATCAGCAGGTTCGGGATCTTGGCCGGCATGATCAGCGGTTCGTGCTCCGAGCCGTCGTAGTTCGGGCCGAAGTCGACGGTTTCCTTGTCGATGTCGGCGAGCAGTTCGTGTGCGATACGCGCCATGCGGATTTCGGTGTATCGCATCGCGGCGGCGTTGTCGCCGTCGATCGAACCGAAGTTGCCCTGGCCGTCGACCAGCGGGTAGCGCAGCGAAAAGTCCTGAGCCAGGCGCACGATGGTGTCGTATACCGCGGTGTCGCCGTGCGGGTGGTACTTACCGATCACGTCGCCAACGATACGGGCCGATTTCTTGTAGGCGCGGTTCCAGTCGTTGGACAGTTCGTGCATCGCGAACAGTACCCGACGGTGGACCGGTTTGAGGCCATCGCGCACATCCGGAAGTGCCCGTCCGACGATCACGCTCATTGCGTAATCGAGGTAGGAGCGGCGCATTTCCTCTTCCAGACTAATCGGAATCGTTTCTTTGGCGAAAAACTGATCTGTCATGAGTTGTCTTGGCTGCTTTCAATGGCAAATACCGTGGATTCTACCACGACAGCCACCCCGAGCGCAGGGCGATGAGTGTGGTGTGCACGGGCCATTCGGCGCTTGTCGTTCGCATAAAAGAAACGGGGTCGGCGTTGGCCGACCCCGTGCAGCAGCATGACGTTGCGCCGGTCAGCGCGACGCCACTTGGTAACGTTTTTCCAGATGACCGATACCCTAGGCCATCAGCAGCGTCATCGCCAGGTACAGGAAGGAAATCGTCAGGTACGGCTCCCAGTAGCGCGAATACACGCCGGCCACGGTGCGCGCGGCAAACGTCATCTCGGCCAGGCCGGACAGGAAGGCGCCGTAGTCCTGGCGCAGCTCGATCGCCAGTGGATCGCTGATCAACAGGCCGTCATTCGAATGGATCAATGTCGGCATCAGTGCGAAGTGCACCAGCAGGATTTGAACGAAAGAGGGGGCCGCGGAAAAAGGTGACGTAAGCGGTCGACGGCCAACGCACCAGGAGCTTGAGCAGGTGCTTGCTCCAGCCGTGCTTGGCCTGCGCCAGTCGCGCCATGCCCATCAAAGAGACCGATCAGCGTGCCAAGCACCACGGCGATCACGGTAATCAGCAGAGTCATCTTCAGCCCGGAGACGGACAGCGGAAGATACTCGATGATCATGCCGAAACGGAAATCCATGGCCTTAACCCCAAAGCAAACGGCCCGGTTCGGGAACCGGGCCGGTCACGCTTACTTGCTGCCGAAGTGTTTCTTGTAGATTGTGTCGTAGGTACCGCCAGACTTGATTGCCTTGATGCCCTTGTTGATCTTGTCGAGCACCTCATGGTTGCCCTTCTTTACGGCAAAGCCGTAGAACTCGGGGTTGAAGCTCTTCTGGTCTTTCGCGGTGGCGAGCGAGGTGGTGTTGTTCTTCACGTAGTTCTGCACCACACCGTTGTCGCCGACCGTGGCGTCGACAACGCCGTTTTCGAGTTCCTTGAGTGCCAGTGGCATGCTCTCGAAGCGCTTGATGTTCGGGTTGGTCTTGCCGAGCAGTTTCTGTACCACCTCGTCACCGGTCGTGCCGATCTGTACCGCCACTTTCTTGTCCTTACAGGTCCTGGAAGGTCTTGATGCCGGTGTTGCTCTTGCCGACGGCGATCAGCTGGCGTGCTTTGAAGTACGGCTCGAAGAAGTCCATGCTCTGCTTGCGTTCGTCGGTGATGGTGACCGACGAGGCGACGATGTCCCGGTCACCTTGCTGCAGGGTGGCAAAAATGCCCTCCCACGGGGTGTTGACGAACTTGACCTTGAAGCCGCCCTTGTCCGCTACCGCGTTGAGGATGTCGACGGTGAAACCGATCACCTCGCTCTTGTCGTTCTGGAGTTCGAACGGTGCGTAGGCGGCGTCGGTGCCGACCACATATTCCTTCACGCCACCGGCGCCGGCCGGAGCACCGCCACCGGCCGGCGCCGGTGCTTCATGCTTCTTGCCGCAACCGGCCAATGCCACGGCAGTCAGCAGCAGCCCGACAAGCAGGGTACGTCTGGATGGCGTCATCATGGCCGGTTTCTCCTTAACATTCTGTTGGTTGCTTGTTTTTCTATCGACAGCGTGGACCCTGAAGGTAATATATCCAGCGCATTCGCGACTTAACAAATGGATAGGATATCCATTATTTTTTTGACATATTTCGAGCCGGTTTTTTGCTTATGTATTTCAAACTATTAACGGCGCTGACGCTCGGCTTCGCACTGGTGCTGCCAGCGCACGCCGACCCGGAAGATGCCCCGCTGCCGGGCGATTTCCAGCCGAGCCGTCCGGTCAAGCAGCGACCCGCTGCCCTGGCTCCCGCCGTCCAGAGTTACACGCTAAGCCAGGCGCCGAGCCAGACCAGCACCCCGAGCCGCAGCCGCCATGCGGCGGCGAAATCGTCGACCCGGCCGGCGAAGCACGCCAAGGCCGCTACACGCCACGGCAAGTCGGCTGCCAAGACCCGTCATCCGGCCAAGGCCAGCCGCCATGCCGCCAAGGTGAGTGTGCCGAAACACCTCGCCAAGAAATCGACAGCGAAGAAGGTGCACGGCAAAGCCGGTACCAAGGCGACGACCCGGCCGGCCAAGCACGCCAAGGCGGCCAAGCCGGTCGCAAAAAAGGCCAAGCACCAGGCCAAGACCAAGAAGCCGGCCAGCAAAGCCCACCACGGCAAGCCGGTGAAGCACACCAAGAAGCACAAGAAGCACTGAGCCCGCAGGCCGGCCACCGCAAAGGTTGGCCGAACTCGCTCTGCACGGCGCCACGCAGCCCGATCGGCTAGCCTGGCGCCGTTTTTCATGGGCGCATTTGAACGGGGTTGGTTTTGGTTCTTAATTATGCTTTTGTTCTTAGTATCGCCAAGCCGCATGCAATCCGGTAAAAAGGTCGGAGCGCGGGCCCGCTTGGGAGATGCCATGGTGGCGTGACAAGTGCAGTCAGCCGGACAAACTGGAGCAATGGACAAACGGATCTACCTGTTGGCGTTCGTCAACTTCGTGATGGGGTGTGTCGAGGTCGTCCCGGCCGGCATCCTCGAGCCGATTTCCCGCGACCTGAATGTCTCGATCAGCGCCGCCGGGCAGATGCTCGGCATCTTTTCCCTGGTGTTCGCCGTCTCGGCGCCGGTGTTGCAGGCGGTCACCGCGCGCTTCGAGCGCAAGAAGGTGTTCCTGAGCGCACTGGCGATCTTTTCCCTGTCCTGTCTCTGGTCGGCGCTGGCGCCGGACTACCTGTCGAGCATGGTGGCGCGAGGAGTGCAGGCGGCCAGCGGCGGGCTGATGTCGGCGATCGCCTTCGCGTTGGCGGCACAGTTGGCCGAACCGGCGTTTCGTGGCCGGGCCATCGCGATCTGTGCGATGGGAGTCAGTTGCGCGGTGGTGGTCGGGATTCCGCTCGGCATCATGGTGACCGCCGGTTTTGGCTGGCGCGCCAACTACCTGTTGGAGATGGGCTTGACGGTGGTCTGTGCATTCGGCGTGATCGCCTGGCTGCCGCATCTGCCTGGCCGTGGTGCGGTGCCGCTGCGCCAGCAGCTGCGTACGCTGCGCGACGCCAAGCTGCTGAGCGCTCACGCGGTCACCATGCTCTTGATGTGGGGACACTTCACGATGTACGCCTTCCTCGCGCCGTTCCTGGAGCAAGTGGCCGGAATCGGCCCGCAGCAGGCGAGCGTGATCTACCTGTTATTCGGCGCTGCCGGCATGTCCGGCGGCTGGCTCGGCGGCTACAGCAGCGACCGCTGGGGCGGTGGGCAAAGCGCGCTGGTGGCCGGTTCGCTGCTGGCTGCCTCGTTATTCCTGCTGCCGTTGTCGACCGGCTCGCTGTGGCTGCTGGTGCCGGTGATACTGCTGTGGGGCATGACGTCGTGGGGGGGTACGCCGTCGGTGCAACACTACATCACGGTCAGCTCGCCTGAGACCGCCGGCATCCAGCTGGGCCTGAACCTGACCGCGATCCACCTGGGGCTGGCGATGGGCTCGGCCATCGGTGGGCTGGCGGTGGGGCGGCTGCCGCTCGGCTACAACGCCTGGATTGGCGCAGGCGTGGTGGTGCTGGCCGTGCCGACCATCCACTATTCGATCCGCCTGCCCGGCAGGAGCCGGCTGGCCACGGCCTGAGTACGACCATGCGCAAACTGCCACCGCTCACCGCGCTGAAAGCCTTCGAGGCCGCCGCCCGCCATGGCCACTTCGGCCGGGCGGCCGAGGAGCTGTGCGTCACGCACAGCGCGATCAGCCACCAGGTGCGCAGTCTGGAGGAGTCGTTGGGCGTCGCGCTGTTCGAGAAGCGCGGCCGCTTCAGCCAGCTGACCCCGGCCGGCACCCGGCTGCTCGGGGCGGTGCAGCAGGCGCTCGATATCGTCGCCGACGCCTGTCTCGATGCGGTACAGCCGGGGATGAGCGGGGTGCTGGCGGTATCGGCGCCGCCGGAGCTGGCGCACCGGTTATTGACCCGGCTGGTCTGCGAGTTTGCCGAGCGCTTTCCGGAGGTGACGGTGCAGTTGCTGCTGCATGACAGCGACGCGCGCGAGGTTAATCCGGCGGCCGACATCACCCTGCTCTACCAGCTCGACGCCACCGACTGGTCGCGCTACCGGGTGGCGCCGTTTCGGGCGATCGAATTCTTCCCGGTCTGCCACCCCGGCCTGCTGCAGGGCGAGCACGCGCTGCGCCAGCCCCGCGACCTGCTGCAGCACCGCCTGCTGCACGACGACCTGGACGGCAAGACCTGGGCGAGCTGGCTCGGCGCGCACGCGCCGCGTTTGCCTAAGCCGGTGCGCAATCTGCACTTTGCCCACTCCGGGCTGACCATCGAGGCGGCGCTGCATCAGGGCGGTGTGGCGCTAGGCGATGTGCTGATCGCCGGCGATGAGCTGCGCAGCGGTCGGTTGGTGCGGCCATTTCGCGGCGCGGTGCCCTCGCCCGGCAACTATTGCCTGGTAGCCGAGCGACGCAAGGCCGACGACCCTCGCCTGGAGGCCTTCCTCGGCTTTGCCGCGCTGGTGCCGCTATTGTGTGAAATAAATTCACCGATTGCGGAAATTTGATCGTTAGTCGAGCAGAAAATCTCACCCTAGCATCCAGTCATGCCGGCCCGATTCCCGGGCCGCCCCACCCGACTGGAGTACCCGATGGCCGCAACGCTGACCACCCTTCCCCGCCACGACGGCTTTCGCCTGCCTGGCGAATTCGAAACCAAGGCCGGCTGCTGGCTCGGCTGGCCGGAGCGCGCCGACGTCTGGCGCAACGGCGCCAAACCGGCGCAGCAAGTCTGGGTCGACATCGTCAGTGCCATTGCCGACAGCGAGCCGGTCACCGTCTGTGCCTCGGCCAGCCAGTACCAGAACGCCCGCGCCCGCCTGCCCGCCCACGTCCGCGTGCTGGAAATGACGCTGAACGACAGCTGGTTTCGCGACACCGGGCCGGCCTGGCTGCTCAACGACACCAGCGGCGAGGTGCGCGGCGTGCAGTTCCGCTTCAACGCCTACGGCGGCTTCGACGGCGGCATCTACTTCCCGTGGGACAAGGATGAGCAGATCGCGCAGAAAATCCTCGAGGCCGAGCGCACCGCGCGCTACCGCTGTCCGCTGATCGCCGAGATGGGCGGCATCCAGAGCGACGGCCAGGGTACCTTGCTGACCACCGAGCAGTGCCTGCTCAATCCCAACCGCAACGGCCACCTCGGTAAGGAGCACGTCACCCAAATGCTGTGCGACTACCTGGGCGCCGAGCAGGTGATCTGGCTGCCGCGCGGCTGCAAGTTCGACGAGACCGATGGCCATATCGACGATCTTGCCTGCTTCGTGCGCCCCGGCGAGGTGGTGATGCAGTGGAGCGACGACCCGGCCGACCCGCAGCGCGAGATCTACCAGGAGGCCTACGCGATCCTGTCCTCCACCCTCGACGCGCAGGGCCGCAAGCTGAAGATCCACAAGATGCACGCGCCGGCCCCGCTTGTCTGGCGCGCCGACGAGGCCGCCGGGCTAGACCACGGCGACGCGGCGCTGCCACGGGTGGCCGGCACGCAGATCTGCGCCTCGTACATCAACTACTACGTCGGCAATAGCGTGGTGGTGATGCCGGAATTCGGCGACCCGAACGACCAGCCGGCGCAGCAATTGCTGGCCGACTTGTTCCCGCAGCACCGCGTCATCGGCATTCCCAATACGCGCGAGATCCTGCTCGGCGGCGGCAACATCGCCTGCATCACCTCGCCACAGTACGCGGCCCAGTGCCGTTGAACCGAGTATGCCGTTGAGCCGAGTTCGGCCAAGCCACGACTGACCTCCTCCATGCAAAGGAGCAACAGATGAACATCCGTTTCCTAGCCGTCGCCCTGGGCCTTGCCGGCCTGTGCAGCCAGGCGCTTGCCGCGAGCAACGTACTCAACGTCTACAACTGGTCCGACTACATCGGCGACCAGACCGTCCAACAGTTCGAGAAAGAGACCGGCATCAAGGTCAAGTACGACGTATACGACAGCAACGACACGCTGCAGGCCAAGATGCTCACCGGCAAGGCCGGCTACGACGTGGTGGTGCCGTCGTCCAACTTCATGGCTCGCCAGATCGACGCCGGCATCTACCAGAAGCTCGACAAGAGCAAGCTGCCCAACCTTGCCAACCTCGACCCCGCCCTGATGAAGCTGGTGGCCGGCGCCGACCCGGGCAACAAGTACGGCGTGCCGTGGGCATGGGTGATCAACGGGCTGGGCGTCAACGTCACCAAGGTGAAGGCCGCGCTCGGCAACGACGCGCCGCTCGACAATTGGGACCTGTTGTTCGACACCAAGAACCTCGCCAAACTCAAGGGCTGTGGCGTGTCGGTGCTGGACGAGCCGTCCGACGTGCTGCCGATCGTGCTGCACTACCTGCACAAAGACCCGAACAGCAAGAACCCGGCCGATTACCAGGCGGCGTTCGAGCTGCTGAAGAAAATCCGCCCCTACGTCACCCAGTTCAACTCGTCCGGCTATATCAATGACCTGGCCAACGGCGACATCTGCTTCGCGGTCGGCTACTCCGGCGACGTCAATATCGCCCGCCACCGTGCCGCCGAGGCGCACAGGAACTACAAGATCAGCTTCGTGATCCCGAAGAGCGGCGCGCCGATCGGCTTCGACATGATGGTGATTCCGAAGGACGCGCCCAACCCGGACGCGGCGCTGCGCTGGATCAACTACATCGAGGGCCCGCAGGTGAACGCCGAGATCACCAACAAGGTGTACTACCCGACCGCCAACGTGCCGGCCAAGCAATACGTGAAACCCGAGTTCGTCAGCGACCCGACCATCTACCCGCCCGAGGCGGTGATGAAGACGCTGTTCCTGCTGCAGCCGCTGCCGTTCGAGATCAAGCGGCTGGAAAATCGGCTGTGGACCCAGTTGAAGACTGACCGCTGAGTCGGCCGCCCACGCGGGGGCGCAGCGTCGGGAATCGACCCGGCATGATGATCCCCAAGACGGCCTGATGCGCCCCAAGGTGGCCGCCGTCGTCACCAACGCGGTGACCTCGGCGATGCCTAGTCTGGCGGTCGAGGCACCAGCCCGACGCTACGCTGAAAGCAAGTTTTTTGCAGCAAGCCACTTCGCCCGATATCCAGCGGCTGCAGACCCGGCTCTGACAAAAGATCAGAGCTCGGGGGAAAGTCGGCCCTCTCCATGGCCGGGTGTGCCGCCCGGCCAGCCACCATTTCCCTCTGCGCCGCCCTGCCCGCTGACCCGTTTTGTCCGTCACTTTACCCATCTAGAACGACCGTTTGTCGCACGACTTTCCGACCCGATCCGCCGCAATGCCTTGTGCTGACTAAATCTGCCCGCTTTCGTCCATTTTCACGATTGGAACGGGCGTTTTATTTTTCTGGATTTTGGATAAGCATGATTCATATTTCTGAAAGAAGAACGAATAGAAGTCGCGGACGGGGGCAAGATGCTTTTACATCAAAATAAAACGACACGGAATGACCGTGTTGCTTTCCTCATTGAATCGGCATGCCATGCGGCGCTCAAGGGCGCCAGCAAGCTTGTCCTTTTCTTCCCCTATTCGGCCATGTCGGTCCGCCGGGTCGCTGTGCGGCTTGGGGCCGGCGCCTTTCGGCCAACGTTTCCACCGATCCGGATCACCATCAATGCCTGCCCAGCTGGCGATTGGTGTCAGGCCCGCCGCAGCCCAGTCTGACGGTCGAGGCCGGCCCCCTGAGCGCTCGGCAGTGCTCAGGGTTTACGACTTGTGGTTCATCCAGCACGAGGTAGATCGATATGAAGACTCTGTTCACCACCCGGGGCCCTATTGGGACGTTGTCGGCACTGTGCGCCGCCCTGCTGATCGCCGGCTGTTCGTCGACCGGCAGCGGTAGCGCCGGGCACGCCAGCAACACCAGCCGCGCTGCACCGGCGGCCAGTACTGCCGGCAGCGCGGGCGGTGTGGTCAGTGCCACCGGGCAAACCGTCTCCGACGCCGGCAGCCAGATCGGCAGCGGCCCAACGGTGATCCCCGGCACCTCGGCCGCGCAAAAGGACCTGGGCAATACCGTGTCGGGGGTCGGTGACACGATCAAGACGCTCGGCAACGGCCTGACTAATGGCGTCGGTCAGATGGGCAATACCCAGAACCCGATCGGTACCACCGCCGGCAGCGTCGGCGCCGCCGTGGTGAATGTCGGCAATACGGTCAATAGCGCCGGCCAGTTCGTTACCGACCTGAGCGCGTCGGGCAGCCCGCTGCAGCCGCTCAGCCCGGTGACCGCGCCGCTGGGGGCCGAGGTCAGCAATATCGGCAAGTCGGTAACGGCCGGCGGCACCCTCGCCACGCTCAGCCTGACCAGCGGGCCGGCGGCCGCGGCGACTCAGTCGCTCAGCAGCGCCGTCACCCCGGCGGTCGGCACGCTGGTGCAGACCACACAGAGCGTCGGTGCGGCCACTACGCTCGGCCAACCGGTCGCCGCGGCGCTCGGCACGGTGGGCGGTGCGCTGTCGAGCGCAGGCAGCCAGGTCGGCGGCGCGTCCGGCAACGTGCTCGGCAAGGACGTCGGCAACGTGATCGGTGCGACCGGTGCGCTGGTGGCCAGTACCGGCGGCCTGGTCAACGGCAAAGGCGACAGCGCGCCGGCCAATCCGCTTAGCGTGTTGTCCACTAGTACCGCCGGCGGCCCGCTGGCCCCGCTGACAGGCGCGCTCGGCAACCTGCCGGTGGGCGGCGGTAGTGGCGGCAGCCCGCTCTCCGTGCTCAAGACCGACAAGCAAGGCAGCGGTGATAGCAGCAACCCGCTGGCGCCGGTGACCACGCTGCTCGGCAGTCTGCCGACCGGCGGTGGGCTGCCGGCGCTGGGCAAGTAATCGAGCAAATAACAGTGCCGTGGCGACCGGTTAGTCGGCCGAACGCCGGTTGCCACGGCCGTTAGGCAGTACCGCTCCAAGGGGCACACAACAACAACGAGAAGCGCAACGCTTCGAGAGGAGAAATCGATGGGAAAACCGACAAGAACAAGACGAAGCGGTAGCGAATACAAGGGGAGATTCAGCAAGGTGGCGCGGGCCGGCGGCCTGCTCGTCGGTGCCGGCCTGCTCGCCTCCAGCGCCTACGGCTCGGGCTTTCAGGTCACCGAGAACAGCGCTGCCGGTATCGGCCTATCGCACGCCGACGGCGCCGCCGCCAATGACCCGAGCACCATCGCCAGCAACCCGGCGGGGATGTCCTCGCTGCTCAATACGCAGATTTCCGGCACCTTCGTCGGTATCTACGCCACGACCAAGTACACCGACAGCGGCTCGACCAATATCGTCGGCGGCAAGGTCAACGGCAACGACGGCGGTAACCCGGGGGGCTTCGTCCCGATCGCGGCCAGTTTTGCCACCCATCAGCTGAACGACAAGGTCACCGTCGGCGTCGGGCTGTACGCCCCTTACGGCCTGCCGACCCATTACGACGACAGCTGGGTCGGCCGCTACCAAGCGATCAAGACCGACTTGAAGACCGTCAACCTGAACCCGGCGATCTCGGTGAAGCTGACCGATTCGTTGTCGATCGGCGGCGGGCCGATCGTCAACTACGCCACCGCCAACTTCAGCAGCGCGATCGGGCTGGGGATCGACCCATCGGCGCTGGCCAGCTCGCTGTTGCCGTGTAACCTGGGTTTCGAGTCGATCTGTACCATCGTCAACAACGTGCTGGCGCCGGTCGGCGGCCTGCTGCCGAACACCGACGGCAAGGTGACGGTGAAGATGGACAGCTTCGGCTACGGCTACAACCTGGGTGCGCTGATGAAGTTCGGCGATACGGCACGGCTGGGGGTCGCCTACCACTCCAACATCAAGCAGAACCTCAAGGGCAACGCGCGCGTTCAGTTCGGTGCGCTGGGCCTCGATACCAACCGGGCGGTGTCGGCCGAGCTGAACCTGCCCGAAGTGGCATCGCTCAGCTACTACCAGGACGTGACGCGCAATTTCAGCGTGATGGCCGATGTGTCGTGGACCCGCTGGAGCCGCTTCAACGAGCTGCGCATCAAGTTCGACGACCCGAACCTGAACGACGTGGTGGTGCCGCAGAACTGGCGCAACACCACCCGAGTGGCGCTGGGCGGCGAGTACCGCTACGACGAGACTCAGACCTTCCGCCTCGGCGCCGCGCTCGACCCGTCGCCGGTGACCGATGCCAACCGCAACCCGCGCATCCCCGACGCCGACCGGGTCTGGGCGTCGATCGGCTACGGTTACGCCTACAGCAAGAACACCCAGTTCGACATCGGCCTCGCCCATCTATTCGTCAAGGACGGGGCAATATCGGACAACCGTTCGGCGATCACCGGTGGCACGCTCAACGGCACCTACACCAACAGCAGCGCCAACATCCTCGGTGTGTCGCTGCGGCAAACGCTGTGACGCGACTTCAGCATGCAAAGAGGGCGCTCCATCGGGAGCGCCCAGTTCTGTTTGACGAGCCAGGCTAGCTTGGCCGAAACGGGGGACTTCGTTTCAGCCAAACAGTTACTTGGCCAGCTTCAACGTGCCCTTCATCAGGGTGGCGTGCCCCGGGAACGAGCAGAAGTAGGCGTAGCTCTCGCCGGTCTTCAGCTTGCTGACCGGGAACGTGACCGTGGTGGTCTCGCCGCCGCCGACCACCTTGGTGTGCGCGATAACGCGGCTGTCGCCGGCTTTGATGTAGTCGGCGGCGAGCCCCGCCTTGCTGCCGTCGGCGATCACACCGGCCTCATCGGACGCCTTGGTCAGCACCCAGTTGTGACCCATGATGTTCTTGGCCATCTTGCCGGCGTGCTTCAGTTTCACGGTGAACTGCTTGCAGCTCTTGCTGACGTCGATGTTCTTCAGGTTGAACTGCATGGCGTCGGTGCCTTCGATATCGGCCGAGCACTGGGCGGCGAATGCGGGGGTGGTGGCGGCGGTCAGCAAGGCAATGGCGATCAGTTTACGGTGCATGAGTTGTCTCCAAGGTCAAATTCAGCCGGGCGGACGCCCGGTCTGCCGATGGGTCTAGTTGATCTTGTCCGGTCGCAGTGGGAGCGACCGAGTGCGCATTTCTATGTGCGTCGCTTCAATGATATTGATTCTCATAATTAATGTCACCTCTTGACCGTGTCACAAACCGCGAGGCGCGCTACTCGGTGTCTGTTATAGCGTGCTTCGAAGAAGTAGCGAGGGGCGAGTGGCGTGCCGGACATTCATCATTTTTGACGCTATCCAACGAATTTTTCCAATATGGTAACGCAGGTAATCATTTGTGCTGTGTTCCCTGTCAAACAGCCGCAGAAGCCGGCGGCCGCCTGTCGCGCCGTGGGCTGCTTGATCGTTGATTTGTCGTGATCGGGTGACGCCCCCAAAGGTTGTACATGACGTCGCCGGTCACCAACGGACACCTCGATGGTGTCCGTTTTTTTTCGGCCGACTGGTCGATCGCACGCTCGCCGCTTGAGCGTGTAGTGGCATGTGAATCTTTGCATCCCGCTTTCCTGGTTCGGCTTCAGGTAACGCTCGGGCCCAGTTGGCCGAATGCTCCCCAGCACAGAACCGTCATGGAACATTTAGCTGTTCTAGCTGTCTGGAGAAGGAAGCCTGAACAACGGCCCACCGCCCTTCCTTGTTGATCCAGGTAGTGGGTGGCCGAATGGTGGCTTCCTGGCTTGTAACGTCATTCTGCTTCTTTGAATGTGCGTACAAAATTTTCCAATGTAATAACACACGGTACTACTTATACTGCAAACAGATTTGCAACGAGTAGCAAAGAAAGATTTGGTAATCGTGTGAAAAGTGGCTGTTTTCCTGATTTTTGCAAAGTAATGTTGTTTAGGCGTTATGTAAGTGACTTTGTCAGGCCTCATCAGAAATGATGACAATGCTGATTCGCCGGCCGCTGCCGGATCAGGGGGAAACAAGCATCAATACCACTAGACGCTGGCTACTCTTGAGGAGTTTCATGATGACTAAGCAAGTCCTTCTTGCCCTTCTCGTCGCCGTCAGCTCGACGGCTGCCTTTGCCGAACCAGGCGACGCCAATGGCATCATCCAGCATGAACAGCGGGAAGCGATGAAAGCGGCCCAAGCGGCAAAAGCCAATCAGGGCCAGCCGCAGGGCCAAGCGACCATGCCGCAGGGTCAGGCGCCGCAGCAGTAAACCCGTGTCACCCATCCGGACCGGACAGTCCGAATCGGCCACTAGGCCGGCTCGTGACGCCGGTCCGAATCGTTTCGGCCAACCTCTCGATTTGCAGTTCTGCCGTCACCAGACCATTTCCCGGTGTTCTGTCGCCTGCCCGCGTTTTACCCGAATGTCGATCTAGATAGCCGGATTGCCGCCCTGCCTGTCTGCTAGCGTTAAAGCCGGACGCCACCGCATGTCGTGATGACTCTCCCTGACAAGGACGCAGCTATGAGTGGAACAGAATGGCGTTTGCAGGGCGTCGAGTTTGCCACCTGCAACTGCAACTGGGGTTGTCCGTGCCAGTTCAGCGCATTGCCAAGTCAGGGCAAGTGCGAGGCCGTGGTCTCGATGCGTATCGATAACGGACATTTCAATGACGTCGAACTCGGCGGACTGTGCTGGGTCGGCCTTTTTGCCTGGCCGGGGGCCATCCCGAAGGCAATGGCCGTTGCCAGGTCTTCATCGAGGATAAGGCGAGCCAGCCGCAGCGCGACGCGTTGTTGATCATCCTGTCCGGGCAGGAGTCCGACCCGGGCGCCAACGTCTTCCAGATATTCAGTACGACATTGAGCACCGTCCACGAACCGCAGTTCGTGCCGATCGAGATGAGCATCGACGTCGACGGCCGTCGGGCACAGACGACGATACGCGGGCTGGTCGAGGCGACCGGCGAGCCGATCCGCAACCCGGTCACCGGCGCCGAGCAGCGGGCACGACTGACCTTGCCCGACGGCTTCGAATTCACCGAGGCCGAAATGGCCAGCGGCAGTTACCGCACCGACAGCACGATCCAGATCGCGTCGAGCGGCGGGCATAGCCACTTTGCCCGGCTGGATCTCACCGGCCACGGCGTGGTGCGTTAAGCGTCGCCATCATGATGCCCACTGCGGCCGGACACGACGCTGCTTCTCCCCGCCGCTGGCCGGCGGCGCAATGGGGCGTGCTGCTCTGCCTGAGCGCCGTCGTGGTGCTGGCTTGGCTGGTGTTGTGGCGGATGGCCGCGGCGATGGGCTCCTTCGGCGGCATGGCCGGCATGGTGATGGACAGCGCCATGCCGATGCGTTGGTCGGCCGTCGACTTCGTCCTCACCTTCGCGATGTGGTGCGTGATGATGGCGGGCATGATGCTGTCCAGCGTCACGCCGATGCTGTTGTTATGCCGCACGTTCGGCCAACGTCAGTCGGCACGGCCATTCGCCTACGCGCCGGTGCCCTGCTTTGCCGCGGCGTACCTGTTGGTCTGGGGCGGGTTCAGCCTGCTGGCGACGCTGTTGCAGTGGCAGCTCGACCAGTGGGCGCTGCTATCGCCGGCCATGGCGGTCAGCAGCCGCTTGCTGGCGGGCGGCGTCTTGCTGCTGGCCGGTGTTTATCAATGGCTGCCGATCAAGCAGCGTTGCTTGCGGGAGTGCCAGTCGCCGCTGCCATTCCTGTTCGGTCACTGGCGCCCCGGCAATCTTGGCGCCTGGCGGATGGGGTTGGCGCACGGTCTGGGTTGCTGCTGGGCGCTGATGGGCTTGCTGTTCGCCGTCGGCGTGATGAACCTGCTGTGGGTGGCGGTGCTGAGCGGCTACATCCTGTTGGAAAAGCTGGCGGTGGTCGGGCGCCGAGCCAGTCGGCTGACCGGCCTGCTGCTGGTGGCGTGGGGGATGGTGCTGATGTCGGCGGTTAAGACGGCTTGAGCCAGGCTGCGGGCGCCGATAAAAAAACCACCCCGCGGGAGAAAAGCGGGCCGAGGTGCTCGCTCTGCTGCTGGTGGCGCGGAACGTCCGGCCATGACACCCACGGCACTACACACGCCCAGGTGCAACCGAGAAGGCGCGGCAGATCGATCATCGAAGCACACATACAAGAGCCCCGCATCGCGGGGCTCTTACTACAGCGATTCAGCGGCGCTTACTGCGGCTGAATGTTCGACGCTTGCTTGCCCTTCGGGCCATTCGTTACATCAAAGCTAACTCGCTGACCTTCTTGCAGCGACTTGAAGCCGCCAGCATTGATCGCGGAAAAGTGGGCAAACAAATCTTCGCCGCCTTCATCCGGAGTGATGAAGCCGAAGCCCTTTGCGTCGTTGAACCACTTAACGGTACCAGTTGCCATCTATTCTTTACCTGAAAACATAAAAATGAGCAGTTGCTCATTTTTAATAATACACAAAATTCGTCGGCGCATCGCCTCTTCCAACGCTTTTTGAGCATTCATACTCTCCATGACCAGCAAGCAGCATGGTGATTCGGAGATAAGCCAGCTCGCTAGGGCGCTAAGTGTTCAGTTTTTCCTCTTCGTTTTTTTTGCCACACCCCTTCGACGTAGCTTCCTTTTTCGGGGCTCCACATGGACGACAAGGTCAATGACGGAGGCGCTCGAGCTGCTGTTGCAGCGCTCCGGCTACAGCAGCCTCGACGCTGATCGACATGACCCGTCTCAGCCAAGCCAGTGAGCAGCTGGTCAGCATGCTGCAGATGGCGCGCGACAAGAAAGGCTGCAAGAGCCCAGACGGACTGCCCTCGGTGCGCAGCGTGTTGCGCTTCGTCGAGTATGGGCGTGCCGGCCTGGGCACCGTTTTTCCTGGGGCGCTACCAACGTCCGGAGGAGCCAACCTTCGAACACGCTTACCACCGTGGGTTCGCCCAGAATTGGCGGAAAGCACAACCCTGCGGCGGATGGACGGCTGAAGCGTCTTCAGCTCGCGCTCGCCCATGCGGCCGATCTCGTGCTGACGGTACCGAGCTTCGGCAGAAAGCGACGCTCGGCACGTCGGTGCGGTTTCGACAGCCTTCTGCCGGGCAACATCTACAGCGCCGACGGTCACACCTTCGATGCCGAGATACAGACCCGCAGTACGATCGTCCGTTCCGGCCGAGATCACAACGATAGTCGACATCGCTACCCGCAAGGCGGTGGGCTTGCCGGCCGATCTGGCCGAACCAGGTTGTTCTTCCACCGGGCCGGCTGGCTGTACCACGCGGTGGTGAAGACCGCCGAGTCGGGCAAGGCGCTGTGGAAGCTGGCCGAACAGGCCATGAAGAGCGGACCGGTGCGCCGCAACGCACCGGCGGGGAAATAGCCCCGGGGGGCTCCCGCTAACCCTCACGCGATCCGCCCCGAGGGGCGTCTTCGGCCGGGAAATTATCACTGTGTTTCCGAGGCTTTTCGAGTACACGCGACGTTTGGCTAACATGAAGTGCAAGCCATAGAAAGGGTGCGACATGTTTAAGATCGCCATTGCGGTGAGGGACAGCGATCTGTTTCTGGAAGCCACTGTCGTGCGAAAAGGCCTGGACGTCTATGTCAACCTTCCACGGGAGGGTGTGGGCGATATGGATCACCATAGCAGTTACCACTCCTCTGGCCAGCACTATCAGATAGAGAGACCCTTTTTTTTCCAGGAAAAACTAAAGCCTGACGCCACGTTCAAAGGTGTCGCCAACATAATGACGTTTGGCCTATCCCGTGATGGGCACAAAGCGCTCAACTTCCCATGTAACCCTAACGATTACTCCGAGGTGTTCGAGATACCTGTTACCCAGCTACGGCCGGGGAAATGCTGCACTCACGTCTTCGTCGATCTTGTCGAGCCGGGAGTAGACCCGCTCCTTATCCCTACGGCAATGATCCTGCAGGAGGAAATTTATAGAGATGACGAGCCCTGGATCGTTGTCACCCTCTTCGAGACCGCAGCGTCGTGAAGGAAGTTGGCGCGTGGCGCACTCAACAGACGACCCACTAGACTGGAGGGCAGCGCACAGCGCAGGGAACACCCACGGTGCTCCTGACACAAGCCGGGAGCTGGCGGGAGTGGCGGACTGTTCTAGCCGGTGGTGCAGGTGTTGCCAATACTGGCGCAAAACGGGGTTTCGCGGTGTTATGCGCGAGTGACAAAACCGGCGCGAAATGGTGCGAAATCGCGCGCCGCGTTACAGTGCCTACTATTTTTCGTCTAAAACCCGGAATGCAAAACGGGCCTTGCATCGCTGCAAGGCCCGTCGTATTTGGTGCCGGTGAAAGGAGTCGAACCCTCGACCTTCTGATTACAAGTCAGCTGCTCTACCAACTGAGCTACACCGGCGGAAGGCGCATTATCCATAAACGGGCGGCATTCGACAAGCCTTGCCGGCGCGGCTTTCCGGCGGGAAACGCGGCGGTGTCAAGGTCCGGTGCCGGTCAGCGTAATGCTCTGGCTGGAGAGGTGTGGCTAAGCGGCTGAAATACCAAGGCCTTTCGACCAGACTGGCCGAGTCGAGTCAGCAATTATCGTCGCTGCGTCGGAACAACTGACGCAGCACGCTCAGCGCCTGATGGATCTGTTCCAGCTGCTCGTCGTTACAGCTGCTCAGCGTTTCACCGATCTTGATCAGCGTAACGTCATGCGCATGCCTGACGATGGTCGCGCCCTGCTCGCTCAGTTCCAGCGAGATGCGGCGCCGGTCGTCCGGTGGCACGGTGACCTTGATCAGCCCCTGCTTGACGATGCGGTCGACCATGGTCG
Source organism: Crenobacter sp. CS_VA4 (assembly GCF_055597485.1). Taxonomy (NCBI): domain Bacteria; kingdom Pseudomonadati; phylum Pseudomonadota; class Betaproteobacteria; order Neisseriales; family Neisseriaceae; genus Crenobacter; species Crenobacter sp. CS_VA4. Next base: position 122,506 of record NZ_JBVMAE010000012.1, read on the forward strand.
ACGTGGTGGCGGTGGTGACGCCCAGGTGTTTGGCGATGTCGCCGAGCGAACAGCCCGGATGGCGGCGCAGAAACAGCAGGCAGCGCAGTTGTGGCACGGTAACCCGGGCGTCGGCGTTCTGGCGCATGTGGCTGCGGATGGCGTGCATCAGCTCGGGGACGGTTTCGAGCAGCTGCTGCGCACAAAGATCGGGACTGGTCACGGGTTTCGCTTCTTCACAAAGGTTAACAACGATATAGTTAGGCTTGCTAAGTAACTAGCCTAATATAGCAAATATCCAAGAACTCTCTGCAGCGCAACTGTTTTTGCGAGCTTATCACCGATGACTCACCCTACCCCCGCACAATCCGAACCGACTTCGACTTCCTCCCTGCCGCCCGCCGCCAAGCCCGAAAGCGGCCGCAAGAAACTGATCGTCGTGCTGGTGCTCGCCGCGATCGCCGGCCTGGGCTGGCACTTTCTCCATAAGAGCCCGTCGTCGGGAGGGGCGGCCCAGGTGAGCGGCCGCGGCGGTCCAGCCGGCAAGCAAGGGGCGCCGCAGCCGGTGACGGCCAAGCCGGCGGTCAAGACCGACATCAATGTGTTCCTCAGCGCGCTCGGCACCGTCACCGCGAGCAATACCGTGACCGTGCGCAGCCGGGTCGACGGCCAGCTCGACAAGGTGTACTTCCGCGAGGGGCAGACGGTGAAGGCCGGCGACCTGCTGGGGCAGATCGACCCGCGGCCGTTCCAGGTGCAGCTGACCCAGGCGCAGGGCCAGTTGGCCAAGGACCAGGCGCTGCTGAGAAACGCCCAGCTCGACTTGCAACGCTACAAGGGCCTGCTGGCGCAGAACTCGATCGCCGAGCAGCAGGTGGCCACCCAGGAGGCGCTGGTGCGCCAGTACGAGGGCACGGTCAAGTCCGATCAGGGCCAGGTGGACAACGCCAAGCTGCAGCTGACCTACAGCCGGATCACCGCGCCGATCAGCGGCCGGGTCGGCCTGCGTCAGGTCGATCCGGGCAACAATATTTCCACCGGCGACACCAACGGTATCGTGGTGATCACCCAGGAGCAGCCGATGAACGTGGTCTACCCGGTGCCGGAGGCCAGCCTCGGCGCCATCGTCAAGGCGCGCCGCGGCAGCGGCCAGCTGCCGGTGGAGGCGTGGGACCGCGAGAACAAGGGCAAGTTGGCCGAAGGCATGCTGTTGACCGCCGATAACCAGATCGACACTGCCACCGGCACGCTGAAACTGAAGGCGCAGTTCGCCAACGGCGACGGTTCGCTGTTCCCCAACCAGTTCGTCAACATCAAGATGAAGCTGGAAACGCTGCAAGGCGTCACCGCGATCCCGACCGCCGCGCTGCAACGTGGCAAGCAAGGCAGCTTCGTCTACCTGGTGAAGCCGGATCAGACCGTGACGCTGCGCCAGATCGGCATCGGTCCGATCGAGGGCGATCAGGTCGCCGTCACCGAAGGGCTGCAGCCGGGCGATCAGGTGGTGGTCGACGGTGTCGACCAGCTGCGCGAAGGCACCAAGATCGTGCTGGTCAAACCAGGCGTCGGCGGTGGCAAGGGCAAGGGGCATCACGGCAAGTCGGGCGCCAGCGACAACGCGGCGAGCAGCCCGGCCGGTGAATCGGCCAAGCACCGCAAGGGCCAGGTATGAACCCGTCCCGTCCGTTTATCCTGAGGCCGGTCGCGACCACGCTGTTGATGGTGGCGTTGCTGCTGGCCGGCCTGCTCGGTTACCGGGCGCTGTCGATCTCGGCGTTGCCGGAGGTCGACTACCCGACCATCCAGGTGGTGACGCTGTATCCCGGCGCGAGCCCGGACGTGACCACCTCGTCGATCACCGCGCCGCTCGAGCGACAGTTCGGCCAGATGCCGGGCCTGAAGCAGATGTCGTCGAAGAGCTCCGGTGGCGCCTCGGTGATCACGCTGCAGTTCAACCTGGAGCTGAGCCTCGACGTGGCCGAGCAGGAGGTGCAGGCCGCGATCAACGCCGCCTCCAACCTGCTGCCGAGCGACCTGCCCAACCCGCCGATCTACAGCAAGGTCAACCCGGCCGACCCGCCGGTGCTGACGCTGGCGGTGACATCCAAGACCTTGCCGATGACGCAGGTGCAGGACCTGGTCGACACCCGGATCGCGCAGAAGATTTCGCAGGTGTCGGGCGTGGGTCTGGTCAGCCTGTCCGGCGGACAGCGCCCGGCGGTGCGGGTCAATTTCAACCCGCAGGCGCTGGCGGCGTACGGCCTGGATAGCACGACAGTCCGCACCGCGATCGGCAACGCCAACGTCAACACGCCGAAGGGCAGTTTCGACGGCCCTGCGCGCTCATCGACCCTGTCGGCCAACGATCAGCTGCAGTCGCCCAACGACTACCGGCAGATGATCGTCGCGTACAAGAACGGCGCGGCGGTGCGGCTCGGCGACATCGCCACCGTGGTCGAGGATGCCGAGAACAACCGGTTGGCCGCCTGGGCTAACAAGGACCCGGCGATCATCGTCAACGTGCAGCGCCAGCCCGGCGCCAACGTGATCCAGACCGTCGACCACATCCGCTCGCTGCTACCCTCGCTGCAGCAGTCGCTGCCCGGCGCGGTCGAGGTCAAGGTGCTGACCGACCGCACCACCACCATCCGCGCCTCGGTCGCCGACGTGCAGTTCGAGCTGATGCTGGCGGTGGCGCTGGTGGTAATGGTGATCTTCGTGTTCCTGCGCAACGTCTCGGCGACGATCATCCCAAGCGTGGCGGTACCGCTGTCGCTGGTTGGCACCTTCGGCGTGATGTACCTCGCCGGTTTCTCGATCAACAACCTGACGCTGATGGCGCTGACCATCGCCACCGGCTTCGTGGTCGACGACGCGATCGTGGTGATCGAGAACATCTCGCGCTACATCGAACAGGGCGACCCGCCCTTGCTGGCAGCGCTGAAGGGCGCCGGCGAGATCGGCTTCACCATCATTTCGCTGACCATCTCGCTGGTGGCGGTGCTGATCCCGCTGTTGTTCATGGGCGACGTGGTTGGTCGGCTGTTTCGCGAGTTCGCGATCACGCTGGCGGTGTCGATCCTGATCTCAGGGGTGATCTCGCTGACGCTGACGCCGATGATGTGCGCCAAGCTGCTGCATCACATCCCGCACGACCAGCAGAGCCGCTTCGGCCAGGCAAGCGAGGACTTCTTCAACAACGTGATCGCCCGTTACGGCAAGCAGCTGCGCTGGGTGCTCGACCACCAGAAACTGACCTTGCTGGTGGCGTTGAGCACGCTAGTGCTGACCGTCGCGATGGTTTACTTCATCCCGAAGGGCTTCTTCCCGCAGCAGGACAACGGTGTGCTGCAAGGTATCACCGAGGCACCACAGTCGATCTCGTTCTCGGCGATGGCCGAGCGCCAGCAGCAGCTCGCCGCCGAGATACTGAAAGACCCGGACGTCGAGAGCCTGTCGTCGTTCATCGGCGTGGACGGCGTGACCACCACGCTCAATAGCGGCCGGATCCAGATCAACCTGAAACCGCTGGACGAGCGCAGCGAGCGCGCGCCGGCGATCATCCAGCGCCTGCAGCAACGCGCCGCCAGCGTGCCGGGGATCTCGATCTACCTGCAGCCGGTGCAGGACCTGACCATCGAGGACAGCGTCAGCCGTACCCAGTATCAGTTCACCCTGCAGGCGGGCAGCCTCGACGAGCTGAGCAGCTGGGTGCCGAAACTGGTGCGCCAGTTGCAGAAGGAGCCGGTGCTGGCCGACGTGGCCAGCGACCTGCAGGACCGAGGGCTAGTCAGCTACATCGACATCGACCGCGACACCGCCAGCCGGCTCGGCATCACCATGGCGGCTATCGACAATGCGCTCTACGATGCGTTCGGCCAACGTCTGGTGTCGACCATCTTTACCCAGGCCAACCAGTACCGGGTGGTGCTCGGTGTCGACCCGCAGCATGCGACCGGGCCGCACGCGCTCGACGGTATCTACCTGACCTCGGGCACCGGCACCATGGTGCCGCTCAGCACGCTCGCCAAGGTCGAGGAGCGCAGCGGCGCGCTGGTGGTCAACCACCTGGCGCAGTTCCCGTCGGTGACGGTGTCGTTCAACCTGGCGCCGGGCGCGTCGCTCGGCGAGGCTGTGCAGGCGATCCGCGCGGCGGAGACCCAGATCACTATGCCCGTCGACATCATCACCAACTTCCAGGGTGCGGCGCTGGCGTTCGAGGCGGCGCTGGGCAACGAGGTCTGGCTGATCGTCGCCGCGATCGTCGCGATGTACATCGTGCTGGGCGTGCTGTACGAGAGCTACATCCACCCGATCACCATCCTCTCCACGCTGCCGACCGCCGGCGTCGGCGCGCTGCTGGCGCTGATGCTGGCCGGTCAGGACCTGTCGGTGATCGCGATCATCGGCATCATCCTGTTGATCGGCATCGTGAAGAAGAACGCGATCATGATGATCGACTTCGCGCTGGCGGCCGAGCGCGAGCGCGGTCTGGCGCCGCGCGAGGCGATCTACGAGGCCTGCCTCTTGCGCTTCCGGCCGATCCTGATGACGACGATGGCCGCGCTGCTCGGCGCCTTGCCGCTGATGCTCAGCTACGGTGTCGGCGCCGAGCTGCGCCGGCCGCTCGGTATCGCGATGGTCGGCGGTCTGATTGTCAGCCAGGTGCTGACGCTGTTCACCACGCCGGTGATCTATCTGATGTTCGACCGGCTGGCGCAGCGCTTCCAGCGCCCTGCCCTCGGTACCGAGGACGGCACGGCATGAGCGGGCTCTCCACGGTCTTCATCAAGCGGCCGGTCGCCACCTGGCTATTGACGCTGGCGATCGTGCTGACCGGCGCGGTCGGCTTCCGCTTCCTGCCGGTGTCGCCGCTGCCGCAGGTCGACTACCCGACCATCTCGGTGTCGGCGAAACTGCCGGGCGCCAGCCCGGAAACGATGGCGTCGACGGTGGCGACGCCGCTGGAACGGGCGCTCGGCCGCATCGCCGGCATCAACGAGATGACCTCGCGCAGCGCGCTGGGCTCGGCGCGGATCACGCTGCAGTTCGACCTCGACCGCGACATCAACGGCGCGGCGCGCGACGTGCAGGCGGCGATCAACGCCGCGCGCAATCTGCTGCCGACCGGGATGCCGAGCAACCCGACCTACCGCAAGGTCAACCCGTCCGACGCGCCGATCATGATCGTGGCGCTGACCTCGGACACGATGCCGCAACCGAAGCTGTACGACGTGGCGTCGACCGTGCTGGCGCAGCGCATCCTGCAGATCGCCGGCGTCGGCGACGTGTCGGTCGGCGGCAGTTCGCTGCCGGCGGTGCGGGTCGAGCTAAATCCGGACGCGCTGTCGCATCAGGGGGTGGCGCTCAACCAGGTCGGCAGCACGCTGGCGGCGGCCAACCAACGTCGGCCGAAAGGCGTGATCGAGTCGGACGACAAGCGCTGGCAGATCGAGACCAACGACGAGGCCAAGACCGCCGACGACTACCTGCCGCTGATCATCAACTACAAGAACGGCGCGGCGGTGCGCCTGGGCGACGTCGCGACGGTGAGCGACTCGGTGCAGGACGTGCGCAACGCCGGCTTTGCCGGCGGCAGGCGGTCGGTGCTGCTGATCATCACCCGCGCGCCGGGCGCCAACATCATCGAGACGGTCGACCGGGTCAAGGCGATGCTGCCGCAGCTGCAGACGATGGTCCCGGCCTCGGTGAATATGAACGTGACCCTCGACCGCTCGCCGACGATCCGTGCGTCGCTTAACGAGGTGGAGCATTCGCTGATGATCGCGGTCGGCCTGGTGATCCTGGTCGTCTACCTGTTCCTGAAGAACGGCCGCGCCACGCTGGTGCCGGCAGTGGCGGTGCCGGTGTCGCTGATCGGCTCGTTCGGCGCGATGTATTTGTTCGGTTTCAGCCTGAACAACCTGTCGCTGATGGCGCTGACCATCGCCACCGGCTTCGTCGTCGACGACGCGATCGTGGTGATGGAAAACATCTCGCGCCACGTCGAGGAAGGCGTGCCGCCGATGCGCGCGGCGATGCGAGGCGCGCGCGAGGTGGGCTTCACCGTGCTGTCGATGAGCCTGTCGCTGGTGGCGGTGTTCATCCCCTTCCTGTTCATGGGCGACATCGTCGGCCGGCTGTTCCGCGAATTTGCGGTGACGCTGACGGTGTCGATCCTGATCTCGCTGGTGATCTCGCTGACCACCACGCCGATGATGTGCGCGCGGCTGCTCAAGCGCGGCATGGAACATGAAGAAGGCAACCGGCTGGTGCGCCGCTTCGGCCAACTGCTCGAACGGGTGCAGCACGGCTACGCGCGCACGCTTACCTGGGCGCTGGAGCACGCCCGGCTGATGATCGCGCTGTTGGGCATAGCGGTGGCGCTGAACGTCTACCTGTACGTGGCGATACCGAAGGGCTTCTTCCCTGAGCAGGACACCGGGCGGATTTCCGGCTTCATCCAGGCCGACCAGAGCATCTCGTTCCAGGCGATGCGCCAGAAGCTGATCGACTTCATGAACATCGTGCGCGCCGACCCGGCGGTGGACACGGTGGCCGGCTTTACCGGCGGCCAGAGCACCAACAGCGGTCAGATGTTCGTGTCGCTGAAACCGTTGAGCCAGCGCAGCGACAGCGCGCAGCAGGTGATCGCGCGGCTGCGCAAGAAGCTTGCCCGCGAGCCGGGCGCGCGGCTGGTGCTCAACCCGGTGCAGGACATCCGCATCGGTGGCCGGCAGAGCAACGCCGCCTACCAGTACACGCTGCAGTCGGACGACCTGCAGGCGCTGCGCAGCTGGGAGCCGCGCATCCGTGCGGCGCTGAGCAACGAGCCGGATCTGGCCGACGTCAACTCCGACCAGCAGGACAAGGGCTCGGAGACCGCGCTGGTCTACGACCGCGACACCCTCGCCCGGCTCGGTCTTTCCGTCAGCCAGGTCAACAAGACCTTGAACGCCGCGTTCGGCCAGAGCCAGGTGTCGACCATCTACCAGCCGCTCAACCAGTACAAGGTGGTGATGGAAGTGGCGCCGCAATACACACAAAGCGCAGCGACGCTCGACAAGTTGTTCCTGATCGGGCCGAACGGCAAGCCGATCCCGCTGTCGGCGTTCGCGCGCTGGGCGCCGGCCAACACACCGCTGTCCGTCAACCACCAGGGCCAGTTCGCCGCGGCGACGATCTCGTTCAATATGCAGCCGGGCCTGTCGCTGTCGGACGCGTCGGCGACGATCGGCCGGGTTATGGTGCAGCTCGGCGTGCCGGCCAGCATCCACGGCAGCTTCGCCGGCACCGCCAAGGCGTTCCAGGAGAGCCTGCGCAACCAGCTGGTGTTGATCCTGGCCGCGCTGGTTGCGGTCTACCTGGTGCTCGGCGTGCTGTACGAGAGCTACGTGCATCCGCTGACCATCCTGTCGACACTGCCGTCGGCGGGGCTCGGCGCCCTCTTGGCGCTGATGCTGTTCGGCAGCGAATTCAGCCTGATCGCGCTGATCGGCATCCTGCTGTTGATCGGCATCGTGAAGAAGAACGCGATCATGATGATCGACTTCGCGCTCGAGGCCGAACGCAAGGAAGGGCTGGCGCCGCGCGACGCGATCTTCCGCGCCTGCCAGCTGCGTTTCCGCCCGATCATGATGACGACGATGGCCGCCATGCTCGGCGCGGTGCCGCTGGCGCTCGGCAGCGGCGATGGTGCCGAGCTGCGTCGGCCGCTCGGTATCACCATCGTCGGCGGCCTGCTGATGAGCCAGTTGCTTACCCTCTACACCACACCGGTTGTATACCTGTATCTGGACCGGTTCCGTTTGTGGTGCCAGCGGCTGTGGCGCCGCCTGCACCCAGGCTACGAGCTGCCGACGGCCCTGGGAAACAAGGATTGAGATTGAGAATGTCTAGATTGACTCGTTGGGTGATGCTGCCCCTGACCGCCACGGTGCTGTCCGCCTGCGCTGTCGGCCCCGACTACAGCCGGCCGAAGATCGACGTGCCAGCCAGCTTCAAGGAAGCGCAGGGCTGGAAGGCGGCCGAGCCGCAGGACTACCAGTCCAAGGGCAAATGGTGGGAGGTATTCAACGACCCGCAGCTCAATGCGCTCGAAGAACAGCTGGTGATCTCGAACCAGAACATCGCGTTGGCCGAAGCGCAGTACCGTCAGGTGCAGGCGCTGCTGCACGGCGCTCAGGCCGGCTTCTACCCCGACGTGACGGCCAGCGCCAGCAGGACGCGAGGCAACAGTGTCAACAACACCGGCGACGTCACCACCAGCAAGATCAACACCACGTATAACCTGACCCTGAACGCGGCTTGGGAACTCGACCTGTGGGGCAAGATCCGCCGCTCGGTCGAGAGCGGCAAGGCCAGCCTCGCCGCCAGCGCCGCGGACCTGGAGGCGGCGCGGCTGAGCGCCCAGTCGCAGCTGGCGATCAGCTACTTCCAGCTCTACGTCGCCGACGCGCAGAAGACCTCGCTCGACAATAGCGTGAAGGCGTACCAGCAGTTCCTGCAGCTGACCCAGAACCGCCTCGCCGCCGGCGTCGCCTCGCAAGCGGACGTGGCGCAGGCCGAAACCCAGCTGAAGACCACCCAGGTGCAGGCGCTCGCCAAGGGCGTGCAGCGCGCGCAGCTCGAGCACGCGATCGCGGTGCTGCTGGGCAAGGCGCCGGCCGACTTCGACCTCGCCAAGGTCGACAAGGAGCCGGTGCTGCCGGACATTCCGAGTGGTGTGCCGTCGGAATTGCTCGAGCGTCGTCCCGACATCGCCTCCGCCGAGCGCCGCGTCGCGGCGGCCAACGCGCAGATCGGCGTCGCCAAGGCGGCGTATTTCCCCGACCTGACCATTTCCGCCAGCGGCGGCTATCGCAGCTCCAGCTTCGCTAACTGGCTGACACTGCCGAACCGGATTTGGTCGCTCGGCCCGCAACTGGCGATGACCCTGTTCGACGGTGGCCTGCTCAAGTCGAAGACCGACCAGGCGATCGCATCGTACGACCAGAGCGTCGCGACCTACCGCCAGACCGTGTTGACCGGCTTCCAGGAAGTCGAGGACAACCTGGTGGCGCTGCGTCTGCTCGACGACCAGGCACGCCTGCAGGGCGAGGCCTTGAAGGCAGCACGCCAGTCGCAGACCATCACCGAGAACCAGTACAAGGCCGGCACGGTGAGCTATCTGAACGTGGTGACGACGCAGGCGACCACGCTGGCGACCGAACGCGCCGACTTCGACATCCTCAACCAGCGGCTGACCGCGGCGGTGACGCTGATCAAGGCGCTCGGCGGCGGCTGGCAGGCGCCGCCCGAGAAGGGGTAAGGCCGTTCGGCCAACCTTGAGGCCGCCGCGGGAGACCGTCGGCGGCCTTTTTGCGTGCGCGCGCCCCGATCAAGACGGTTGAGTCATGGGCGCCAGCAGCCCGCCAAGCAACGTCCGGCCTAACGGCCAGTCGCCCAAGCCGCTTTGCGCGTTGAGGTGGCCTGAGGCACCGCCATCAACCCAGCGGCTGCCCCACCGTTCGGCGCACTGGCGGCTGTACGCCACGCTGCCGTACGGGTCGTCGCGGCTGGCGACCACGATGCTCGGAAACGGCAGCTGTCGCCGTGGCGTCGGTGCGAAGCTGCGCGCCTCGGCCGGAAACACCGCCGAGCCCGGGTCGGGCACCGCCACCAGCAGTGCGCCGCGCAGCGGCTGACCACGGCCGGCGGCCCAGTGCGCGACGGCGAGGCAGCCCAGGCTGTGCGCGACCAGCACGGTGTCCGGCCCAAGCCGGGCGATGGCGCGGTCGAGCGCGGTGAGCCAGTCGTCGCGCTCGGGCCGGTTCCAGTCAGGCACGTCGAGCCGCTGCCAGCCGGGATGCTGTTGTTGCCACAGGCTTTGCCAGTGCTCTGGGCCGGAATTGCCGATGCCCGGCACGATCAGGACGGGGATGGACATGGTGTGCTTCTCCGCTAGGTGGAGCAGCTATTGTGCAATGCCGCCGACATGGCAAGAATGAGGCTGTCGATGAATTAAAGGGTGGTGGCGATGAAAACCGTAGTTTTGGCGAGGAGGCACGAATGAATTCAAAGAATAGCCAATTGGACCGGCTCGACTGGCGGATTCTCGAGCTGCTGCAGGAGGACGCCCGCCACAGCAATACCGAGATCGGCAAGCAGGTCGGGCTGTCGCAGCCGGCGGTGACCGCGCGCATCCGTCGTCTTGAAGAGCTCGGCGTGATCGAGGGCTACGGCGCGCGGATCAACGCCAAAGCAGTCGGTCGCGAGATCGTCGCCTTCATCCGGCTGAAAACCACTCATGCCGAGATCGCCCGCTGCCTCGCCGCGTTTGCCGCGCAGCCGGAGGTGGTCGAGGCGCACCGCATCACCGGAGAAGACTGTTTCCTGGTCCGGGTCGTGGCAACGCGGATGGTCCAGCTCGAGACGGTGATCGATACGCTGGCGCAGTACGGGCCGGTGTCGACGTCTATCGTGCTGGCGAGCTACCCGGCCAAGTCGCTACGCGCAGAACCGCCCCCGCCGGTGTAAGGCGACTCTCTATACTGGACTGGCGTGCCCTGCTGTACGGCAGCGTACCTGTTGCGGCGAGCCGTGCCTCGCCGACGGACCCGGACCGATCTATGTCGCTCACCCATCTGCTGGCCCAGTACGGCTACCTGGCGGTGTTTATCGGTAGCGTGCTCGAGGGCGAAACCATCCTGGTTCTGGCCGGCTTTGCCGCGCATCAGGGGTATTTGTCGTTTCCCGTAGTTCTCATGGTGGCAGTCTGCGGCGGCACGCTGGGGGATCAGCTGTTTTTCTTCCTCGGCCACCGCTACGGGCCGGCCGTGATCGCACGGTTTCCGCGTTGGTCGGCCCGTGCGCAGCAGGTCCGCCAGTTGCTGCAGCGCTATCACGCCGGCGTGATAGTCGGCATCCGCTTCATGTACGGCCTTCGCATCGTCGGGCCGATCGTGATCGGGGCGAGTGCGGTGCCGCCGTGGCGCTTTGTGCTGTTCAACCTGCTCGGCGCGATGATCTGGGCCGTGCTGGTCGGTGGCGCCGGCTACTTGTTCGGACAGACGCTGCAATGGCTGTTGGCGGACCTCAAGCACGATGAGGAAGCCGTGCTATTACTCGTCATCGCCGCCGCGGCCTTGTTTGGCTTGGCGCGTCGCCTGCGTCAGCCTCGCCACGAGAAACGCTAGTCGAGGCCGCCATCACTGGCCCAAGCTCGGGGGCCAGCGATTTGAGCAGCTGCACGGACATCGCGCTGGTGAACGTATAGCGAGCCGCGTACGGCTCATGCACGTAGGCGGTCAGGATGCCGAAGAAGCGGTCGCCGAGGGTGAACACAAAGGCCGCGGTCCGGTTCACCTTGCGCGACTCGATCAACCGGCCGCCGCGCGCGAACACGCCAAAGCGCTGATCGCCGGTGCCCGTCTTGCCGTACACCTCCAGCGTCTGGCCGTTGGCGAGCGGAAAGCCCGCCGCGAGCCGCCTGCCCGTGCCGCCCTCGACCACATCGCGCAGCGAGCGGCGCACCACCTGCACGATGTCGTCGGACAAGACCCGGGTGGGCGGCAGCGACGCGTACCTGAATCGCGTCTCATACGGCGTCCCCGCGGCGAAGTCGAGCGTGCTCAGGCTCAGCACCGGCAGCTTCACCCCGCCGCTGTTGATGATGCCGATCAGTTCGGCCAATGCCGCCGGTCGATCGCCGGACGCGCCGATCGAGGCCGCATACGACGGCGTCAGCGATTCGAACGGGTAGCCGAGCGCACGCCATTGGCGCCCGATTTCGACAAACGCTTCCAGTTCAAGCATCCCCTTGATGCGGCGGTCTTGCGCATGACGGCGGTGCGTCTTGAAGAGCCACGCATACACGGCTTGCCGCTCGTCGCGGCTGCCGTCCACCACCTGCCGCAGCGTCGCACCCGGATTGCGCCTGAGGTATTCGACGACCCACAGTTCGAGCGGATGCACCCCCGCGATGTAGCCGCGATCGGCCAGAGAAAACTTGTCCGCGCCGTATTTCTCGTACAACGCGGTCAAGTCGTCGGGCGTCAAGCCGCTGTCTGGCAACGCCTGCCGCATCGCCCGATCGAAGCGCTGCTGCGGCGCCGCCGGGTCGATGCTACGGAGCGCGGTCGCGACCTTTGTCGGCACTTCGCGCACGCCCTCCAGCAAGAGCGCCTCGGCCTCGTCCGGCGTCTTGCCGCGGTATTTCGCGTAGAAACGGCTGAGGAACACGCGCCCTTCCCGGTCGGCGAAGCGTTTGAGGTACTCGGCGCGCAGCGACGGATTGTCGAGCAGCTGCGCGGTCGAGCCGGCGACTTGGAACAGCGTGTAGTGCACGATGTCGCGCATCAGCCGCACGAACACCAGGTTGACCGAGTGCTGGAACGCGTCGCGTATTGTCAGCACGCGGCCGTTGTACGACGGCTCGAAATTGGCGAAGGTCTGTGCGCCCCCGCCGGTGAAGAAGGTCTCGCCCGGGCTCGCCGAGTAGCTCCGCTCGAGGGAGGCCTCGAGCATCGGGCGCAGCGAGGTGTCGGGCGCCTGCTCCAAATAATCGATCGCCCAGCGGGTCAGCTTGTCCTGCGGGTCGACCTGGACGCCGCGCAACTGAGTCGAACTGAGACCGGCGTAGCGGTCGTGCAGCGCCGCGATGATCTGCAGATAGCTGATCAGCGTGCGCAGTTTCGCGGTCGAGCCGAGATTCAGCCGAGCGCCCAGATTCACGTCAAACGGCTGGTTCACGCTGTCGGTCTGTACGCGCAGCAGATTGGCGTCGCCGCGCCGCTCGAACAGGGTGAAGCTGAACGCGATCCGGCTCGGGTCGTCGCCGGGGCGCAGCATCTCGTAGCCATACAGTCCCATCGCGCGCGCGCCATCGGGCGTCGTGACGCTTTCGAGCTTGCTGCTGACCGCTTCCTGCACCGACTTGTTCAGCGTGGCGGTCGCGGTCAGGTCGAGCCGGTCGAGGTCGTACAGGAGCGGCACGGACAGTGCCGTGGAAAGATGCGTGCGGATCGCCGTGGCCGCCTTGAGCATGACGAACCCTACTTCCGGTTGCGCGAGCGCCCCCTCGTTCAAGCGCAGCCGGAGCGGCAGCGCCGCATCGCGCAGCGCCAGAGAGATCACGCCCCCCGAGGCCAGCAGCCGCAGATAGCTGTCGCTGAGCCGGTTCAGCTCGCTCCGGCCCTCGCGCAGGTAGTACGACGGGGCCCGCTGCGCGATCATTAGCGAGAGCACTTCCTTGAACACCACGGCCTGTTGTGCGAGTGCGCGATCGGTATCGGCGGGCGACGTGAGAAGGCGGTTGCTGTCGGCGAAATCCCGCCCATACCAAGCCCAAAGCCCGTCGCCGATGCCTTCGACTTCGCCGTAGCCGGCCCTCGCCGACAGCGGCACCGTGTTCAGATAATGCACGACGATTTGTCGGCGCACCGGCATCGTCTCGGCACCGCCCAGGTAGGAGCGCAGCGACGCCGAGGCGATCTGCCGGAGCTTTTCGGGCGGGCTGACGGTGCGCCCACCCGGCGAATGGCGAAATTTCTCCATCTGCGTGGCGAGGGTGCTGCCGCCGGGCGCGACATGTTCTTTGTCTACAATGCGTACCAGCTGCTCGAACGCCGCCCTCCCGAAGCGGAGCCAATCGATCGCCGGGTTGCGGTACGGATACTTCGCGGCGAGCAGTTCGCGGTCTTCGATGAAGAGCAGGCTGTTAACCAGCAGCGGTGGCACGTCGTCGAAGCGGGTGTAAATCCGCGTCGGGAAGCGTTGCGCATAGAGCGGCGCGCCGGTCGCATCGAGCAGCACGAGGCCGGCCTGATCCTTCTCGGCGTACGGCAGGAACAGGCCCTCGTCAGCGAGCGACAGCATGCGTGGCGAGTCGCGAACCTGCGCGGTCACGACAAAGCCGCGCGCGACGAGCCGACGTGAAAAATCCGGGAGACGGCTGTAGCCGAGTCGTTCGTCGTAGGGGCCGGACTTGGGAAAAAGAATCTCGCGACTCGGGCCCGACGCGACATTGAAGTGCAATTCGCGTGCGAAGCGAGACAAATAGCGTGCCTGCAGCTGGGACGACTGCATCTCCTTCTGGGCGAAGTAGCCCGCGAAAACCAGCAGGCCGATTGTCCCTACGAACAGCGCCCACTTGACCCAACTGCGTAATGACATGGTCGTGCGACCGCAACGTGCAAAAGGGCAAACTAGGCTTGTTTCATCAAGCCCCTAGATTCAGAATTTACTGATCCTGATCCGAATTCAAGGGGCGCACCCAAAGTGACGCAACTGTCATCAATTTTTGCGCCCCCGATTGCCAGAGCTTCTTTAACATGTCGTTCCAATCCTCATCATCGGGCCGTTAGATGTCGCTTTGGCGGTCTCTGCTCTAGGGGATGTAAGCCTATGAAACAGGAAATCATCCTCAGCGCAGCAGCTCGTACGGGCCGCCCTGCTCCAACGCGCGCTGGTAGGCGGGTCGCGCATGGAGGTGCTGGAGATAGGCGGCCAGTTTCGGATGGCGAGTGAGGCCGGTGCGGGCGTTGGCCGCCTCGATCGGGAAACTCAGCTGGATGTCGGCGGCGCTGAACGCGTCGCCGGCAAACCAGCCCTGCTCGCCGATTTCGCCTTCCAGGTAGTCGAGGTGTTGACGGATCTGCGGGTCGAGGTAGCCGCGCTTCACGCCGTTGGCGATCGCACCGGCCACCGGGCGCAGCAGCCACGGCATCGGTGGGTGCGACAGCCGGTCGAAGACCAGCCGCATCACTAGCGGCGGCATCAGCGAGCCCTCGGCGTAATGCAGCCAGTAGTGGTAGCGGAGCCATTGTGGCGTACCGCGCTCGGGCGCGAGCCGGCCGTCGCCGTAGCGCTCGACCAGGTAGTCGATGATCGCGCCCGATTCGGCCAACGTGACGTCGCCGTCCTGGATCACCGGCGACTTGCCGAGCGGATGCACCGCGCGCAACGCCGGCGGCGCCAGCATGGTGGTCGGATCGCGCTCATAGCGCTTGATCTGGTAGGCCTGGCCCAGTTCTTCAAGCAGCCACAGCACCCGCTGCGAACGCGAGTTGTTCAGGTGGTGAACGGTAATCATCGGGCGGGTCTCCTCATGAGCGGGTTGGCAAGCCTGATACGTTCATGGTAGCTCAGCCGAGTCGGCCAATGCAGTGGCATGTTTGGCCGACGTTGACCGAAAACAAAAGGCCGAGTTGCCATCACGGCAAACCCGGCCCTGTATCACCCATCGAGGATGGTTTACTGTTTTAACACTAGGAACTCGACCAGCACGTTTTTCAGCACGAAGCCGAGCACGCCAAAGCCCAAGACCAGGAACAGGATGAACATGCCGAACTTGCCGGCATTGGACTTCTTGCCCAGATCCCAGATGATGAAGCCGATGAAGATGATCAGGCCGGTCAGTAATACGATCAGCGAGACATTGGTAAATTGTTCTTCAGACACTTCAGTCTTTCCTTCCTGCTTACGTTCCCCGGGCGTGCCGTCGCCCGCTCTGTAAGAGCCGCTAACAAAACTAGGCATCGCCGATTTCCTGCGAAGCAAAAACGCCTTCGCGTTGTTGTGCTGCTCCATGTGCTGTCTACCGCAGCACGCCTCGCCACGGCCGCTTCGCCGTTGTTAGCGGCTCTGATTCATTATTGTCGGTTTGACGGAGTCGGGCTGGCGCGCAGCACCAAGGCCACCCCGATGGCAGCCAGTACGATACCCCCGAGCGTCAGGCGGCTCAACTGTTCGTCGAACAGCAGCCAGGCCTGCAGCGCGGTCAGGCCGGGTACCAGGTAAAAATAGCTGACCACCCGGCTCATCTCACCATCGCGGATCATCCGCATCAACAGCAGGATCGCCGCCACCGACAGCACCAGCACGCTCCACGTCATCGCCACGATCAGCTCGCCACTCCAGTGCGCCGGTTCGCCGTGCTCGAACAGCAGTGCGATCGCACCGGTCAGCACCAGCGCCGCCAGGTACTGGTGGAAGGTGCCGGTGAGCGGGTGCACGCTCTGGCCATGGCGTTTCTGGTAGAGCGTGCCGACGGTGATGCCGGCGAGCGCGACCAGCGCCCATACCACCCCGCCGCCGCCCGCGAACGAGATGCCCTTGCTGCCGCTCACCACCAGCGCGGTGCCGGCGAGACCCACCGCCAGGCCCAGCCACTGCCGGGGGCTCAGGCGTTGGCCGAACAGCAGGTGCGAGGCGAACGCCGTCAGCACCGGTTGCAGGCCGACCAGCAGTGCGGTCAGTCCTGCCGGTACCGCCAGCTTGATCGCGGCGAACACGCCGCCCAGATACGTTCCGTGCACCAAGAGGCCGCTGACCCACTGGTGACGGGCCACCTGCCAGCTCGGCCACGGTGCGCGAAACGCCGTGATCAGCACGACAAAGCACAGCAGCGTGAACGCCATCCGGTAGGCGAGGAAGGTGAACGGCCCGATGTACGGCAGGCCGAGCTTGGCGCCGATGAAACCGGTGCTCCACAACAGCACGAACGCCCACGGAATCCACTGGCTCGGGGCAAGGCGCATGATGATCCTTTCGGCCGACCAGGGGGCGGCGTAACGAAAAAAGCCGCCCGAGGGCGGCTTGATCGACTCAGAGCGCTTAACCGCGCTTCTGTTTGGCGTTGGCGGCGATCCGCATCCGCAGCGCGTTCAGGCGGATGAAGCCGGCTGCGTCGGCGTGATTGTACGCACCGCCGTCTTCGTCGAAGGTGGCGATGGTCGGGTCGAACAGCGAGTCGCTCTTCGATTCGCGGCCGACCACGATCACGTTGCCCTTGTACAGCTTCAGGCGCACCCAGCCGTTCACGGTGGCCTGCGAGGCGTCGATCATCTGCTGCATCATCACGCGCTCCGGAGCCCACCAGTAGCCGGTGTAGACCAGGCTGGCGTACTTCGGCATCAGCTCGTCCTTCAGGTGCGCCACTTCGCGGTCGAGGGTGATCGACTCGATCGCGCGGTGCGCCTTCAGCATGATGGTGCCGCCCGGGGTTTCGTAGCAGCCGCGCGACTTCATGCCGACGTAGCGGTTCTCGACGATGTCGAGGCGGCCGACACCGTGTTTGCCACCCAGCTGGTTCAGGCGGGTCAGCACCTCGGCCGGGGTCATGCGCACGCCGTTGATCGCGACGATGTCACCCTTTTCGTAGTCGAGCTCGAGGTATTCGGCTTCGTCCGGGGCGTTTTCCGGCGAGCTGGTCCACAGCCACATGTCTTCTTCCGGCTCGGCGGCCGGGTTTTCCAGCACGGTGCCTTCATAGGAGATGTGCAGCAGGTTGGCGTCCATCGAGTACGGGCTACCGCCGCCCTTCTTCTTGCTGATGTCGATGCCGTGCTTCTCGGCGTAAGCGAGCAGCTTCTCGCGCGACAGCAGGTCCCACTCGCGCCACGGGGCGATCACCTTCACGTCCGGCTTCAGCGCGTAGTAGCCCAGCTCGAAACGGACCTGGTCGTTGCCCTTGCCGGTCGCGCCGTGCGATACGGCGTCGGCACCGACCTGATTGGCGATCTCGATCTGGCGCTTGGCGATCAGCGGACGGGCGATCGAGGTGCCGAGCAGGTATTCGCCCTCGTACACAGCGTTGGCGCGGAACATCGGGAACACGAAGTCGCGCACGAACTCTTCACGCAGGTCGTCGATGAAGATATTTTCCGGCTTGATGCCGAGCGCCACGGCCTTCTTGCGCGCCGGTTCGACTTCCTCACCCTGGCCGATGTCGGCGGTGAAGGTGACCACTTCACAGTGATAGGTGTCTTGCAGCCACTTCAGGATCACCGAAGTATCGAGGCCACCGGAATACGCGAGTACGACTTTATTGATGTCAGACATGATGCTCTTTCTACAGAATTCGATTGCTTGTTGGCTTCAGGCGGTGGTTTTGCCGGCCAGAAGGAACTCGATCAGCGCCTTTTGCGCGTGCATGCGGTTTTCGGCCTCGTCCCAGACCACGCTCTGCGGACCGTCGATCACCTCGGCGGCCACTTCCTCGCCGCGGTGCGCCGGCAGGCAGTGCATGAACACCGCGTCGGCGTCGGCGTGCGCCATCAGCGCGGTGGTGACCTGGAAATCGGCAAACGCGGCGTTGCGTGCCTGAGCCTCGGCCTCGAACCCCATGCTGGTGAACACGTCGGTGGTGACGATGTCGGCGCCGGTCACCGCCGCCACCGGGTCGTTGCCCGGCTGGTAGTGCGCACCGTAGTCCTCACCGTCGAGCACGGTCAGCTCGTAGCCTTTCGGCGTGGCGACACGCAGTGTGAAGCCGAGTACCTTGGCCGCCTGCAGCCAGGTGCGCGCCACATTGTTGCCGTCGCCGACCCACGCCACCACCTTGCCTTTGATCGAGCCGTGACGCTCGGTATAGGTGAAGATATCGGCCAGGATCTGGCACGGGTGGTATTCGTTGGTCAGGCCGTTGATCACTGGCACGCGCGAGTAGTCGGCCAGCTTCGCCACCAGCGACTGGTCGAAGGTGCGGATCATGATGATGTCGCTCATCCGCGAGAGCACCCGTGCGGTGTCCTCGATCGGCTCGCCGCGGCCCATCTGCGAATTCTTGGTGTCCAGGAACATCGCATGGCCGCCCAGTTGCGCCATGCCGGCTTCGAAGGACACCCGAGTCCGGGTGGAATTCTTCTCAAACACCATCGACATCACCTTGCCGACAAACGGCTGGTACAGCTCGCCGGCGTACCATCGTCGCTTCAGAACCGCCGCGCGTTCGAAGATATGGTGGTACTCCTCGCGGGATAGGTCACTGAATTGTAGGTAATGCCGAGGTTGAGTCATGGTTGTTGGGTCCAAAAAAGAAGGCCGCTGCGCGATGATGACGGGGTGTCGTCAGGCGCGGCGGCACACTACTACACGCTAATCTCAAGTCAGTACAAGGGTCGCGAACGGGCGCAGTCCGGGCGCCCATACTTACAAAAATGCGACAGGATTATATTTATCGGAAATCCCCTGTCCTGACAAGCGATCAATCGTTTGATAGGCGGGACGGCAAGGCAGCGAGCTCGTCGTCGCGCAGCACCCGCAAGTGATATTCGGCGTCTTTTTCGATCAAGCCGTGGATGTCGACGCCTTTTTGTGCCTTTAGCAGCCGGTGTAAGTAGGTGATGATTGCGTCATCGATCAACTGCCCCGGCACCAGCACCGGGATGCCCGGCGGGTAAGGGACGATCTGGTCGCACGACACCCGGCCGATCAGCGCCGGGTTCGGCCGACCCTCGTCGTCGAGCAGCGGCACGCGCTCGCCGGCTTCGTAGAACGCGTCGCGCGGCAGGCAGGCCAGCCGGGTGAAGCGCGGAATTTCCGGCAGCCGGCTCGGCGTGCGCGGCGGCCGCTGTTCCTTGGCCAGGCGCACCATCGCGTCGTGCAGCCGCGACACCTTGCTGCGGGTGGTGCCGAGCGTCAGCAGCAGCGTGATGGTGCTGAAGGTGGACTTCTCGACCTGGATGTTGAAACGCTCGAACAGCTCGCGCTGCAGCTCGTCGGCCGAGAAACCGGAAGCGGAGATGTCGACGGTGAGCTTGGTCGGGTCGAGCCGGATGCCGTCCTGCTGGACATCTTCCGGCAGCAGGTCGGCCAGCTCCAGCACTCGGAATACCCCGGTAGCGTTGATCTTGCTGCGCAGCTCTTCGGCCAACCTCAGGGTGCGGTCGAACAGCCGGTAGCCCTCCATCACCGCCTGCTTGCGCGCCACGTCGAGGCTGGCGATCAGGCCGTACTGCGGGCTGGTCGAGGTGTGCATATTGAAGTTTTCGCGGAACAGGTGGGCGTCGAAGGCGGGGTCGTTGACGTGCACCATGCTCGCCTGCGAGAACGCCGACAGGATCTTATGCGTGCTCTGCGTGACATAATCGGCGCCCGACTCCAGCGCGGTCGGCCGGAACGCCGGGTGGAAGCGCGCGAAGCCATACCAGGCCTCGTCGACGATCACCTTGATGCCGTGCAGATGGGCGATGTCGATGATCGGCACCAGGTCGTAGCGCAGTCCGTCGTAGGTGCACGAGGTCAGGATCAGCACCTTCGCCTCCGGGTGGCGCTCGATCGCGTCGAACAGCGTCGCCTTCGATACCGGTCCAAACAGGCCGTAGTTGCGGTTCACCGACGAGTCGAGGTAGACCGGCTTGGCGCCGGACAGGATCACGCCGTGGTGCACCGACTTGTGGCAATTGCGGTCGAGCAGCAAGGTGTCGCCCGGTGTCAGCAGCGTCTGGCAGATCACCTTGTTCGAGGTGGACGTGCCATTGGTGGCGAAGAAGGTTTTGCGCGCGCCGAACGCCTTGGCCGCTAGCGCCTGCGCGTCGTCGATCACCCCGGTCGGGTGCAGCAACGAGTCGAGCATCGGTACCGATACCGACAAGTCGGCGCGCAGCATGTTCTCGCCGACAAATTCATAGAAGTCGCCGACCCACGGGCTGCCCTTCAGCGAATCGCCGCCGGCGTGGCCCGGCGTGTGCCACGAGTCCTTGGCCATGTTCACGTAACGCTTCAGTGCGTCGTAGAACGGCGTCGCCGACTTCTCCGCCAGCTCCGCCGCCAGGATGCGGAACCAACCGTGATTGTCCAGCTCGTCGCGGTAGAAGTAGCCATTGACCGCGTGGCTGGCGAGCGCCTCGATCACCGCCTTCTCGTCCGCGTCGACCAGCATCACGTACAGCGACAGCTCCGGGCGGAAGGCGTTGATGCGGTTGGCCAGCTCCACCGCCGCCTTCGCCTCCTGCCCTGCAGCCAAGCGATTGTCGATCAGCGCGATCTGGATATCGCCGTCGCGCGCGATCAGCGTCATCGCCGCCTCGGCCGAGCTCGCGCCGACAAACGACATGCCCAGCGGATTGGGCAGTCGGGTCGCCGCCTCCGTCAGCCCCTCTAACACGTCCGACTGCCAAATGGCATCGTCACTCACTATAACCACGCGGCTGACTGGCGCCATGGTGGCTTCTCCTCTTGCAGAGTGTCTTGTCGTTGATGGTTGTGCCCCGTCATTTCATGCTAGTCAGATTGCAGCGCTTTCGTCATTTTGCAGCCGCACAATCCGTTTACCCGCGGGCGCAGCAGGAGGGTCGGATCGGGTACAATGGAAAGATGCTTACCGCCGCCGAAAAAGACGCTATCCGCGACCATTACCGCGCCCTCGCCGACAACCTGCCGGGCTTCCGCCCGCGTGCTGCGCAGCGCCGCATGTTGGCCGAAATCGCCAATGCCTTCTCGCGGGCCCAGGAAACCACCGAAGGAGATGAGCCGCCCGAACGCCAGGGCGAGAGTATCGTGGTGGTCGAAGGACCGACCGGCGTCGGCAAGAGCCTGGCCTATCTATTGGCCGGCGGGCTGATGGCCCGCTCGCGCAACAAGAAGCTGGTGGTGACCAGCGCGACCATCGCGCTGCAGGAGCAGCTAGTGAATCGCGACCTGCCCTTCGTGGTGGAAAACAGCGGCCTGCCGCTGACCTTCGCGCTCGCCAAGGGGCGCGGCCGCTATCTGTGTCCATACCGCCTCTACCAGCTCACCTCGGAAAACTCCCAGGCCGATCTGCTCGGTTTCGATCCGTCGATGGCGGTCTGGGACCGCAAGCCGGAAGCCGAGGAAATCGAACAGCTGCGCGAGCTGGCCGACGCCTTCTATCACCGCAAGTGGAACGGCGACCGCGACAGTTGGCCGAAAGTGGTCGACGACGGGCTGTGGAGCCGCGTCACCAACGATCGTCACGGCTGTCTGAAGGCCGCCTGTCCGAACCGGGCCGAGTGCCCGTTCTACCTCGCCCGCGAAACGCTGGAGACGGTCGACGTGGTGGTCGCCAACCACGACCTGCTGCTCGCCGACACCTCGATGGGCGGCGGCGTGATTCTGCCGGCGCCGGACCAGGCGTTCTACTGCATCGACGAGGCGCACCACTTGGCAAAAAAGGCGATCAACCAGTTTTCCGCCGAGCATTCGTTGAACCAGTCGATGTTCTGGCTCGACAAGGTCGGCGCGCTGGTCAGTAAGGTCGACGGGCTGACCGGCAAGGCCGAAGCGGCGGCCGATGCCGCCGAGGCAGCCGGTGCGCTGATGGAAAGCCTGACCGAATGGCTGTGGCTGCTCGAGGGCGAAGACGCCCTCGCCGCCTCCAGCGACAACCTGGAGCCGACCTGGCTGATCGAGGACGGCAAGCTGCCCGAGCGGCTGAAGGTGCCGGCGTCCAACCTGGCGCTGTCGGCGCGGATGCTGGTGAAGCACCTCAACACCCTGTCCGACGCCCTGGCCGAGACCCGCCGCGACAAGTCGTCGGACGCGCCGCTGACCGACCGGGTCGCCAGCGACCTGGGAATGATGCTCGGCCGCGCCGAACAGATCATGGCGGTGTGGGACTTGTTCGAGAAGGACGCGGACGAGAACGCCCCGCCGATCGCCAAGTGGATCACCCGTAAGAGCAGCGGCAAGGGCGATTACGAATTCTGCGCCTCACCGGTCAGCGCCGCCGCCAGCCTGGCCGCGACGCTGTGGCGCCGCGCCGCCGGCGCCCTGCTGACCTCGGCGACGCTGCGCTCGCTCGGCGAATTCGACCTGCTGTTGTCTCAGACCGGCCTGAAATGGCTGCCGGAAACCACCTGTATCGCGCTCGACTCGCCGTTCAGCTTCCAGGAACAGGGCGAGCTGTACCTGCCGCCGCTGGTGGCCAGCCCGAAAGACCCGGCCGGCCACACCCGCGAGATCGTCGAGTGGCTACCGAAGCTGGTCGACGTGAAGGAGCCGGTCGGCACCCTGGTGCTGTTCTCCTCGCGCAAGCAGATGAACGATGTCGCCGCGGCGCTGCCGATGAGCCTGCGCGACCGCTTGCTGATCCAGGGGGAAATCCCCAAGGCGAAGCTGCTGGAAACCCACTACCAACGGTTGGCCGAACAGCAGTCCAGCGTGATCTTCGGCCTCGATTCGTTCTCGGAAGGCCTCGACCTGCCAGGCGAAGCCTGCGTGCACGTGATCATCGCCAAGCTGCCGTTCGCGATGCCGGACGACCCGGTCGGCCGTACGCTGTCGCGCTGGATCGAGAAGCGCGGCGGCAATCCCTTCATCGAGATCACCGTGCCTGAAGCGTCGATCAAGTTGGTCCAGGCGGTCGGCCGGCTGATCCGTACCGAGCAGGACTATGGTCGCGTCACCATCCTCGATAACCGCATCACCCGGCAAAGCTACGGCAAGAAGCTCTTGGCCTCGCTGCCCCCGTTCAAGCGCATCTAGTTTTGGAGTAGAATCGGGCTATCCCCGCGGCGACACGTCCAACAATCAAACACTTCCCTCGCCGCGGTCCGGAGACACTCCTCAAAACAACAACTGTGTCCAGTCACCATGATCTGTAACCCGTACGAAATCGTTATTCAAGGCGTCACCTCCGAGGGACGCACCTTCCGCCCCAGCGACTGGGCCGAGCGTCTGGCAGGCATCCTCGCCTCGTTCGGCGACGACCAGAAGCTCGCCTACCACGCCCACGTCCGCCCGATGTTGCTCGACAACGTCCGCTGTGTCGCCGTCGACAAGAAGCTCGAGAAAGTCTACCCGGCCATGTTCCGCTTCCTGATGGACTTCGCCACCGACAACGATTTGCGCGTGGTCGACTGCCGCACCCTGATCGATGAGATCTATCCAAATAAATTCTTGGCCTGATGTGTTGGTTATATGAAACAAAGGTTCCGTTATATCTAACCGTATATTTCGGAATTTTTGTTTCATTTCCGCAACAAAATGCATTTGGAAACCGATTTGTCATCGGTTTTTTATTTTTCTGTCACATTTTCACACTACTATTCCGTCTGAATTTTGGCGCTTGTCGCTTTTTTACCCAAAGACGGAGTTTATTAGAAAATGCAGAAGAAGATCATCGCCGGCCTGATCGCCTCGGCCCTGGCTGCCCCGCTGCTCGCCCACGCTGACGTTACTATGTACGGCACCATCAACATGGCCGTTGAGTCGACCCAGGTAAGTAATGCTCCTGCCTCTACCCCGGGCAACAACGTGACCAAAGGTCGTGTGGTTGGTAAGTCGAAAATCGGTTTCAAGGGTAATGAAGACCTCGGCAACGGCCTGAAGGCGATCTGGCAGGTCGAATCCGACATTCGCGGCGCCGAACAGGGCGGTACCAACGACAAGGGCCAGCCTGCAGTATTTGCCACCCGCAACACCTTCGTCGGCCTGTCCAGTGCCGACTTCGGTACCTTCCAGGTGGGTAACTACGACTCCGCCTACAAGCGCCTGTCCGACGCAGCCCTGCTCGTGCTGCCCGACACTGCCGCCGATACCCATGACAGCACCAGCATCTTCAGCCGCGGCGAAACCCGTCTGGCGAACAGCCTGCACTACACCACCCCGGTGTGGAGCGGCTTCCAGGGCGGCCTGTCGTACCAAGTGGACGAGACTCGCACCGTGGGTACCGCTGATGGTTTCCGTCAGAACCAAGATCGCGTGTCGCTGGGCCTGAACTACAAGTTGGCTGGCTTGCAGCTGGGCGCGGGCTGGGACCGTCAAGGCAGCAAAGTTGGTGCTGTTGTACCTGCCGGAACGGGTAAGACCATTGATAACACCCAGTTCTACAAGTTTGCCGCCAGCTACAAGTTCGACTTCGGCACCATGCTCGGCGCCGGTTACGAAGTTCGCCTCGACAAGAACGCTGACAGTTCGAAAGCCCGTCAGGCCGACTGGCTGTTTGTCGCTAGCCAGGACTTCGGCGCCGCTTCGATCAAGGCCGGCTACGGTCGCCTGGGTCAGCAGACCGCCAATGGCAACACCGTCGCCGGTACCGAAGCTAAACAATGGCTGGTTGGCGCAACCTACGACCTGTCCAAGCGCACCCAGGCTTATGTCTACGGCACCAAGATCACCAACGGCAGCGCCCAGAACGTGAACTTCAACGCGGGCACGACTGCAGTCATCGACAACGGCGCCAACGTCAACACCACCAAAGGTGCTCTGACGTCGGGCGAGTCCATCCGCGCCATCGGCGTCGGTCTGAAAACCTCGTTCTAAGTCTTAGGCAGCATCCTTCCAGTCAGTCATAGTTGATCGGGCACCCCTCAGGGGTGCCCGTTTTTTATACGCATTTGTTATCATTGGGTATTGGAACCCAAGACAGACAATAAGCAATGGCAATCACCCTCCATACCCAGGAAGACATCGAAAAAATGCGCGTGGCCGGCCGCCTGGCAGGCGAGCTGCTCGACTACATCACGCCGTTCGTCAAAGCGGGTGTCACCACCGAAGAGCTCGACCGCCTCTGCAACGACTACACCGTCAATGTGCAGCAGGCCATCCCCGCCCCGCTCAACTACGCACCCGACGGCGGCACCCCCTACCCGAAGTCGATCTGCACCTCGGTCAACCACGTGATCTGCCACGGCATTCCGGACGGTAAGGCGCTGAAGAACGGCGACATCGTCAACATCGACGTGACCGTGATCAAGGACGGCTACCACGGCGACACGAGCCGGATGTTCCTGGTCGGCGAGGTCAGCCCGTTCGCACGCCGGCTGTGCAAGATTACCTACGAGACCATGTGGAAGGGCATCGAGCAGATTCGCCCCGGTGCGCACCTGGGCGACATCGGCTATGCCTGCCAACAGCATGCCGAGGCGAATGGTTACAGCGTGGTGCAGGAATTCTGCGGTCACGGCATCGGCAAGAAATTCCACGACGAGCCGCAGGTGCTGCACTATGGCCGCCGCGGCACCGGCGTCGAACTGAAGGCCGGCATGATCTTCACCGTCGAGCCGATGATCAACCAGGGCAAGCGCCACCTGCGCATGCTGGCCGACGGCTGGACCGTGGTGACCAAGGACCGCAGCCTGTCGGCACAGTGGGAGCACACCGTGCTGGTGACCGAGACCGGTTACGAGATTCTTACCCAGTCGGCCGGCACGCCCGCCAAGCCGTAAACGGCGAACAGCCATCGTGAAAAAACCCGCTTCGAGCGGGTTTTTTGTTGCGAGCATGCTAGAGCGTGTTCACAGTAACCAGATATAAGCACAGACTAGGCTGAGAAATGCGCCAAACCGGCTGGTCAGCTTGTC
>NZ_JBVMAE010000013.1:0-142084 GCF_055597485.1 Crenobacter sp. CS_VA4
TGGAGCGGGAAACGAGGCTCGAACTCGCGACCTCAACCTTGGCAAGGTTGCGCTCTACCAACTGAGCTATTCCCGCACTACCTGTCTTGCTTCTCGGCGTCGTTGCCGGCGTCGAGAGAAGCGAATTATAAGGATTAATCGCCCCCTGTCAACACGTCAGCTGGCAATTTTTTTGCCGGAAAACTCCCGCGCTGCCATACGCAGGTAATAAACCATTGACCACAAAGTCAAAATGGCGGCGATCACCATCAGCACATTGCCCAGCAGAAGCGTGCGCACCCCCGGAATGATCGGCTGCGCCCACAGGAGCAGCATGATCGCGCCCATCTGTGCAGTGGTTTTGAGCTTGCCGAGGGTGGCGACGGCGACGCTGCTGCGCCGGCCCATCTCGGCCATCCACTCGCGCAGCGCCGAGATCGCGATCTCGCGGCCGATGATGATCATCGACAGCCAGGCGTAGGTCCGCCCCTGGTCGACCAGCAGGATCAGCGCGCACGCCACGATCAGCTTGTCGGCCACCGGGTCGAGAAAGGCGCCGAACGCCGAGGTCTGGCCGAGCCGGCGGGCGAGGAAGCCGTCCAGCCAGTCGGTGATGCCGGCCACCGCGAAGATCAGCGCGCCGGTGATGTTCTGCGCCACCGGCGACAGCAGGCCGTCGGGCAGGTAGAACACCCCGATGAACACTGGGATCAGGACAACCCGCAACCAGGTCAGCAATATGGGTACATTGAGGGGCATGAGGTGGTCAGTGCAAAGCGTTATAAATTTTTTCGGCCAACATCCGGCTGATTCCCTCCACCTGCGTCAGGTCGTCGACATTGGCGGCCAGGACGCCGCGCAGGCCGCCGAACCGGGTCAACAGACGCTGGCGCCGCTTGGCGCCGATCCCCGGGATGTCCTCCAGCGTCGAGGCGGTACGCGCCTTGGCACGGCGGGCGCGGTGGCCGGTGATCGCGAAGCGGTGCGCCTCGTCGCGGACGGTCTGGATCAGGTGCAGCCCGGGGTGGTCGTGGCGCAATTGTAACGTCTTTTCCAGATACGGAAGGATTAGCGTCTCCAGCCCCGGTTTGCGCTCCTCGCCCTTGGCGACGCCGACCACCGGCAGGTTGAGGCCGACCTCGGCCAGCACCTCGAGCGCCACGCCGACCTGGCCCTTGCCGCCGTCGATCAGCACCACGTCGGGACGCTTGCCCTCGCCGGCGGCGATCTTGCTGTAACGACGGGTCAGCACTTCGCGCATCGCGCCGTAGTCGTCGCCGGCGGCGGCGGTCTCGATGTTGTAGCGCCGGTATTCGGACGGCTGCATGCCGCCACGGTCGTAGACCACGCAGGACGCCACCGTCGCCTCGCCGAGCGTATGGCTGATGTCGAAGCATTCGAGCCGCTCGACGCCTTCCAGCTCCAGCACCTCGGCCAAGGCGGCCAGGCGCATCTCCTGGGTGGCGGCGCTGGAGAGCCGTTGACCGATCGCCAGCTGTGCGTTCTTCTCGGCCATTTCCAGCCAGACGCGTCGCTCGCCGATCGGGTTGCCGACGAAGGCGACGCGCCGCTCGGCCTGTTCGGTCAGGTAGTCGCGCAGCGTCTCGCTGACCTCGACGTTGTGCAGGATCACCGGCGGCAGCGTCGCGCCGAGGTAATGCTGCGCAAGGAAGGCCTCGAGGTTGGCCGAAGCGTCGCTATCCTCGGCGTTGCTCGGGAAGAAGCTCTTGTCGCCCAGGTGCCGGCCGCCGCGGATCATCACCAGGTTGACGCAGGCGAGACCATCCTGCACTACCGCGGCGACCACGTCGCAGTCGAGCTGGCTGGCGTTGCTCGACACGAACTGCTTCTCCTGCACCTTGGACAGCGCCTGGATCTGGTCGCGCAGTTCGGCCGCCTGTTCGAATTCGAGCACCGCAGACGCGGCTTCCATCCGCTCGGTCAGCTGGCCGATCAGCTCGCTCTGCTTGCCCTGCAGGAAGGCGGCGGCGCTCTGCACGTCGCGGCGGTAGTCCTCCTTGGAGATAAAGCCGACGCACGGGCCGGTGCAGCGCTTGATCTGATACAGCAGACACGGACGCGAGCGGTTGGCGAACACGCTGTCCTCGCAGGTGCGCAGCCGGAACACCTTCTGCAGGATCTGGATGCTCTCGCGCACCGCGTAGCTATTCGGGAACGGCCCGAAGAACTGGTGCTGGCGGTCGGGCGTGCCGCGGAAATACACCATCTGTGGGAACGCATGGCCGGACAGCATCAGGTACGGGTAGGACTTGTCGTCGCGGAACAGGATGTTGTACTTCGGAGCCAGCGCCTTGATCAGGTTGTTTTCCAGGATCAGCGCCTCAGCTTCGGAGCGGGTGACGGTGGTCTCGATCGCCGCCACCTGGCGCACCATCAGCCGGATGCGCGGCGACAGGTCGCTCTTCTGGAAATAGCTGCTGACGCGGCGCTTCAGGTCGATCGCCTTGCCGACGTACAGCACCTTGCCGGCCGCATCGAGCATGCGGTAGACGCCGGGCAGATTCGGCAGGTTGGCCAGCACAGGTTTAGGATCGAACTTGCGCGCCGTCATCAGTTGCACCAGTTGGCGACGTCCTGCGTCGCCTGTTTGAGTAGTTCGGGACGGCCCAGGTCGGACAGGTACTGCAGCTTGCCCTGCTTGTCGATCGTCTGCACGCGGCCGCCCTGCTTTAGCAGCGCCTGGTTGGCACGGGCGAGTCGGCAGTTTTCCTCGCGCAACTTGGCGCTGTCGGCGACGAGCTTGCCGGCAGCCGGGTCGATCGGTTTGCCCGGCTCGGCCGGCTTGGCACTGGCGAGCGGCGCCGAGGCGGCACGCGCCGCGCTGCCGGTCCTCAGATTGATACGCTCGGCGGCCACACCCGGCGGCGGCTGGTCGGCGAACACGGCGTTGCCGTTGGCGTCCCGCCAACGGTAGACCTCGGCCGTAGCCAGCGCCGGCAGCGTCAGCATGATGGCCAGCAACAGCCCTCCCCCTCGCTTCATTGTCCCTGATCCCGCTCGCTTGATTTTGGATCAGCCTATTGTACGGCACGCCCCGCACCCCGTGTATCCGCCGCCCTTTTGCGCGGCCGGACCAGAGTCGGTATAATGTTTTTTTGCTGCAAAGGATCGCCAGATGCGTATCATCGAGAAAGCCTACACTTTCGACGACGTCCTGCTCGTCCCGGCCCATTCCCAAGTGCTGCCGCGCGACGTTTCCCTCTCCACCGCCCTGACCCGCAACATCACCCTGAAGCTGCCGCTGTTGTCCGCCGCCATGGACACCGTGACCGAGGCTCGCCTCGCGATTGGCCTGGCTCAGGAGGGTGGCCTCGGCATCGTTCACAAGAACATGTCGCCCGAACGGCAGGCGCTGGAAGTGTCCAATGTGAAACGCCACGAGAGCGGCGTGGTGAAAGACCCGATCACCATCGCACCGGACATGCTGGTACGCGACCTGGTCGCCCTGACCCGGCAGCATAAGATTTCCGGCCTGCCGGTGATCGACGCCGGCAAGGTGGTCGGCATCGTCACCAACCGCGACCTGCGCTTCGAGACCCGTCTCGATGTGCCGGTGCGCTCGATCATGACCCCGCGCGAGCGCCTGGTCACCGTCAAGGAAGGCGCCAGCATCGAGGACGCGCGCGAGCTGATGCACCAGCACAAGCTGGAACGCGTGCTGGTGGTGAACGACGCCTGGGAACTGAAGGGCCTGATCACCGTTAAAGACATCGTCAAGACCAGCGAACACCCGAACGCCAACAAGGACGCCCAGGGCCGTCTGCGCGTCGGCGCCGCGGTCGGCGTCGGTGCCGGCACCGACGAACGCGTCGCCGCGCTGGTCGCCGCCGGCGTGGACGTGATCGTGGTCGACACCGCGCATGGCCACAGCCAGGGCGTGCTCGACCGCGTCCGCTGGGTGAAGCAGAACTTCCCGCAGGTGGACGTGATCGGCGGCAACATCGCCACCGCCGCCGCCGCGCGTGCGCTGGTCGAAGCCGGCGCCGACGGCGTCAAGGTCGGCATCGGCCCGGGCTCGATCTGCACCACCCGTATCGTCGCCGGCGTCGGTGTGCCACAGCTGACCGCGATCCACAACGTCGCCGAAGCGCTGGCCGGTACCGGCGTACCGCTGATCGCCGACGGCGGCATCCGCTTCTCGGGCGACATCGCCAAGGCGCTGGCCGCCGGCGCGCACTGCGTGATGCTCGGTGGCATGTTCGCCGGCACCGAGGAAGCCCCGGGCGAGGTCGAACTGTACCAGGGCCGCACCTACAAGTCGTACCGCGGCATGGGCTCGCTCGGCGCGATGCAGCAGGGCTCCAGCGACCGCTACTTCCAGGACAACGAGGCCAACGTCGACAAGTTCGTGCCGGAAGGCATCGAAGGCCGCGTCGCCTACAAGGGCCCGATCGCCCAGGTGATCCACCAGCTGGTCGGCGGCCTGCGCTCCAGCATGGGCTACCTCGGCTGCCAGACCATCGCCGAGATGCACGATAAGGCCGAGTTCGTCGAGATCACCTCGGCCGGCATCCAGGAATCGCACGTGCACGACGTGCAGATCACCAAGGAAGCGCCGAACTACAACGTCAGCCGCTAAACTGGCCCGGTTGTTCCGCAAAAAGCCCGCGTTGCAGAACGCGGGCTTTTTTCTTGTCCGAATACCGGGTGAAGGTTGGCCGAAGCGCTTCGGCCAACCTTCAACGTACCTGCAACGGCAACCAGATCTCGGTCAGCAGGTCCTGCGGCGCCGTGTCCTGCGGCGTATTCAGGTACTCCTCGACGCACGGCGCGTCGGCCGCGGTCTTGCCGCTGTGCGGCAGCCACTGGCCGAACAGCCACTGATAGCTGGTTTCGAGCTCGGCGTACGGGCCCTTGTGCAGCAGCACCGCGTAGCGCCCGGCCGGGATAGTGGCGCGCTCGAAACCGGCGTCCAGCGGCGTGTCCGGCGGCAAGGCGCAGGCCGCCGCCGAGCGCAGCGCCTCGGGCGCGGTGGTGCTCGGGTCGTCATAGTAGAGCGCAAAGAGGCGGCCCGGCCCGAGACCCCGGCCGACGGCCCAGATATGCAAGGCGTCGAAGGCCTGGCCGATCTGCCTATACGGACCGCGGTGCGGCCGGCTGACCACCGGGATGGCGGCATCGAGTTGACGGATGATCACATCTGGCATGGCGGGCTCCTAGTAGTTGCACGACCATCCATTGTAGGCAGCGGGCATGAACAGTGGTTTCGTCATGGCAACGTTCTTGACGCTACACTAGCAGTCTGCCATTGATCCAGGTCGCTCAATCATGCCAAACGATTCCGTCGCCCGCATTCCGTCGCGCTCCAAATTTCGTACCGCCAACGGCCGGCGCTACCACCTGCGTCACTGGGGCGACGAGGCGGCACCGCTGCTGGTAATGCTGCACGGCTGGATGGACTGCTCGGCGACGTTCCAGTTTCTGGTCGATGCGCTGGGCGACGGCTGGCACGTGGCCGCGCCGGACTGGCGCGGCTTCGGCCTGTCGCAGTGGAACGACGGCAGCTACTACCCGGCCGACTACCAGGCCGACCTCGACCACCTGCTCGAGCAGCTGTCGCCCGACGCGCCGGTACGACTGATCGGCCACAGCATGGGGGCGATGGTGTCGGGGCTGTACGCCGGCATCCGCCCGGAACGGGTCGCGAAGCTGGCGCTGGTCGAGGGCTTCGGCTTGCCGGACAGCCGACCGACCGAGGCTCCGGGCCGCTACGCGCGCTGGCTACGCGAATGTCGCCAGAACCCTTCGTTCGACCCGCTGGCCAGCCTCGACGCGGTGGCGGCCAAACTGGTCGAGCGCAACCCGGGGATGAGCGTGGAGCGGGCGCGCTGGATGGCCGAACAGCTGACCGAAACCCGCGATGGTGCCCTCACCTACCGTGCCGACCCCCGCCACAAGATGGTCAACCCGATCCTCTACCGGCTCGAGGAGGCCAAGGCTTGCTGGCAGCGCATCGCCTGCCCGGTGCAATGGGTGATCGGCGGCAAGATGTGGGACCACCCGATGGCCAAGGGTGTGTTCGACACGCTGGCAGAACGCCGCGCCTGCTTTGCCGACCTGCGCGAAATCACCATAGCCGGCGCCGGCCACATGATCCAGTGGGAACAGCCCGAAAGCTTGGCCGAAGCGCTGGCGGCGTTTTTTCGCTGAGACAATTCGAGCACGACGGCAACCTGTGCCTAGGCCGATGCAAGGCGCTTTGCCGGCCAAAAAATCAGACACCACCCCCGCCTGTAAGGAGAAGTTCGATGGATGAACCGAAGTTCCTGCTGTACGCGGACGCCCAACTTGCCAGCCCGTATGCGATGTCAGCCTTCGTGACGCTGACGGAGAAACAGCTCCCATTTGAAATTCGGCGGATCGACCTGGCTGCCGCCGAAAATCTTCAGCCCGACTATGCCGCCGTTTCGCTGACGCGCCGGGTGCCAACGCTGGTGGATGGTGATTTCCGGCTGTCCGAGTCATCGGCCATCTCGGAATACCTCGAGGAGCAATTCTCTGGCCCGGACCATCTACCGGTCTACCCGCGCGCACTCCGCGACCGGGCACGAGCCAGACAGATCCAGGCGTGGCTACGCAGCGACTTCATGCCGATTCGCGAAGAGCGCTCGACCGAGGTGGTATTTTTCGGGCCTACGACGAAACCACTTTCGGCGGCGACACGCGCCTCGGCCGCCAAGCTGTTTGCCGCCGTGGACGGCCTGCTCGACAGCGGCTCGACGAACCTGTTCGGCGAGTGGTGCATTGCCGATACCGATCTCGCGCTGATGCTCAATCGCTTGGTGCTGAACGGCGATGACGTACCGGAACGACTCGCCGCTTACGCTCGGCAGCAATGGCAGAGACCGTCCGTTCAGCGCTGGGTCAATCAACCGCGCTCGCGGTGACGGGCTGCAAGAATGGCTTGGAGGTTGGCCGAATCGGCTCGGCTGACGCCAATAAGAAAGCGCGGCCGAGGCCGCGCTGTGCATTCTGACTCTGCGCCGCTTCAACCCAGGTAACGCGCCTCCAGATGCGCACGGAAATGCGCCGGGTTCAGCGCCTCGCCGGTGGCGCGGCGGATCAGCTCCGACGTCTCCCAGCGGCTCGCCTGGCTCCAGATGTTCGTGTTCAACCAGTCGAACACCGGCGCGTAGTCGCCGGCGGCGATGCGCGCGTCGATGTCCGGCTGCTGGCGGCGCAGCGTGGCGAAGTACTGCGCGGCGTACATCGCGCCGAGCGTGTAGCTCGGGAAGTAGCCGAAGCTACCGTCGGTCCAATGGATGTCCTGCAGGCAGCCGTCGCTATAGTTGCCGCGGGTGTCGACGCCGAGGTAGGCCAGCATCTTCTCGTCCCACAGCGCCGGGATGTCCTCGGCCTCGATCTCGCCGTCGATCAGCGCACGCTCGATCTCGAAGCGCAGGATCACGTGCGCCGGGTAGGTCAGCTCGTCGGCGTCGACGCGGATGTAGCCCGGCTCGACCCGGGTGTAGAGCTTGGCGAGGTTGTCCGGGCTGAACGCCGGCTGCTCGCCCAGATGCCGGCGGATCAGCGGCGCGATCTGCGCGAGGAAGCCGGGGTGGCGACCCAGCTGCATCTCGAACGACAGGCTCTGGCTCTCGTGCACCCCCATCGAACGCGCCACGCCGAGCGGCTGGCCGAGCCAGTGGCGCGGCAGGTTCTGCTCGTAACGGGCGTGACCGGTCTCGTGAACGATGCCCATCAGGCTCTGGGTGAAGTCGGCCTCGTTGTAGCGGGTGGTGATGCGGCTGTCTTCCGGCGTGCCGCCCGAGAACGGATGCGCCGACACGTCGAGCCGGCCGCCGTCGAAGTCGAAGCCGAGCGTCGCCATCACCGCCAGCCCGAGCTCACGCTGCTTTTCCACGGCAAACGGCCCGACCGGCGCGATCACCGTCTCACCGGCCTGCTTGTCGCGCACGGTAGCGATCAGGCCGGGCAGCCAGGTCTTCACGTCGCCGAAGATCCGCTCGATCTCGGCGCTGTTCATCCCCGGCTCGTACAGGTCCATCAGCGCGTCGTAGCGGCCGACGCCGAGCGCGTCGGCGCGCCGCGTCGCCTCCTCGCGCGACAGCCGCACCACCTCGCGGAAGTTTTCCAGGAAACCCACCCAGTCGTTGGCCGGACGCTGGCTGCGCCAGGCGTGCTCGCAGCGCGCGCCGGCCAGCGCCTTGGCCTCGACCAGCGACTCGGGCAGCAGGTTGGCGGCGGCCCAGTCGCGGTGCATCTCGCGCAGATTGGCGCGCTGCTCGTCGTCGAGCGCCTCGTCTTCGGCACGGCGGATCGCGTCGCCGAGCGCCGGGTCGGTCAGCTGGCCGTGGATCAGCATGGATAGCTCGGCCATCGCGGCGGCGCGGGCGTCGTTGCCGTTCTTCGGCATCATCGTCGCCTGATCCCAGCCGGCGATCGCCTGCAGATGCTGGAAGCGGTACAGCCGGGTGAAACGGGCCGTCAAGTCCTGATAGGCGGGGGTGTTCGACATTCGGGGTTCCCTTGCAGAGCGGTGGCGCTATCGGGACGCCGCACCCGGCGGCCACCTCGCCGGCGCGGACGGTTGGGCGGCGGCGCTCGTGACGCCGCGCCCGGTCAGATGAATCGCTCAGACAAATTGTAGAGTCAGGCGCAGGTCGGCGCCGACCCGGCGCACCTCGTCGATGCGTACCTCGCGCTTGTCGGCCAGCGAGCTCAGCGCCGGCCAGCCGAACAGGCCGCGCGCCGCGTCGCCGGCGAACGACGGCGCGAGATACAGCACCGCCTCGTCGACCAGTCCGGCCTGCACCAGCGCGGCGTTCAGGCCGGCGCCCGCTTCGATCATCAGTTCGCCGATGCCGGCTTCGGCCAACCTCGTCATCAGCGCGGCCAGATCGACCCGGCCGTCGGCCGCCGCCAGCACCCAGACCTCGGCACCGCGCGCCAGGTAGGCGGCGTGACGGGCCGGGTCGGCCACCGCGGTCGCGACGATCACCGCGCCGCCGTCGCCGTTGAACAGCCGGGCAGTGTCCGGCACCGCCAGCAGGCTGTCGACCAGCACCCGGCGCGGCTGGCGGCGGGTCTCGACCTCGCGCACCGTCAGCGCCGGGTCGTCGGCCAGCACCGTGCCGCTGCCGGTCAGCACCGCGCAGCTTTGCGCGCGCAGCTCGTGCACGTCGCGACGGGCGGCAGCTCCGGTGATCCACTGGCTGACGCCGTTGAGCAAGGCGGTCTTGCCGTCGAGCGTGGCGGCCATCTTCAGCGTCAGCCACGGCCGGCCGCGCTCGACCCGCGACAGGAAGCCCTTGTTGAGGCGCCGTGCCTCGGCTTCGAGCAGACCGTGTTCGATCGCGATACCGGCGTCGCTCAGCATCGCCAGCCCCTTACCGGCCACCGCAGGGAACGGGTCGACCATCGCCGCGACCACCCGGGCGACGCCGGCCTCGATTAGCCCCTCGGCGCACGGCGGGGTACGGCCGTAGTGGCTGCACGGCTCGAGCGTGACGTAGGCGGTGGCGCCGCGCGCCAGCTCGCCGGCCTGCGCCAAGGCATGACGCTCGGCGTGCGGGGTGCCGGCCTCGACGTGCCAGCCCTCGCCGACGATCTCGCCATCGCGCACGATGACGCAGCCGACGCGCGGGTTGGGGGTGGTGGTGTAGCGGCCCTGTTCGGCCAACCTCAGCGCCCGCGCCATCATGGCGTGGTCGATGGCGGAAAAACTCATCGCAGCTCCTAAGAGCCTGCTCATAATCTTGCTGCGCAGCCCTGATCGGGGCTCATGCGCTCGGCGTGCGAATCTATTGATTCGCTCAGCGATCGGAAATCCTCATGTACCCATGTACATTCCGGTTTCTGCGCTGCTCTTCACCCCGCTGAAGGCTGCTCGCGACAGATTCTGAACAGACTCTAAAAAAATTCACCCGGCCGAGCCGCAAGGCTGCCGGGTGTCGATCGAGTCGGCACGCTCACGCGTCCTGCTCGATCTCCTTGATCGCGTCGGAAAACTCGGAAATGTCCTGGAAGCTCTTGTACACCGAGGCGAAGCGCACGTAGCCGACCTTGTCGAGCTTGGCCAGTTCGGCCATCACCATCTCGCCGATCTGCCGCGACGGTACCTCGCGCTCGCCCAGCTGCAGCAACCGGTGACAGATCCGGGCGATCGCCTCGTCGACCAGCGCGGTCGGCACCGGGCGCTTGTGCAGCGCGCGGAAGAAGCTGGTGCGCAGCTTTTGCTCGTCGAACTCGGTACGGTGCCCGTTGGTCTTCACCACCTGCGGCATCCGCACGTCGGCGGTCTCGAAGGTGGTGAAACGCTTTTCGCATGACAGGCAGCGGCGGCGGCGGCGGATGCTGGTGCCATCCTCGTTGACGCGCGAGTCGATCACCTGGGTGTCGGCGTGGCCGCAGAACGGACATTTCATACAGTGCTATCCCGAAAAAGCGTGCAATAGCCCAAGTTTAGCGCAAACCCGGGCAAAGTCGGCGGCGCGGTCGATGCGATGCACCGTTCAGCGCGACGCATTCAATTCCATAGACATGAACACCACATCGTCGCCGCGCACCGGTTCGCCGTCCGGGCGGCGGCGCCGGCACGAAGCCGAGCGCCTGGTACAAGGCCTGCGCCGTCGGATTCCAGCGGTAGACGTTCAGCGTGGCCAGCCGCGCCCCGCGCTGCCGGGCAATCGCCACCAGACCCGCGACCAGCGCCCGGCCGCAGCCCTTGCCGCGCACCGCCGGGTCGACCAGGATACGCGCCAGGTGCAGCCGCCCCGGCCCGCGCTCGAGCAGTTGGCCGAAACCGACGCTACGGCCGGCGTCGGTGAGGTAAAAGCTGTTGCCCGGCGTGACCGTCAGGTGTTCGGCCAAGGTCGCCGGGTCGAGCGGAAAGCGCAGCTGCGGCCCGCCCCAACGCAGGCAGTCCTTGGCGTCGGCGATCCAGCCGGCCAACGGCGCCAGGTCCTCCGCGGATGCCTCACGCAGCTCCATCGCCCTGCCCCTTGTTCTGCTCGGCGGCGGCGCTCTCGATCCGCCCCAGCCAGCTGTTGAAACGAAAATCGTTGATCAGCCAGATCACCCACAGCAGCGCCACACCGGCCAGCAGCCGGGTGATCAGGCCGCTGCCGATCTGGGCCCAGCTCGGGGCTAGCGGCTCCGGGAAGCCCAGGTATTTCGGCGCCAGGTCGAGCCACAGCGTCATCAAGAGCGCGAACAGCCCGCCGCCGCGCAGCACGAAGTACCACGGGGTAAGCCGGCTGCGGCTGTCGTGCCAGCGCCGTGCCCAACGTGGTGCCAGCTCGAACAGGTCGGCGGGCCGCCGGCGCGCGGCGATCCTGGCCGCGAGCGACCTGGCGCCGACGCTGCACAAGGCGCTGAGCACCAGCAGAAATCCCCATTGCTCCCAAGCCGGCATGCGCTCTCCTCGTCAGAACCGATAATGGCAGATGCAAAAAGCGGCCCCTGGGGCCGCTTTGATGATACTGGATATTCGCCGCTTACTTGGCGGCGTACACCGGCAGGCGCGCGCACAGCGCCTTCACTTCGTTGGCGACACGGGACAGCACCGCTTCGTCGCTCGGCGCTTCCAGCACGTCGGCGATCAGGTTGGCCAGCAGCTTGGCTTCGGCTTCCTTGAAGCCGCGGGTGGTCATCGCCGGGGTGCCGATACGGATGCCCGAGGTCACAAACGGCTTTTCCGGGTCGTTCGGGATCGCGTTCTTGTTGACGGTGATGTGGGCCTTGCCCAGCGCCGCTTCGGCGTCCTTGCCGGTGATGCTTTTGGCGCGCAGATCGACCAGGAACACGTGCGATTCGGTCTTGCCCGACACGATGCGCAGGCCGCGCTCGATCAGCGTTTCGGCCATCACCTTGGCGTTCTTCTTCACCTGGTGGGCGTAGTCCTTGAACTCCGGCGACGCGGCTTCCTTGAACGACACCGCCTTCGAGGCGATCACGTGCATCAGCGGGCCGCCCTGCAGGCACGGGAAGATCGCCGAGTTCAGGATCTTTTCGTACTCGGCTTTTGCCAGGATCACGCCACCGCGCGGGCCGCGCAGCGTCTTGTGCGTGGTGGTGGTGACGAAGTCGGCGAATGGCACCGGGTTCGGATATTCACCGGCGGCGACCAGGCCGGCGTAGTGCGCCATGTCGACGAACAGGTAGGCACCCACTTCGTCGGCGATCTTGCGGAAACGCGCCCAGTCGATTTCCAGCGCGTAGGCCGACGCACCGGCCACGATCATCTTCGGCTTGTGCTCGCGCGCCAGGCGTTCCACCTGGGCGTAGTCGAGCACTTCGTTTTCGTCGAGGCCGTAGGCGACCACGTTGTAGAGCTTGCCGGAGATGTTCACCGACGCGCCGTGGGTCAGGTGACCGCCGTGCGCCAGGCTCATGCCCATGATGGTGTCGCCCGGCTTCAGCACCGACACGTACACCGCCTGGTTGGCCTGCGAACCGGAGTGCGGCTGCACGTTGGCGTAGTCGGCGCCGAACAACGCCTTCAGGCGGTCGATCGCCAGCTGCTCGACCTGGTCAACGTATTCGCAGCCGCCGTAGTAACGCTTGCCCGGGTAACCTTCGGCGTACTTGTTGGTCAGAACCGAACCCTGGGCTTCCATCACCGCCGGGCTGACATAGTTTTCGGAAGCGATCAACTCGACGTGATCTTCCTGACGACGGTACTCCGCGTCCATGGCAGCGGCTACTTCCGGATCAAATTTGGCAATCGACAAATCGGCAGCGAACATCTTTGACTCTTTCATCAAAGGTTAACGATGGGGCGAACTATACACGAAGCAGGACGGGGTTCGCCATGAAGAATCAATGCCTTCATGATGAGCGAAATTCATGCCTGGCAAGGCTTTCGGCCAACCCCATCACATTCTAGACGATGCTCACTGGCGGGTCTGGCCGGCTCCAGGCAGATCGTCCGCGGTGAAGAACAGCGGAATGTCGTCCTGCTTGTCGGCGGCGACCTCGGGCAACACGCGCAGGTCGTTCACCTGGCAGTCGGCCATCAGCTCGGCAAAGGTGGCGACGATGCGTTCCACCGAGTCGAGCGGCGACAGCGGCCAGACGAAGCCCTTCCAGTTGCGCTCGTCGCCCGGCGTCGACACGGTGAAGCGCAACTCGCCGTTGTCGTGCGCCGACGCGATCGCCACCGGCTCCTTGCCCAGTTCGCGCAATGCGCGGATCTGGCTGCTGGCGAACACCTCGAGCGCCACGTCCTGACGCGCCATGCCGCCGGCCACCATCGCCTGCATCACCGGCTGCGGCGCACGCGCGATCGGGAACAGCGTCACGCCGTCCTGGTCGAGCGCGGCGTTCAAGAGCTTCATCAGCGCCAGACCCCAGCTGTTCACCGCCGCGCCGAAGCGCACCGGCGGCTCGGCGTCCTGGGCCACCGTCACCTGGCCGACCAGGTAGCGCAGGAACACGCCCTCGCCATTCAGCTCCAGCGGCGCGGCCGGCAATTGTTCCAAGGTGCGGGCAAGGCCCGCGCCGTCCTGCGCTAAATAATAGAGTCGCGACGAATTGATGCCGGCCAGCGTATCCGGGTGGATCAGCTTGGCACCGAGCGCCGCGTCGCTGCCCGGCGCGAACACACCGTGCTCGCGCAGCAGCGCGTTGATCTCATCGATATTGGCCAGCTCGCCCGCGAGCTGCGTCTTCTGGCGGCTACCCGCGACCAGCACCAGCGGCAGTGCGAACGGCAGCGCGGTCGGTCCGGCCGGGTTGCGTTCCACCACCTCGCGTAGCGCCTGCCACAGCGTGCGGTACGCCTCCTGCGACGGCAGCATCGCCAGCGCCACCGACAGCGGCAGCAGCTCGTTGCGCTCCAGATAACCGGTCAGCGCCACGGCCAACTCGCTTTGCCACAGCGCCCGATCGTCGGCATTGGCGGCATCCTGGACGGCCAGCGTCAGGCGGATCAGTTCGTTTTTCGGTGGCACCGGGGTGTATTGACGCGGATCAGGCAGGGAGGAATGAAACTCGGCCATGAAAACAGCTTCCTAGCGGGGTTGGGGGATCGCCGTCATTGTCGCACAGTCGCCGCGCTTCGGCCCGAACCGGCCTGCCGGGCGGCCCGATGTTCGCTTCAAAACATCAGAAACTAGCGATGAGCGACATCGAGTTACATTTTTTACAACTTTCGAACATCCGGTGTTGACAAGGGAAAGGCGGATCTGGATAATCCGTCCTTGTTGAGACGCAGCAATTGCTTCTTGATAGTTTCTCCTCTATTTCTCCTTTGTAGACTTGGCGCGGACCTTTCGGCTCCGCGCATTTTTTTTGCCCGCTTGCCGGCAACAACTCCGTAACACACTGAATCCATAGAAGTTACCGTGCCTAGCTCATGCCGTGGCTCGCACCTCCTTCCCTATTCCCCGGCACCCACACCACCCCGACGGCTTGGCCAAAAGCAAATTATCGCGCTGCAGCATCACAAAACAGGCGAAATCACTATGCACTGCGCATAGCGCGCGAAATGTTTCGATTTGTTACAAAAATGAAAAAACCGAACATAAAAATGTTCGGTTGCATAAAGCTTGCCTATGCCAAAGAGGGAGTCCATGCCAACGCATGGACTGTTAAGACGCCGACTCAGAGGCAGAAGTTCCCGACGGTTCACCCGCCGCCGGTTCGGCCAACCCTTCACGCCGCATCGTCGGCAGCTGGTCGGTCTACTCCCACCGCACAACGCCCGGTCGCGTTCGTGTTTCGACTCGCCCCGCCGCGGCAGAAACGCCAACGCCGCCAGTTATTGGCGGCGTTGGCGATCATGGAAGCGGGTTAGCCCCGCCATTCACGATCGAGTCACACAGTGCGCTCGAGCCTAGCGCTCGACCTGGCTGACGTCGCGCACCGCACCGGTGTCGGCGCTGGTGGTCATCGCCGCGTAGGCGCGCAGCGCCGGCGATACCACGCGTTGGCGGTCGACCGGTTTCCAGGC
Source organism: Crenobacter sp. CS_VA4 (assembly GCF_055597485.1). Classification (NCBI taxonomy): domain Bacteria; kingdom Pseudomonadati; phylum Pseudomonadota; class Betaproteobacteria; order Neisseriales; family Neisseriaceae; genus Crenobacter; species Crenobacter sp. CS_VA4. The sequence goes on from NZ_JBVMAE010000013.1 coordinate 14,918, forward strand.
CGCGCCTCCCTTGGCGTCCATCACTTTGCGACGGGCGTCCAGCTCGGCATCGCTGACCAACAGCTTGATCGTCCGGTTCGGGATGTCGATCTCGATGGTGTCGCCCTCTTCCACCAGGCCGATCGCGCCGCCTTCGGCCGCTTCCGGCGAGACGTGGCCGATCGACAGGCCCGAAGTACCACCGGAGAAGCGGCCGTCGGTCAACAGCGCGCATTCCTTGCCCATACCCTTCGACTTCAGGTACGAGGTCGGGTAGAGCATCTCCTGCATGCCCGGGCCGCCCTTCGGGCCTTCGTAGCGGATCACCACCACGTCACCGGGGACGATCTGGTCGGCGAGGATACCTGCCACCGAGTCGTCCTGGCTCTCGAAGATGCGCGCGCGGCCGATGAACTTCAGGATCGAGTCGTCAACGCCGGCGGTCTTCACGATGCAGCCGCGCTCGGCGATGTTGCCGTACAACACGGCGAGGCCGCCGTCCTGGCTGTAGGCGTGCTCCTTGTCGCGGATGCAGCCCTCGGCACGGTCGTTGTCGAGATCCGGATAGCGCATCGACTGGCTGAACGCGATGGTGGTCGCCACCCCGCCCGGGGCGGCGCGATACAGCTTGTGCGCGTCGCTGTCGGCGCCGTTACGCATGATGTCCCAGCGCGCGAACGCATCGGCCAAGGTCTTGCTGTGCACGGTCGGCAGGTCGGCGTGGATCAGGCCGGCGCGGTCGAGCTCGGACAGGATGCCGAGCACGCCGCCGGCGCGGTGCACGTCTTCCATATGGTACTTCTGGGTGGCCGGCGCCACCTTGCACAGGCACGGCACGCCGCGGCTGATGCGGTCGATGTCGGTCATCTTGAAGTCGACGCCGGCTTCGTGCGCGGCGGCCAACAGGTGCAGCACGGTATTGGTCGAGCCGCCCATCGCCACGTCGAGCGCCATCGCGTTTTCGAACGCGGCCTTGGTGGCGATGCTGCGCGGCAGCACCGAGTAGTCTTCCTGCTCGTAGTGGCGCTTGGCCAGGTCGACGATGGTGCGGCCGGCCTCGAGGAACAGCGCCTTACGGTCGGCGTGGGTGGCCAGCAGCGAACCGTTGCCCGGCAGCGACAGTCCCAGCGCCTCGGTCAGGCAGTTCATCGAGTTGGCGGTGAACATGCCGGAACAGGAGCCGCAGGTCGGACACGCCGAGCGCTCGACTGCCGCCACTTCTTCGTCGGACACGTTCGGATTGGCCGCTTCGACCATCGCGTCGACCAGATCCAGGCCGCGCGTCACGCCACGCCAGTTGACCTTGCCGGCCTCCATCGGGCCGCCGGATACGAACACCACCGGGATGTTCAGGCGCAGCGCGGCCATCAGCATGCCCGGGGTGATCTTGTCGCAGTTGGAGATGCACACCAGCGCGTCGGCGCAGTGGGCGTTGACCATATACTCGACCGAGTCGGCGATCAGCTCGCGGCTCGGCAGCGAGTACAGCATGCCGCCGTGACCCATCGCGATACCATCGTCGACCGCGATGGTGTTGAATTCCTTGGCGACGCCACCGGCGCGCTCGATTTCACGGGCGACCAGCTGGCCGAGGTTCTGCAGATGCACGTGGCCCGGCACGAACTGGGTGAACGAGTTGGCTATGGCGATGATCGGCTTGCCGAAGTCGTCGTCCTTCATGCCGGTGGCACGCCACAGGGCGCGCGCGCCGGCCATGTTGCGGCCAGAGGTCGAGGTGCGGGAACGGTAGTGGGGCATGGTGATTCCTTTGTCAGCTTAATCTTCGCGGCCAACGTTCCGGTAATGGGCGATGGCGTAACATCGCACGACATACCGAGTCCCCCGGGGTACCAGATAAAACGGCAAAGGCGCCGCTGCACTCGGTAGAGTGCGCGACGCGCGGGAACGCTTTCCGTATAATTTCGTCAACCTTCTTTTACCGCATTCGCACCCTACTGACAAATGCTCATTCATCCCCAGTTCGACCCCGTCGCGATCAAGCTCGGGCCACTCGCCGTGCACTGGTACGGCCTGATGTACCTCGCCGGCTTCATGCTGTTCCTGGTTCTCGGCAACCGCCGCATCAAGACCAGTTCGACCTTCATGACCAGCAAGCTGCTCGACGACCTGTTGATGTACGGCGTGTTCGGCGTGATCCTGGGAGGCCGGCTCGGCGAGGTGCTGTTCTACCAGCCGGACTATTACTTCTCGCACCCGGGCGAAATCCTCGCGGTGTGGAACGGCGGGATGAGCTTTCACGGCGGCTTTATCGGCGTACTGGTCGCGGTGGCGCTGTTCGCACGCCGCCACCAGCGCAGCTTCTGGGAGGTGACCGACTTCATCGCGCCGCTGGTGCCGCTGGGCCTGGCCGCCGGCCGGATCGGCAACTTCATCAACGGCGAGCTGTGGGGCCGGCCGGCCGAGCCGACGCTGCCGTGGGCGATGCTGTTCCCGCAGGCGCAAAGCGACGACATGGCGATGGCGCAGCAGTCGCCCGAATTGATGTCGCAGCTCCTGCATTACGGCGCGCTGCCGCGCCACCCGTCGCAGCTCTACGAATTCCTGCTCGAGGGCCTCGCGCTGTTCGCGATCCTGTGGCTGTTCAGCCGCAAACCGCGCCCGCTAGGCCAGGTCTCGGCGCTGTTTCTGATCGGCTACGGCAGCTTCCGCTTCATTTGCGAGTACTTCCGGATGCCGGACGCCGGCATCTTCGGCCACTCGTTCACCGTCAGCATGGGCCAGTGGTTGAGCCTGCCGATGATCGTGCTCGGCGCGATCCTGTTCGTCTGGTTCGGCAAGCGCCAACCCGGCGCGGCCTAAGCGTCGCCGGCCCCGACCCACAGCCCCGCCCAGTGCGGGGCTTGTCGTTACTGGCCGTTCCGCGCCGCAGCAGCGATAATGTCGGCCGAACGGCGCGGTTTTGTCACGCCACGGCGGCTTTTCGCCCGCCACCGATCCGGACGCCTGTCGTCCATTTCCGACCCATACGGCGGCCTATCGTCCGCCCCGGAGCCCTTCATGACCCGACTGTCCACCACCCTGGCCAGCGCCGCGCTGTTGCTGTGCGCCGGCACCACCTTTGCCCAAGACGTGCTGCGTGTCTCCGCCATCCCCGACGAGGCCCCGACCGAACTGGCGCGCAAGTTCGCCCCGCTCGGCGCCTATCTCGAAAAAGAAACCGGCCTCAAGGTGCAGTTCATACCGGTGACCGACTACGCCGGCGTGGTCACCGCGCTGACCTCCGACAAGCTCGACATGGCCTGGCTCGGCGGTTTCACCTACGTGCAGGCCAAGGAACGCGGCAAGGTGATCCCGCTGGTGCAGCGCGAGGAAGACACCAAGTTCACCAGCAAATTCATCGCCAACACCGCGTCGGGCGTCAACAGCCTGAAGGACCTGAAGGGCAAGAACTTCGCCTTCGGTTCGGCGTCGAGCACCTCCGGCCACCTGATGCCGCGCTACTTCCTGCAGAAGGACGGCATCAAGCCGGAAACCTTCTTCAAGAACGTCGCCTACTCCGGCGCGCACGACGCCACCGTCGCGTGGGTCGCCTCGGGCAAGGTCGAGGGCGGCGTGCTGAACGCCTCGGTGTGGGACAAGCTGGTGGAAAGCCACAAGGTCGACCAGAGCAAGGTGAAGGTGATCGCCACCACCCCGCCGTACTACGACTACAACTGGACGGTGCGCGGCAACCTCGACCCGGCGCTGGTGAAGAAGATCACCGCCGCCTTCCTCAAGCTCGACCCGAAAGACCCCGAGCAGAAGAACATCCTCGAGCTGCAGCGCGCGACCCGTTTCGTGCCGACCAAGCCGGACAACTACCGCGGCATCGAGTCCGCCGCGCGTGAGGCGGGCCTGCTGAAGTGAGCCTGACGTTCGACCGGGTGAGCCTGTCGCTGGGCGGCTCACCCGTTTTGCACCAGATTTCGCTGGCGCTGGCCGACGGCGAGCAGGCGGCGCTGATCGGCCCGTCCGGTGCCGGCAAGACCAGCCTGCTGCTGCTCGCCAACACCGTACTGAAGCCCAACGCCGGCACGCTGACGCTGCTCGGCCAGACGCCGTGGGCGCTGCCGGCGCGCCGCCTGCGCGCGCTGCGCCGCGACATCGGCACCGTCTACCAGAGCCCGCCGCTGCCGCCGCGGCAGCGGGTGGTCAACGCGATCGCCGCCGGCCGGCTCGGCCGCCAGTCGCTGGCCGCCGCGCTCGGCCAGCTCCTGCTGCCGCACGACACCGCCGAAATCGAAGCTGCGCTCGGCCGGGTCGACCTGGCCGAGCGGCTGTGGGAGCGTTGCGACCAGCTGTCCGGCGGCCAGCGCCAACGCGTCGGCATCGCCCGCGCGCTCTACCAGGCGCCACGGCTAATGCTGGCCGACGAACCGGTATCGGCGCTCGACCCGCGGTTGGCCGAACAGACGGTGCGGCTGTTGACCGACGACGCGCGATCGCGCGGCGCGACGCTGCTGATGAGCCTGCACTCGGTCGAACTGGCGCTGGCGTTCTTTCCGCGCCTGATCGGCGTGCGCCAGGGCCGGGTGGTGTTCGACCTGCCGCGCGCGCAGGTCAGCGAGGCGCAACTGGCCGCGCTGTACGCCGACGAGCAGCCGGTCGAGCCATGGCCGGCCGCCGCCCCGCTGCCGCGGGAGCGGCCATGCTGAACCCGGCCCGCGACCCGGCGTTCGGCCAACGTTGCATCGCCACGCTGCTGCTCTTGGCGCTGCTCGCGCCGACCTTCGTGCTGACCGGCTTCGACCCGCTGGCGCTGCTCAGCGCCGACACCTTCCACGTCTGGCTCGGCTTCGTCGCCGGCTTCCTGCCGCCGGCGCACGACGGCTTCTTCCTCGGCGAAGTGCTGCACGAGACGGTGACCACGCTGGCCAGCGCCACGCTCGGCCTGGCGCTGGCGATCGCGATCGGCCTGCCGGCGGCGCTGGCGACCAGCCGGGCGCTCGACGCGGCGCGGCTGACTGACGAGCCGCCGTCCAGGTTGGCCGAAGCCGCCAAGAGCCTGCTGCGAGGCCTGCTGGTGGCGCTGCGCGGCGTGCCGGAAATCGTCTGGGCGCTGTTGTTCGTGCGCGCGGTCGGCCTCGGCTCGCTGCCGGCGGTGCTGGCGATCGGCGTCGCGTACGGCGGCATGCTCGGCAAGGTCTACGCCGAGATCCTCGAATCCCAACCGGCCGCCCCGGCGCAGGCGCTCGCCGCCAGCGGCGCCGGCCGGCTGGCGCGCTTCTTCTGGGCCGCGCTGCCGCAAGCGCTGCCGGAGCTGGTCAGCTACAGCGTCTACCGCTGGGAATGCGCAATCCGCGCCTCGGCGGTGATGGGCTTCGTCGGCGCCGGCGGCGTCGGCCAGCTGATCGACACCAGCCTGAAGATGCTCAACGGCGGCGAGGTCAGCACGCTGCTGCTGGTGTTCCTGCTGCTGGTCGCACTGACCGAGGCGATCAGCCGGCTGTGCCGCCACGCGCTCGACAGCCGCGCCGGCACGGTGACGATCGCTCTGGTGGCCTTCGCCTCTGTACTCGGCAGCTGGTGGTGGCTGCGCCAAGCCTGGCCGAACGACGCGTTCGACTTCGCCGCGGTCGGCCATTTCGCCCGCGAGTTCTTCCCGCCCGAGCACAATGCGGCGCTGCTCGCCAGCGCCGGACGCGGCGTGCTGGAGACGCTGGCGATGTCGCTGCTCGGCAGCGCGCTCGCCTTCGTCGGCGGCGCGCTGCTGGCGCTGCCGGCGGCCGGCCGCTTCGGCGTGACCTTGAAGGCGCTGTCGCGGCTGCTCTTGAACCTGCTGCGCGGCGTGCCGGACCTGTTGTGGGCAGCGCTGGCGGTGCTGGCGGTCGGCCTCGGCCCGGCGGCCGGGGTGCTGGCGCTGGCGCTGCATACCTCCGGGGTACTGGGCCGGCTGTTCGCCGAAACGCTGGAAAACGCCGCGCCGGAGCCGGAACGGGCGCTGCTCGCCGCCGGCGCCGGCCGCTTCGCCGCGTTCGCCTACGGCCAGCTGCCGCAGGTGCTGGCGCAGTGGATCGCGTACACACTGTACCGTTGGGAGAACAATATCCGCATCGCCACCGTGCTCGGCATCGTCGGCGCCGGCGGCATCGGCACCCAGCTGTATCTGGCGCTGTCGCTGTTCCAGCAGCGCACCGCGGCGACGCTGATCATCGCGATGCTGCTGTTGTCGTGGGCGGTCGAACTGCTCAGCCGGGCGTTGCGGCGACGGATGGAGAGCTAGCGCGAGTCACCGTGTCAGGAAGCTATAGTGTGGCATGAGGCGCGCCCCGTCGGGACGCTCGCCGATCACACGGAAGGAAGTGTGATGCTGATCCGCTTTGCCCAACAGCCGCCGTGGACGGTGGCCGAGTTGCTGGTCCATCGACTCGACGAAGTGAACTCCGGTGCGATCCTGGAGGCGTTCCTGCCGGTGCTGGAACAGCACCCGGATATCGTGTTCGAGCTGTCCCGGCTCGACTTCATCGACCCGACCGGCATCGCCACCTTGCTGGCGCTGCGCGAGCGGCTGGCGTCGGACTGCCGTTTTCGTCTCGCGGGCTCCAGCCCGGTACTGCAGCGACTGCAGGATCTGTCGCGCTTGCCGGCCACAATCGGCATCTATCCGTCGCTGGTGGCGGCCACCGCCTGAGCCTTTCCAAGCACTTGCCCGACACCACAACGCCGCCGCGGGTCCCCCTGCGGTGGCGTTATTGTTGGGCTTGGCCGAAGCACCCTCCCCTTTACTGCACCACCGACTGCACATCCCAATTGCTGCCGTTCACCTTCAGGATCGTCACCGGCGCCTTCTTCAGGTCACCCTTGCCATCGAAGCTGAAATCGCTGGTCACGCCCGAGTAGCTCAGCTTGGCGAGCACCGGCAGGTACTTGGCCGGCTCGACCGAGTCGGCCCGCTTCATCGCCTCGGCGACCATCATCGTACCGTCGTAGAACTGCGGGCCGAGCCGCACCACGTCCTGCTTGAAGCGCGCCCTGTAACGCGCCTCAAACGCCTTGCCCGCCGGCCGCGCCGCCAGCACGCCGCCCGGCACGCCGGCGTAGTTACCGGCCGCGTCCGAGCCGGCCAGGCTGATGAAGGTCGGCGTATCGAGCATGTCGCCGCCGAGCAGCCGTGCGTTGATGCCGAGCCGCTTCATCTGCTTGGCGATCGGCGCGGCCTGCGCGTCGGCGCCGCCGTAGAACACCACGTCCGGTTTCAGCGGCTTGATCGAGGTCAGGATCGCGGTGAAGTCGGTGGCCTTGTCGTTGGTGTACTCGCGCCGCGCCACCTTGCCGCCCTGCGCGCTCACCGCTCTGACGAACTCGTCGGCGATGCCTTGGCCGTAGGCGGTGCGGTCGTCGATCGCGACGATGGTCCTGGCCTTCAGCGTCTTCACCACGAATTGGCCGAGCGCGCCGCCGACCTGGCTGTCGCTGCCGACCAGCCGGAAGGTGGTCTTGTAGCCCTGCTGCGTGTATGTCGGGTTGGTCGACACCGACAGCTGTGGGATGCCGGCGTCCGAATAGATGCGCGAGGCCGGGATCGACACGCCGGAATTGAAGTGGCCGAGCACCGCCTTCACCCCCGAGTCGACCAGCCGCTGCGCCACCTGCGTTCCGATGCGCGGGTCGGCCTGGTCGTCCTCGGACACCAGCTCGAACCTGACCTTTTGCCCGGCGATGGTCAGGTTCTTGGCGTTCAGGTCGTCGATCGCCATCTTGGTGGCGTTCTCGTTGTCCTTGCCGTAGTGCGCCTGCGGGCCGGACAACGGCGACGCGAAGCCGATCTTCACCACCGTGTCGGCCTGGGCCGACGCGATCGCGAACGGCGCCATCATTCCGCCAAGCGCCAACACACACTGCAGACCGACGGGAAAGCGATGCTTCATGGTGCAACTCCTTCTCTGTAGACAAGGTTGGCCGAAGGCCGGGATGGCCGCCCGTGCATCGCGGGTGGCCGTGTTTTAAAGGGGCCGACCTCAGAAGCGGTCGAGCCGGTACGGCCGGATATCGATGTCGGGTACGGCACCGGCGACCAGGTCGCGGATCAGCGCGCCGGTGGTCGCGGCCAGCGTCAGGCCGAGGTGGCCGTGGCCGAACGCGAAGTACAGCCCGGCGACGTCGGGCGCCGGGCCGATCACCGGCACGGTGTCCGGCAGCGACGGCCTATTGCCCATCCAGACGCTCATCCCGTCGGTGCAGAACTCGCCGACGATGCGCTTGGCCTTGTCGATCAAGATGTGCGCACGGCGCCAGTCGGGCGGCGCATCGCGGCTGGCGAGCTCGACCGTGCCGGCCAGACGCAGCCCGCCATCGGCCATCGGCAGGATCACGAAGCTCTCGCTCGCGCATTGGATGAAGTGGTGCAGCGTCACCCCGGCGTGCGGCAGGGTGACGTGGTAGCCGCGCTCGCTCTGAAGCGGCATCCGGTAGCGGCGGGTGAAGCGGTCGCTCCAGACGCCGCAGGCGACCACCACCCGGTCGGCGCTCAGCCGCCCCTGCCCCGCCGTGTCGACCCCGACCACCCGACCGTGCTCGATCGCGAGACTGCCGACCTCCTGCTGCACGAAGCGTCCGCCCTCCCGCAGGAATGCGTCGAACAGGCCGCGGCTGAACAGGTACGGGTCGTCGACATGCGACCAGTCCAGCACGCGGATCGCGCATTGCCAGCCGCCGTTGAGCACCGGTTCGTGCTCGCGCAGCGCGCCGTTCGCCAGCCGCTCCCAGCCGACCCCGTGGCGGCGCTTCTCGTCCCAGCCACCTTGCGCTGCGGCCAGCTCCGCCGCGTCGCGGTACAGCGTCAGCGAGCCATGACGGCGCCACAGTGCCCCGACCCCGGCGCGTTCGATCAAAGGTTCATAGTCGGCGTTGACCCGCCCGAGCAGCGCCGCCAGCGCCCGGGTCAGCTCGGCGACCCGCCTGGGCCGACTGGCGGCGACGAAGCGCGCCAGCCACGGCGCCAAGCTGGGCAGATAACGCCAGCGCAGTGCCAGCGGGCCGAGCGGGTCGAGCATCCAGCCCGGCACCTTGGCGAGCACCCCCGGTTCGGCGAGCGGAATGATGTCGCTGATCGCGAACGCGCCGGCGTTGCCGTAAGAGGTCTCGCGCGCCGGCTCGCCGCGGTCGAGCAGCGTCACGTCGAAACCGGCCAGGCGCAGCTGCAGCGCGCAGGCGATGCCGACCACCCCCGCCCCGACGACGATCACCGATTCGGCCACATGCTCTGCCGCCATCTCAGGCCACCTCGAAGCCGTGCACGTACGGGTCGGCATCGTCGAGCAGGAGGCGGTTGTAGCCGGTGACCACCGCCCAGCCCTCGATGCTCGGCACGATCGCCGGGTAGTCGCCGACCGTGGTTTCCGCCTCGATGCGGCCGATGAACTGGCTGCCGATCAGGCTCTCGTGCACGAACGGCTCGCCCGGTTTCAGCAGGCCGCGGCCGTAGCGCTGCGCCAGCCGCGCCGAGGTGCCGGTGCCGCAGGGCGAGCGATCCAGTGCCGACTCGCCGTACAGCACCGCGTTGCGGCCATGCGCGCCCTCTGTGGTCGCCTCGCCGGTCCACTGCACGTGGCGCACGCCGCGGATGTTCGGATCGAGCGGGTGGACGATGTCGTAGCGGCGATTGAGCTCGTCGCGCAGTTCGCGGCCCATAGACACCAGCTGCGCCGGGCTGTAATCGGCCATGTCGCGGTAGTTGGCCTGGCGCTCGACGATCGGATAGAAGTTGCCGCCGTAGGCGATGTCGACGCGGATCTCGCCGAGCGCCGACAGCGCCACCGACACGTCGCGCAGGTACAGGAAGGACGGCACGTTGGTGATCCGCACCGACCTCACCTTGCGGCCGACCTGCGTGTAGTGCGCCACCACCTTGCCGGCCGGGGTGTCGAGATTCAGCACTCCTGGGGTCTTAGGCTCCACCACGCCGTGTTCGATCGCCAGCGTCACCACGCCGATGGTGCCGTGGCCGCACATCGGCAGGCAGCCGCTGGTCTCGATGAACAGCACCGCCACGTCGCAGTCGTCGCGGGTCGGCGGATACAGGAACGCGCCGGACATCTGCGCGTGGCCGCGCGGCTCGAACATCAGTCCGGTGCGCATCCAGTCGTAGCGCGCCAGGAAGTCCTGCCGGCGCTCGGCCTGGGTATCGCCGTGCAATGTCGGCGCGCCCTTTACCACCAGCCGCACCGGGTTGCCACAGGTGTGGCCGTCGATGCACTCGAATTCGCTCACTGCCATCTCGCTGCCTCCTCGGGTTTGCAACCACTGTAGGCAATGGCATTTTTGAATACAATAAAAATCGACGAAAAATCGAAATACAACACCGTTGCAGCGCAGCAAAATCTCGCAAAAACTGAGACAAAATGCCTATATTCATTGGATTTCAAGCGCAGCAATGCGATGAATACACGTTGAGTCTTGTCTGCAACAGCGCATTTTATGCATGCAATTACGGCAAATTTTGTATACATTTTTTGCAAAGCCCGACCGGGCCCACTGCCAAGGAGAGAGCAATGCACGCACGCTGGAAAGGGGTGTTCCCCGCCGTCACCACCAAGTTTCACGCCGACGAATCGCTGGACCTCGAAGCGACCCGCCGCCACATCGACTGGCAGATCGACTGCGGGGTCGACGGCATCATCCTCGCCGGCTCGCTCGGCGAGGCGTCGACGCTGAACGCCGACGAGAAGATCGCGCTGCTCGAGGCCGCGTTGGCCGAAGCGGCCGGCCGGGTGCCGGTGCTGCTGACCATCGCCGAGGACAGCACCCGCGACGCCTGCGCGCTGGCCCGCCGTGCCGAACAGGCCGGCGCGGCCGGGCTGATGGTGCTGCCGGCGCTGCGCTACGTGTCCGACGCCCGCGAGACGGTCAACCACTTCCGTCGCGTCGCCGCCGCCAGCAACCTGCCGATCATGGTCTACAACAACCCGCTCGCCTACGGCGTGGACGTGACCCCGGCGATGTTCGCCGAGCTCGCCGACGAGCCGCGCTTCGTCGCGATCAAGGAATCGTCCGGCGACGTGCGCCGCCTCACCGACCTGATCAACGTGGTCGGCGAGCGCTACGCGCTGTTCTCCGGCGTCGATGACCTGGCGCTGGAGAGCCTGCTGATGGGGGCCGACGGCTGGGTGGCCGGGCTGGTGGTGGCGTTCCCGAAGGAGACGGTGGCGATCTACCGGCTAGTCCAGGCTGGCCGGATCGACGAGGCGCGCGCGATCTACCGCTGGTTCGCGCCGCTCTTGCACCTGGACGTGTCGACCAAGCTGGTGCAGAACCTGAAGCTGGCCGAAGCGCTGATCGGCGTCGGTACCGAGCATGTGCGCGCGCCGCGGCTGCCGCTGGCCGGGGCCGAGCGCGAGCGGGTCGCCGGCATCATCCAGGCCGGCCTGGACCGCCGCCCCGCCCTGCCGGCGTTGTGAGGAGCCCCACGATGCATGCCAACCTGATCGGCGGCGAATGGCGAGAGAGCCGCGCCGTGCTGCTCAACGACAACCCGTCGGACCTAGCCGACCCTGTCGGCGAGTACGCGCAGGCCGACGCGGCGACGGTGCGCGAGGCGGTGGCCGCCGCGCGCGCCGCCCTGCCCGGCTGGCGCGCCACCACGCCGCAGCAGCGCGCCGACCTGCTCGAGCGGGTCGCCGCCGAGATCCTCGCGCGCCAGCGCGAGCTCGGCACCCTGCTGGCGCGCGAGGAAGGCAAGACCCTGACCGAAGCGGTCGGCGAGGTCGTGCGTGCCGGGCAGATCTTCCGCTTCTTCGCCGGCGAGGCCCTGCGGCTGGCGGGCGAGGCGCTGCCGTCGGTGCGGGCGGGGGTCGAGGTGATGGTGTCGCGCGAGCCGGTCGGCGTGGTCGGGCTGATCACGCCGTGGAACTTCCCGATCGCGATCCCGGCGTGGAAGGTGGCGCCGGCCCTGGCGTTCGGCAACACCGTGGTGCTGAAGCCGGCCGAACTGGTGCCGGGCAGCGCCTGGGCGCTCGCCGACATCCTGCAGCGCGCCGGCGTGCCGGCCGGGGTATTCAACCTGGTGATCGGCCCGGGTCGCGAGCTGGGCCCGGCGCTGCTCGACGCCGGCATCGATGCCTTGAGCTTCACCGGCTCGCAGGCGACCGGCCGTCAGCTGGCCGTCGACTGCGCGGCGCGCAGCATCAAGGTGCAGCTGGAGATGGGCGGCAAGAATCCACTGGTGGTGCTCGACGACGCCGATCTCGAGCTCGCGGTCGAGGCGGCGCTGAACGGCGCGTTCTATTCCACCGGCCAACGCTGCACCGCCAGCAGCCGGCTGATCGTCACTGCCGGCATCCACGACGCCTTCGTCGCCCGCTTGGCCGAACGCTGCGCCGCGCTGCGCGTCGGCCACGCACTGGCGCCGGACAGCCAGATCGGCCCGGTCGCGAGCGCCGACCAGCTCGCCAAGAACCTGGCGGCGATCGCCGACGCACGCCGGCACGGTGCCGAACTGTTATGCGGCGGAGAGCTGCTCGAGCGGCCGACCCGCGGCCATTACCTAGCGCCGGCGCTGTTTGCCGGTGGCGATCCGGCGCAGCCGCTGTACCGCGAGGAGATCTTCGGCCCGATCGCGGCGGTGATGAAGGCCGACGACTACGAGCACGCGCTGGCGCTCGCCAACGACACTCCATATGGCCTCGTCGCCGGCATCTGCACCGGCTCGCTGAAGCACGCCAGCCATTTCCGCCGCCACGCGGAGGCCGGCATGGTGATGGTCAACCTGCCGACCGCCGGGGTCGACTATCACGTGCCGTTCGGCGGCCGCAAGGCGTCGAGCTACGGCCCGCGCGAACAGGGGCGCTACGCCATGGAGTTCTACACCGCGGTAAAGACCACCTACGTCGCCGCATGACCCTTTTACCCTGGTGTTTCCACCTTACGCCCCCCGCACGGGGGCTTTTTTCTGCCGCGGCCCGCTGTGGTACTGTTAGCGCCTACTGAAAGAGAACACCATGTCCGACAAGCCCAGCGACGCACCGCGCCAAACCCTCACCTCCAGCACCGCCGACGCGCTGCGCCAGCGCATCCTCACCGGCGAATGGCCGGATGGCACCCAGTTGCGCCAGGTCGCACTGTCGCGCGAGCTGGGCATCAGCCGCGTACCGCTGCGCGAGGCGCTGCGCCAGCTCGAGGCCGAGGGTCTGGTCAGCATCAACGACCACCGCGGCGCGGTGGTGTCGCAGCTGTCGCTGGTCGAGATCGTCGAACTGCTGCGGGTTCGGGTGCTGCTCGAGTGCGATGTGCTGCTCGAGGCGATCCCACGCCAGACCCAGGCCGACCTCGACAAGGCCGAGGCGCTGCTCGCGCGCTTCGAAACCGCGCTAAAGGAAAAGGACGTCAACACCTGGGGCATCCTCAACGCCCAGTTCCACTTGGCGCTGTACCGGGCCGCCAACCGGCCGCAGACGCTGGCGCTGATCGAGCAGCTGCACAACCGTACCGACCGCTACACCCGGATGCAGATCCTGCTCACCGACTTCAGCGACCGCGCGCACCGCGAGCACACCGAACTGCTGGCGCTGTGCCGGTGCAAGGACGCGATCAGCGCCGCCGCCTTCCTGCGCCAGCACATCATCAACGCCGAAGAGGCGCTCGAAGCCTACTACCGCAGCCGCCAGGCCGAGAAGAAGCCGCGGCGCAGCCCGCGCCGCAAGCCGGCTACCACCGGCGAGTAGCCCACCAACGACAACGCCCCGCTTTGAGCGGGGCGCTGGCATTCCAGTCGGGGTTCAGCAAGGCTCAGCCGTCACCGTCGCCCAAGGTGCCCTGCTGCAGAATCTCTTGCGCCCACAGCACCGCTTCGGCGTAGTACTGGCTGATCTGCGCCGCGTCGCAGTCGAGCCGCTGCACCAAGGGGTCGATCTGCTCGACGTCGCCGGCCTCGCACGCCAGCGCCAGCGCGTAACGGTCGGCAAACGCGCCGCTGTGCTGCAGCAACGCCGCCTGTACCGGCGCCGGCAGGTCGAGCGGCTCGAGCGCAACCTCGAGCGGCTTGCCGAGCAAGGCGTCGAGCACCGAAAACATCCCGGTCAGGAACAGCTGCTCGCGCTCGACTCGACTGCGCACATTGCCGAGCTTTTCCATGAAGCGGGCGCGGATCAGCGACTTTTCCAGCAGGCCGAACGAGCGCGCGCACTCCTTCTTGGCGGTGAACAGCAGCATCGACAGCCACTTGAACAAGGTCTCGCGACCGAGCAGCAACAGCGACTCCTCGATGGTCTGCACTTCCTTGGCAAAGCCGTTGCTCGGCGTGTTGATGAAGCGCAGCAGCTTGAACAGCAGCACCGAGTCGCGCTTGAACTGCGCCTCGATCTGGCTGCTGTCGGTGTTGGCGCGCAATAGCCGCATGATCTCGAGGATGCGCAGCTGCTCGGTGTCGATCCGCTCGTTCTCGTCGAGGCTCTTCAACAGCGGCAGGATCGCGCCGTGGAACAGTGCGAACTGGCGCGCGCCGACGCCGTGCAGGCACAGGTCGAGCTCTTCGGCCGAGCCGATGTTGAACCCGATCCAGCGCGCCTTGGGATAGCGCTGCGGCAGCTGCTCGAGGAACGGCTCCAGCACCTGCGGTGCCGGCGCGGCGAAGTCGACGATGAAGAAGTTCATCCGGCGAAACAGCTCGAACTGCTCGGCATCAAAGCGTGCCGGCTCCAGCGCGAAGCGATAGCCATAACTCTGCAAGCGGTCGAGCCGCTCCAGCAGCGGCCGATCGAGCGCCTCGCCGGCCAGCGGCGGTTCGAGCCGGTAGATCACGCTCGTCGCCGGCAGCTCGGTCAACAGCGCATCGTCCAACGCGTGCAGCGACACCGGCACGAAGGCCTTGCGGTACGCGAGCAACTTGCCGACGTCGAGGTTCTTCAGCGTGCCGAGCATCAACCGGTCGAACTCGGCCTGCTGGAGCGCCGAGTTAAGCGGCCGTTTGCCGCGCCGCACCGACAACGCGTACGCCACCACCTTCAGCTGCTTGTCGTAGAGCGGCTGATGCGACACGAAGCCGAGCGACGGCGGCAGCTCGGCCGCTTCTGCCTCTACCGGCGCGCCGGCGGGCGTGCCGGCCGAGGGTTCGGTTTCACGTTGGCGGCCAAAGCCGCTAGTCAGACCTTCGAGCAGGTGTTTGAGCATAGACCTGTAAAAAAATAAAAACGGCAGCCCAAGGCTGCCGATCGGTTATGGCTGACGGGCCGCGATACGTGGCGTCGTCACCACCACATCGCCGCACTGCGCACGGTGCCGCAATGCATGATCGATCAGCGTCAGCGCCAACATCGCCTCGGCGATCGGCGTAGCGCGGATACCCACGCAAGGGTCGTGGCGGCCGTGCGTTTCCATCTGCACCGGATTACCCTGTTTATCGATAGATCGGCGCGGCGTGGCAATACTGGAGGTCGGTTTGATCGCAATCGACACCTCGATGTCCTGGCCGGTGGAAATGCCGCCCAGAATACCGCCGGCATGGTTGCTGGCAAAGCCGGTCGGCGTCAGTTCGTCGCCGTGCTCGGAGCCGCGCTGCGTAACGCTGCCGAAGCCGGCACCGATCTCGACGCCCTTCACCGCGTTGATGCTCATCATCGCGTAGGCGATATCGGCGTCCAGACGATCGAATACCGGCTCACCCCAGCCCACCGGTACATTCTCGGCGACGACGCGCAGCTTGGCGCCGACCGAATCGAGGCTCTTGCGGATGCTGTCCATATACGCCTCCAGCTCGTCGACCACGCTGCTGTCGGCGGCAAAGAAGGGGTTGGTCGGCACATCGTCCCAGCTCTTGAACGGGATCACCTTTTCACCAATTTGGCTCATGTGGCCGCGAATTACAATGCCATATTTCTCGGCCAACCATTTCTTGGCGATCGCGCCGGCGGCCACCCGTACCGCGGTCTCACGCGCCGAGCTGCGCCCGCCGCCGCGGTAGTCGCGGATGCCGTACTTATGCCAGTAGGTGTAATCGGCGTGCCCCGGGCGGAAGGTATCGGCGATATTGCCGTAGTCCTTGCTGCGCTGGTCGGTGTTGCGGATCAGCAGCGCGATCGGCGTGCCGGTGGTCTTGCCTTCGAACACGCCGGACAGGATCTCGACCGTATCCGGCTCGCGACGCTGGGTAACGTGACGGCTGGTACCCGGCTTGCGGCGGTCGAGTTCGGCCTGGATGTAGGCCTCGTCGATTTCCAGCCCCGGCGGGCAGCCATCCACCACGCAGCCGATCGCCGGCCCATGGCTTTCGCCGAACGAGGTTACGGTAAACAGCAGGCCAAAAGTGTTCCCTGACATGGCAATCCCTAAGTCTTATGCATTGATTTATTGCCAACGATTCTAGCACGACAGATTGCCCGGCTGTTCGACGCCGATCATGGACAAAAAGCGGCAAATCCGCTGCTTAGCCAATAAAAAAGGCCAACCCCGGACGAGGTTGGCCTAAGCATACGGGAAGAGGAAAAGCGCTTACGGCGCGGCGTTGATCAGCTCGCGCGCCAGCGCGTTGTGGCGGCCGATCAGCGGCACCATTTCTACGGTGGTCAGGCGACCGTTGTCGATCACCTGGCGGCCGTTTATGAAGCTGTTGGTCACGTTGGCCGAAGCGCAGAACACCAGCGCGGCGAGCGGGTCGGACAGGCCGCCGGAGAAGCCGAGCTGGTTCAGGTCGAAGGTGATGAAGTCGGCGGCGTAGCCCGGCGACAGCTGGCCGATGTCGTCGCGGTTCAACACACCGGCACCACCGCGGGTCGCCATCCACAGCGCCTCGCGCGCGGTCAGCGCGCCCGGGTCGGTACGGCCGACGCGCTGCAGCAGCATCGCCTGGCGCGCCTCGTTGAGCAGGTGGCCGCCGTCGTTCGACGCGCTGCCGTCCACGCCCAGGCCGACCTTCACGCCGGCGTCGAGCATGCCGCGGATCGGGGCGATGCCGGAGGCCAGGCGCATGTTCGAGCACGGGCAGTGCGCCACGCCGGTGCCGGTGCGCGCGAACAGCTCGATCCCTTCGGCGTCCAGCTGCACGCAGTGCGCGTGCCAGACATCGTGACCGACCCAGCCGAGGTCCTCGACGTACTCGGTCGGCGTCTTGCCGAACACTTCGCGCGAGAAGTCGATGTCCTTGTAGTTTTCCGCCAGGTGGGTGTGCAGGGACACGCCGTACGAGCGCGCCAAGCTGGCCGCCTCGCGCATCAGGTCGGTGGTCACCGAGAACGGCGAACACGGCGCCAGCACGATACGGGTCATCGCGAAACGCTCGGCGTCATGATAGGCCTCGACCAGACGGCGCATGTCGGTGAGGATCGCGTCCTCTTCCTCGACCACGCGGTCCGGCGGCAGCCCGCCCTTGCTTTCGCCCAGGCTCATCGCGCCGCGGCTGGCGTGGAAACGCATGCCGATCTCGGTAGCGGCTTCGATCGCGTCGTCGAGGCGGCAGCCGTTCGGATAGATGTAGAGGTGGTCCGAGGCGGTGGTGCAACCGGACAGCAGCAGCTCGGCCATCGCGGTCTGGGTCGACACGCGGATCATCTCCGGGGTCAAGCCGGCCCAGATCGGGTACAGCGCCTTCAGCCAGTCGAACAGCTCGCAGTCCTGCGCCGGTTTGATCACCCGGGTCAGCGACTGGTACATGTGGTGGTGGGTGTTGACCAGACCCGGCAGCACCAGGTGGTCGGTCAGGTCGACCACGCGGTCGGCCGTCTCGTTGGCGAGCTCGGCGGTGGTGCCGACGCGCACGATGCGGTTGTCCTCGACCAGCAGGGCAGCGTCGGCGATTTCGCGGCGCGCGTCGTCCATGGTGGCGAGGGTATGAATATGGGTAAACAGAGTACGGGTCATGACAGCCTTCTCGATCAAGAATTTGCCGAAACCCTTGGACGTCGGTTGGCGGGCTTCGGCTCGTTGGTCAGATAAACCAGCGGACTGAAGCGCGTACCGGCGCAGGAGGGAAGAGAAAAACCGTCGCGTCCCTCCCGAAACACGACGGTCTGCAAAGCTTAACGCCGCGGCATCGCCTCGGTGAGCCGGCTGGCCTCGAAACGCTGCAACAGCTGCGCGGCCACCGCCACCGCGATCACCGCCGGCTCCTTGCCGGCAATGCCGCCGACACCGATCGGACAGGTCAGCTGCCGATCGATGCTGTCGGTGCTCAGCCCCTTGTCGCGCAGGCGGCGCACGAAGCTCGCCCGCTTGGACTTGGAACCGATCAGGCCGACGTAGGCCGCGTCGTCGCGGCGCAGCACCGCTTCGAGGATGTCGAAGTCGAGCGTGTGGCTGTGCGTCAGGATCAGCCAGTAGGCACCGGCCGGCTGACGCGCCACGTCGCCCTCGTCGCCGAATTCGGCGACGACGTTGCCCGGCAGCGACGCCGGGAACACGTCATCGCGCGGGTCGAGCCAGGTGACGTGACACGGCAGCGCCGACAGCACGTGCACCAGCGCCTGGCCGACGTGGCCGGCACCGTACAGCACCACCTGCAGCGTCGCCGGATGCACCACGTCGATCAGCCATTCGGCATCATCGAGCCGCAGCAGCCGGGTCTCCCCGACTTCGTCGCGTTCGGCCAACGTCAGAGGCGCGCTCGACTGCAACGGCACTTGGCGCACCAGCGTCTGGCGTGCCCGATCGGCGAGCGCCAGCTGCTGCAGCCAGTCGGCATCGGCAGCGTCGATCAGTTCGAACGCCAGATGCGCGACGCCGCCGCAGCACTGCCCCAGGCTCGCGCCCAGCGACATGCGCACCCGCAGCCGGCGTGGCGCGGCCGCATCGGCTGCCGCCTGCGCCAGGATCGCACGCGCCTCGTCGATCGCCCGAAACTCCAGCATGCCGCCACCGATGGTGTCGGCCTGCCAGTCGCTCCCGACCACCATCCGGGCACCGGGACGACGCGGGGTGGAGCCTTCGGCCCGCGCGACCGTCACCAGCACCGCCGGCTCGCCGGCCGCTTGCGCGGCGCCGAGCACGGCGAGCCAGTTGGCGCCGGTTGCCGGGCGAAAGCTCATGCCGTCACCTTCTCCAGTTGCTTCGCGCGCGCCTCTGCCTGCACCACCTCGATCGTGTTCAGGATCGCTTCGGCGGTGGCCGGGGCGTTCAGCGGCGGCGCCACACGGCCTTCGCCGAGCGAGGCGATCGCGTCGCGGATCGCGAGGAACACCGACATGCCCAGCGGCAGCGGCGGTTCACCCAGCGCCTTGGAGCGGTAGATGCTCTCTTCGGCGTTGCTGTTCTCGAACAGCTTCACGTTCATCACCGGCGGGCAGTCGGACACGGCCGGAATCTTGTAGGTGGACGGAGCGTGCGTCATCAGCTTGCCGTCCTTGTTCCACCACAGCTCCTCGGTGGTCAGCCAACCCATCCCCTGGATGAAGCCGCCCTCGATCTGGCCGATGTCGATCGCCGGGTTGATCGAGCTGCCGGCGTCGTACAGGATGTCGGCGCGGGTCAGGCGGTTTTCGCCGGTCAGCGTATCGACGATCACTTCCGAGCAGGCGGCGCCGTACACGAAGTAGAAGAACGGGCGGCCGGTCAGCGTGGCGAAGTCGTAGTGGATCTTCGGCGTGCGGTAGAAACCCGACGACCACAGCGGCACGCGGCCGGTGTAGGCGACGCGAACGAACTCGTCGAACGGTACCGATGCCTTGTCGCCGCAGATCACCTGGTTGTCGCGGAACTTCACCTCGTCGGTGGTGCAGCCGTACTTGGTCGCAGCGAACTCGGCCAGCGCAGCCTTGATCTTCACCGCGGCGTCCTGAGCGGCCTTGCCGTTCAGGTCGGTACCGGTCGACGCGGCGGTCGCCGAGGTGTTCGGTACCTTGGAGGTATCGGTCGCCGACACGCGCACGCGGGCGAAGTCAATGCCCAGTTCCTCGGCCACCACTTGAGCGACCTTGGTGTTCAGGCCCTGGCCCATTTCGGTGCCGCCGTGGTTGATCAGCACCGAACCGTCGGTGTAGATGTGCAGCAACGCACCGGCCTGGTTGAACTGGGTGGCGGTGAACGAGATACCGAACTTCACCGGCACCAGCGACAGGCCCTTCTTCAGCACCGGGCTGGTGGCGTTGAACGCGTCGATCTCGGCACGGCGCTTCTGGTATTCCGAATTCGCCTCGAGCTGGCCGACCAGTTCATGGATCACGTTGTCTTCCACCGTCATCTGATACGGGGTGACGTTGCGTTCGGTCTTACCGTAGAAGTTGACCTTGCGCACCTCCAGCGGATCCTTGCCGAGCTTGCGGGCGATGTCGTCGATCACGTACTCGATCGCGATGATGCCCTGTGGGCCGCCGAAGCCGCGGAACGCGGTGTTCGACTGGGTGTTGGTCTTGGCACGGATCGACAGGATATCGAAGGTGTCGAGGTAGTAAGTGTTGTCAGAGTGGAAGATCTGACGGTCGCCCACCGGGCCGGACAGGTCGGCCGAAAAGCCGCAACGCAGCTGATACTGGAACTTCACGCCGAGGATGCGGCCGTCGTCGTCGTAACCGACGTCGAACAGCGCACGGAAGTCGTGGCGCTTGCCGGTGATCATCATGTCGTCGTCGCGGTCGGCGCGCAGCTTAACCGGCTTGCCGGTTTGGCGCGCGAGAATGGCCGCCACGGTGGCGAAGTACCACGACTGGGTCTCCTTGCCGCCGAAACCGCCGCCCATGCGGCGACACTCGACCTTGATGCCGTGCACCGGCTGGCCGAGCGCGTGCGCGACCATGAACTGCATTTCCGACGGGTGCTGGGTCGAGCAGTAGACGTGCATGTCCTGGTCTTCGCCCGGCAGCGCGTAGGCGATCTGACCTTCCAGGTAGAACTGCTCCTGGCCGCCGACGTAGAAGTCGCCGTCATGGCGGTGCGGTGCACCGGCCAGCTTGGCGTCGACGTCGCCGCGGGCGATATGGACCGGCGGCAGCACGTAGGACTTTGCTTCGGCGCCCTGCTCGGCGGTCAGGATCGCCGGCAGGTCTTCGTATTCGACGCGGGCCAGCTTGGCGGCGCGGCGCGCCAGGTCGTGGCTGGTCGCCGCAACGGCGAACATCGGCTGGCCGACGTACAGGGTTTCACCGTCGGCGAACACCGGCTCGTCGTGCAGGAACGGGCCGAGGTATTTGTCGCCCGGCACGTCGTCGAGGGTGATCACGGCGATGACGCCCGGCGCGCTCTTCACGGCCGACAGGTCCATCGACTTGATCTTGGCATGCGCCTTGGCGGACAGACCCATCGCGGCGTGCAGCGTGCCGCTGCGCTCGGGGATGTCGTCGGTGTAGTTGGCACGACCGGTCACGTGCAGATGGGCGCTTTCGTGAAACAGCGACTGGCCAACGGTGCGGTGTTGAATGTTTTGCATGGTAGTTCCTCTATCTCTGATTCGTATCTTGGCGATCACACACGGGTGTCAGCCGCGCCGGTAGATTCAAGATAGAACCGCAACAGCAGGTTCTTAGCCGTCTTGATACGATAGTCGCTGGAAGCGCGCATGTCGGTCATCGGGCGGTAATCGTCGCCCATCGCCTCCATCGCGGCGCGCACCGTTTCTTCGGCCCAGGCCTGGCCGTTCAGCGCCTTCTCGGTGGCAAGCGCACGCTTCGAGGTGGCGGCCATGCCGCCGTAGGCGATGCGGGCTTCGACCACCTTGCCGCTGTCGAGGCGCAGCGAGTAGGCACCGCATACCGCCGAGATGTCCTGGTCGAAACGCTTGGACAGCTTGTAGGTCGCCACCGCCTGGTCGGCGCGGCGTTTCGGCACGATGATCGCTTCGACGAACTCGCCTGGCTCGCGGTCCTGCTTGCGGTAGTCGAGGTAGAGGTCTTCCAGTGCCAGCTCGCGACGGCGTTCGCCCTTGCGCAGCACCACGCGGGTGCCGATGGCGATTAGGATCGGCGCCGAGTCACCGATCGGCGAGCCGTTGGCAACGTTGCCGACCAGCGTGCCGGAGTTGCGGATCGGCATCGACGAGAAGCGTTTCCACATCTCTTCCACTTCCGGGTATTCCTTGACCAGCACCGGGAACGCGTCGTTGAGCAGCGAGGCGGCGTTGATGCGGATCTCGCCGTCGCTCTGCTCGATGGTCTTCAGTTCCTCGACGTTGCCGAGGTAGATGACGGTCTGCAGCGTCATCAGGTGTTTGGTCACCCACAGGCCGACGTCGGTACCACCGGCGAGGATGATCGCGTCAGGGTACTGTTCGTAGAGAGAGGCCAGTTCGGCGGTGGTCGCCGGCGCGAAGAAGCGCTGGCCGTTGCCTTCGAGCGCCACGGTGCGGTCCGGACGGATCGCCTTGAGCTGTTCGGTGAGGGAGGCAATGTCGAGGTTGACCGCCGGGTAGTCGCCCATGGCCTGGACCGCGTCGATGATCGGACGGTAGCCGGTGCAGCGGCACAGGTTGCCCGACAGGTTGTCGAGCACCTCGTCTCGGCACGGCTTGACGTCGCCGTTCTGGTACATGGTGTACATCGACATCACGAAGCCCGGAGTGCAGAAACCGCACTGCGAACCGTGGCAATCGACCATCGCCTGCTGGACCGGGTGCAGGCTGCCGTCCGGCTGGGCGACGCCTTCGACGGTCCAGATCGCCTTGCCGTCGAGCGTCGGCACGAAACGGATGCACGCGTTGATGGCGCGGAAGTGCACCTGGCCATCGGCCTCGAGGGTGGCCTCGGTAACGGTGCAGGCACCGCAGTCACCCTCGGCACAGCCTTCCTTGGTGCCGGTCGCGCCGACGTCCTCGCGAAGGTAGGTCAGCAGCGTCTGGGTGGGCGACGTCGGCACCACTTCATGCAGCTGGCCGTTCAGCAAAAACCGGACTGTTGTACGGTGAGTCATGTCATTCTCCTCTTCCTGTTCCGCCGGGTCGTTTTCTGATGGCACAACGCCGGCGCTGTTACGGCTGCAACCGGCAGGAACTTGCGTTCCCGCGATGGCTGGCCCCTCCTGCTGTTGGCCGCCGTTCTGGAAGAAGGTTGGCCGAACGGCCTCCCGGACTCCGATGGTGATACCACGATGCAGGACACTAGTCGAAAACTCGGATACTGCAGCAATCCCGGCCCTGACGAACCGGGTAACGACTATACCTGTTCTTGGATGCAATCCAGCCCGCCAGGGCTGGGGTAACTCCATTCGGTTGCCGGACAATGCCGTCCGACAGCCGGATGAATTCACCGCTAAGTGCCGGCGGCTTCAGCAGAAACCGCCGGCAATCACTCCATGCAAAATATCTTAATGCAGTAGCAATGTCATCATCTGTTCACTCGACGAACGGACTTAATGCGACACCCCGCCGGCGTTGGGCACCAATACTTCACCGTGGCCGGCCTCGGCCGCCGCTTCCTTAGCACCATTAAAGTATAGATTCAAGCCCACCGCCGTCAGCGTCGCAAGCAGGATGCCGCTGTGCAGCAGCGGGGCGAGTGCTTTCGGCATCTGGTGGAAGAATTCCGGCGACACGGTCGGGATCATCGCCATGCCGATGCTGATCGCCACGATGTACATATTGTGGCGATTGCTCACGTAGTCCACCTTGCCCAGGATCTTGATACCGGTCGCCAGCACCATGCCGAACATCACGATGCCGGCGCCACCGAGCACGAAGGTCGGGATCGACGCCACCAATACCGACATCTTCGGCACCAGACCAAAGGTCAGCAGAATCGCGCCGGCCATCACCCCCACCCAGCGGCTACGCACGCCGGTCACGCCAACCAGGCCGATGTTCTGCGAGAACGAGGTGTGCGGGAAGGAGTTGAACAGGCCACCGATCACCGTGCCGAGCGCGTCGACGTTCAGGCCGCGCACCAGCGATTTCTGATCGACCGGACGCTCCACCAGTTCACCGAGCGCCAGGAACATCCCCATCGATTCGATAAAGGTGATCAGCATCACCACCGTCAGCGTCAGCACCGACCACAGCTCGAACTTCGGCAGGCCGAACTGGAACGGCATGATCGGGGCGAACCAGGCCGCTTGCGCCAGGCCGTCGAAGCTAACCTTGCCCAACGCCAGCGCGATCACGAAGCCGAAGCCCATGCCGAGCAGCACCGCGATGTTACTGAAGAAGCCCTTCACATAGCGGGTGATCAGCAGGATGAACACCAGCACCGCCAGCGAGGTACCCAGGTAGACGGGGTTACCGAAGTCAGGGTTGCCACGACCACCGGCCGCCCAGTTGATGCCCACGCCGATGATCGACAGACCGATCGAGGTGATCACGATGCCGGTAACGACCGGCGGGAAGAAACGGATGACCTTCCCGACCAGTGGAACCAGGCAGAGCGAGATCAGGCCGGCGGCGATGGTCGCGCCATAGATACCTTGCAAACCAAGTGACGGGTTGGTGCCGATCGCGATCATCGGACCGACGGCGGCGAAGGTCACCGCCATGATCACCGGCAGACGAATGCCGAACTTGCCGATACCGATGCACTGCAACAGCGTGACGACCCCGCAACAAAACAGGTCGGCACTGATCAGAAAGGCGATCTGCTCCTTGGGCAGGTGCAGCGCACCGCCAATGATTAGCGGTACAGCCACCGCACCGGCGTACATCACCAGCACGTGCTGCAGACCTAGGGTAAACAGCTGGCCAAGCGGCAGCTTTTCATCCACCGGGTGAACGGCCTGATTCTCACTCATGCATTTCTCCTTGGTATTTTGACCAGACAGCTATTGATCTTGAGTGTGCTGTCTTGTTGGCTGGCCTAAGCGGCCGGAAAGGCGGAACAACTGTGCATGAACAGCCGCCCCACCGAAAATCAGACGTAAAGCAACTCCTGGTAAGCTGGGGCTTGGATTAAGCGAACGCCGGATCAGGCGTTCTTGCCCTTCAGTTGGTAAACCTGTTTGAGATCGACTTCGTCGCAGTTGTGACCCGGGCCGACGCGGTCGACCACGATGAAGTCGCCAACTTGGCCGATGGTGACCAGCGGGTGGTGCCAGGTGCCGCGGAAGTAGTTCACGCCCTGGTTACCCTCGACGTAGAACGCCTTCAGGCCGGACTCGTCGGGATTGCCGTCCGCGCCAGTTGGGGCGACCACGACGACGAATGGGGCATTGCTACACGGGATGAAGGCCTGACTGCCGAGCGGGTGGCGCTCCAGCATCTTCACTTCCAGCGGGAAATTGAATGCGTCGCCACGCGCCATGCTGATGGCAACCTGGCCGCCTTCGCCAACTACGTCGGCAAGGCCGAGCTTGTGATAACGCTGGGTGGTGCCGTTGTTGATCGGAAACCAGTCGCTGCCCGCGATTTCGATCACTTCGCCGAACGGGGCGAAGGCTTCTTTGGTCAGCGCTTCAAGTTTCAACGTAACCATGGTGGTGGTCTCCTCTATTTTGATGACGACCCCGCCCTCCGAGGGCGGGGCCAAAACGTCATGTCACCAGGCGCTTAGTCGGCGAGCTTGCCCCAGATGCGCAGGCGGCTGACACCACCGTCCGGGAAGATGTTCAGGCGCACGTGCGTCACCGGGCCGATCTCGCGGATCTGCTCCTTGCCGTAGTAGTGCTGCTTGTCCATGTCGGTCTTCTGTTCCGGCAGCAGGGTGTCCCAGAACATCGCCTGGGTGACGATCGACTCGTCGGTGCTGTTGGTCACGTAAGCAGCCTGGATCGACACGCGGTCCGGGTAGTTGCCCTTGAAGTGTGCGGTGTCGACTTCGATCTTCTCGACGATCGCCGGATGGCCCAGCTCGACGATGCACCAGTCGTTGCCCGGCTCACGGCGGCGGCGGGTTTCCCAGCCATCGCCCATGTTCACACCGCGACCCGGCATCACCAGGCGGAACGGCACGCCGAAGTGGGCGTTGTTGTACGCCACGATGCGGCCGCCATTTTCCAGCGCCGACACTTCATATACCTGGCTCTGGTCTTTCTTGTCCCAGTCACACTGCGGCTGACCATACACGCGGAAACGAGCCACGCCGCCGTCCGGGTAGATGTGCAGGCGCAGGTGGGTCCACGGACGCTCGTCCGAGATTTCGATGAAGTGGTGCGAGTGACCGTTCAGGCTCTTGGTGGCGACGATTTCGGTCCAGACGGTCGCGTCGGTCGGGTCGGTTTCGCTGTAGCAGGCTTCCACCGAGGCGGCCGGCGGGAAGTTGCCGGTGAAGTGGCTGGTCTCGATGTCGAAACCCTTGATCACGCCGGCCAGACCGAGCTTGACGATGGCGTAGTCGTGACCGCCGTTACGGCGGCGGCGGGTTTCCCAACCGTCCATCCACTTGCCGTGATCGTCGAACTTGCCGACGATGAACACCGGCTCGGACGCCTGCAGCATGCGCTCGGCAGGAGCGAACCATTCGTCGGTGCAGAACAGGACCTTGGCGCCGAAGTCCGGGTGGGCCAGGTTGGTGTAGCGGGTCGCAAATTCCGGCGCGTCTACGGCCGGTGCATTGATGACGGTTCCTACCGGAGCATTCGGTGCTGCCATGGTTGTTCTCCTTTTATGGGTTTGTGTTCCTTCTGCCAACCCTGCGTGCAGGTTGGCCGAAAGAGGTATAGCCGATCAGTCCGCGATTAGCCGACGATCAGGTCGTTGAGGCGGAAGCCGCCGATCTTGTAGATCTGCTTGAGGCTCTCGGCGCGCTCCTGCTCCACCGGCAGCGCGGTGCGGCGTTCGAACTCGCCGATGATGCCGGCGCGGTCGTAACCGCGGACCGCCAGGATGAACGGGAAGCCGAATTTGGCGTTGTACTCGGCGTTCAGGCGGGTCAGCTTCTCGAACTCTTCCTGCGAGCACTTGTCGAGGCCGGCGCCGGCCTGTTCAGAGGTCGACTCTTCGGTCAGCTCACCGCGTACCGCCGCTTTGCCGGCCAATTCCGGGTGGGCACGGATCAGCTTCAGCTGCGCCTCGAGGCCCGCCTCTTCGATCTCGTTGATCATCGTGGCGTGCAGCTCAGCCATATTGGCGAACGGGCGCTTTTCGGCCGCGCGCTCGGCTACCCACGGCGAGTGTTCGAAGATGCCGCCGAGCACGGCGACGAACTCGGCCACCGGGGCGTCGTTGAGGGCTTGCAGGGAAATGGTGTTGCTCATGATCTTGTCCTGGTCTTATTTGCTGTACGGGTGGGTTTCAGCCCAGTGTTCTGCGATGTCGACACGGCGGGCGATCCACACCTTGTCGTGGCTGGCGACGTAGTCGAGGAAGCGGCGGAAGGCGGCAAAGCGGCCCGGGCGACCCAGCAGACGGCAGTGCATGCCGATCGACAACATCTTCGGCGCCGTTTCGCCCTCTTCGTACAGCACGTCGAACGCATCCTTCAGGTACTGGTAGAAGTGCTCGCCGGTGTTGAAGCCCTGCGGGGTGGCGAAGCGCATGTCGTTTGTGTCGAGGGTATACGGCACCACTAGGTGCGGCTTGATCGAACCGTCGGACAGCTCCACCTCGGTCCAGAACGGCAGGTCGTCGCCGTAGTAGTCGGCGTCGTAGGTCAGCTCTCCCTGCTCGGCCACCAGTTGGCGGGTGTTCGGGCTGTCACGACCGGTGTACCAGCCTTTCGGCGTCACGCCGGTCAGCTCCTTGATGATCTGCATCGCCTCACGCATATGCTCGCGCTCGGTTTCCTTGTCGATGCTCTGGTAGTGAATCCACTTCAGGCCGTGGCAGGCGATCTCGTGGCCACCCTCGACAAAGGCGCGGGTCACCTCCGGATGACGCTGCAGGGCGGTCGCCACACCGAAGATGGTCAGCGGCCAGCCACGGCTCTCGAATTCTTTCAGGATGCGCCAGACACCGGCGCGCGAGCCGTATTCGTAGATCGACTCCATCGACATGTGACGCGCTTCGTACGCGGCGGCACCGACGATCTCGGACAGGAACTGCTCCGAAGCCTTGTCGCCGTGCAGCACACAGTTCTCACCACCCTCTTCGTAGTTGAGGACGAACTGCAGCGCCACGCGCGAGCCATCCGGCCAGTTGGCGTGCGGGACGTTGCGGCCGTAACCGATCAGATCGCGTGGATATTGCTTGCTCATCTTTGGCTTCCTTACTTTAGTCTTTAGACTCAACGCTTCAGGTTGAAAACGGCCCTGAGGTCTGCCTGGATGCCGTCGTCGTCGAAACGCAAGCGGCGCTCGCAGTCCTGCAGGTGATGATTCATGGCGTCCAGCACGCCGGCGCGATCACGCGCTTCAAGGCTGGCGAGAATGCGGTCATGTTCGTCAAACGAGCAGGCGCTGCGCCCCGGCACGTCGTAGAGCGCTATGATCAACGAGGTGCGCGAGGCCAGGCTGTGCATCAGGTCGGTCAATACCTCGTTGTCGGAGAGCTTGGCCAGTTGGACATGAAAGGCGTTGGAAAGGCGGATCCAGGTCACCCGATCCTTACTGCGGAATGCGGCACGCTCCTCTTCGACCATCTGGCGCAGCGGCAACAGGCGCAGCGACAGATCGGGCAGGGTCAAGAGCTTGTCGAGAATCGCGCCCTCGACCATCCGGCGCGCCTCGAACACGTCGCGGGTTTCCTTCAGGTCGGGGGTGGCGACGAAGGCACCACGGTTCGGCAGCAGCTCGACAATCTTGTCGTGCGACAATCGCGCCAGGGCTGCGCGCACCGTGCCACGCGAACAGCGGAACACGTCGCACAGCACCGCCTCGGTCAGTTTCACGCCGGGCAGCAAACGATGGTCGATCACCGCATCGAAGATCTCCGAATAGATGCGCTCGACTTCATTGACCGGTTCGGCCACCTCCAGCAGACGAGAGGAGACAGGCGCTTCGCCCGCCGCCATCTGTACCTCTGTTCCGAAAGCTTCGCTCATCGTCGGCCTCGTCGTGTTTCCATGATCCGGGAAACGTTTCCAAAATTTTGTTGACAATTATTGGTGTCGTCGGACAATATCGTCAACACAAATTGTTAACAATTTTTGTACGGCTACAACAGGGCCGGCCGGTGGCCTCGGTCGTACAAGAACAGGAGAAATCGAGATGGGCAAACTGTCGACGCACGTGTTGGACACCATGCACGGCAAACCCGCCGCAGAAGTGCTCTGTGAACTCTATAAGGTGGAAGACGGCCAGCGCAGCAAGCTGACCGAAACCCATACCAACCAAGACGGCCGATGCGACAAGCCGCTGCTGGAAGGCGATAGCCTGAAGGTCGGCGTGTACGAGCTGGTGTTCCATGTGGGCGAATACTTCGCCCGCAAGGGGGTGTCGGTTCCCGAACCGCGCTTCGTCGATCAGGTTGTGCTGCGCTTTGGTATTGCCAACGCCAGCGAGAACTACCATGTGCCGCTGGTAGTAACGCCGTGGACTTACTCCACATACCGTGGTAGCTGATTCTCGAGGAACTATCGAGATCCAATACCAAGATGGAAAACGGCCAGCACAGTTAAGCGGGCCGAAATCCATACTAACCTAGACGGCCAGTGCGACAAGCCGCTGCTGAAGGGCAATAGCCCGAAGGCCGGCATGTACGAGCTGGTTTCCATGTGGGTGACTACTTCGCCCGCAAGGGAGTGTCGGTTCCCGAACCGCGCTTCGTCGACCAGGTGGTGCTGAGCTTAGGCATAGCCGACGCCAGCGAGAACTACCATGTGCCGCTGGTAGTGACACCGTGGACTTATTCCACATACCGCGGCAGCTGACTCTTAGGAACTATCGAGATTCAATACCATGGAAAACTACCTGCTTGAGTTTGCCAACCTGCTGTTGCGCTGGTTGCACGTGATCGCCGCCATCTCCTGGATCGGCGAGTCCGTCTATTTCGTGATGCTCGACAACAGCCTGCACGCGCCGAAAGACGAGGCCAGCAAGAAACGCGGCGTGTTCGGCGAAATGTTCGCCGTGCATGGCGGCGGCTTCTATCACAACCAAAAATACCTGACCAACCCGCCGTTTGAGCTGAACGAAGACCTGCACTGGTCGTACTGGAAGTCGTACACCACCTGGCTGTCCGGTTTCGCACTGTTCTCGCTGCTCTACCTCGCCAACGCCAGCATCTACCTGGTGAACCCGTCGAGCACCTGGGCATGGGCGGCCAAGCTGTCCGGCGCGGAAGCCGGTGCAATCGCCGTGGCCTTCCTGGTCGGCGGCTGGTTCGTATACGACCAGCTGTGCCGTCGCATCAGCCCGAACATGAACCGTGACGGCGTGCTGAGTATCGCCGTGGCGGTGATGGTCGTGGTCGTTGCCTTCCTGACCAGCCATATCTTCCAGGGCCGTGCCGCCTTCCTGCTGACCGGTGCCGTGATGGCGACCAGCATGTCGGCCAACGTGTTCTTCTGGATCATCCCGGGCCAGCGCCGCATGGTGGAGGCTATCAAGGCCGGCCAAGCTGCCAACCCGCTGGACGGCAAGCGCGGCAAGCAGCGCTCGGTGCATAACACCTACTTCACGCTGCCGGTCGTGTTCCTGATGATCTCCAATCACTACTCGTTCACCTACAGCAACGAGAATGCTTGGATCATCATGTCGCTGTTGATCGTATCCGGCGCGTTGATCCGCCAGTACTTCGTGCTGCGTCACTCGGGCAAGAACTTGGTCGCCCTGCCGACACTGGGTACCGCGGTCCTGGCCGTCGTGGCGTTCATCGCCGCACCGAAGCCGGCTGAACCGACCCCGGTGGCCAAGGCCGATAGCAGCGTCTCGGCTACCTCGGCAGCGCCGACTGCCTCTGCTCCGGCAGCCGCTACCGCCGCAGCCGGAGGGGATGCAAAGGACGTCACCTTCAACAAGGTCGACAACATCCTGACTACCCGTTGTACCGCGTGCCACGCGGCCAAGCCGACCCAACCCGGCTTTGCCGCAGCCCCGGCCGGTATCCACCTGGACAATCCGGCCGAAGTAAAGGCCAACGCCGCCCGCATCAAACAGGCCGTGGCATCGAAATACATGCCGCTGGCCAACATGACCCAGATGACCGACGACGAGCGCGCAGTCATCGCGCAATGGAGCGGTAACTAAGTCGGTCTAACGTAGTGCCCTTGGTACGGCCAACCTCGCAAGCGGTTGGCCGCACGATAAAACAACGAGGAGATACACCATGTTCCGAGGCACCAAGATCGTCGCCACGCTCGGCCCTGCCAGCAACGACCTTTCCACGCTTGAACGGATGATCTCAGCCGGCGTCAACGTCGTCCGGCTGAACTTCTCGCACGGTACCGCCGACGACCACATCGCCCGCGCCGCCCTCGCCCGCCAAGCCGCCGAGAACGTCGGCCGCACCGTCGGCATCCTCGCCGACCTGCAGGGTCCGAAGATCCGCGTCGGCAAGTTCGCCGACGGTTCCATCCAGATCGCCAAGGGCGACCGCTTCATCCTCGATGCCAAGTGTGACCTCGGCAACCAGGAGCGCGTCGGTCTCGACTACAAGAACCTGCCTCGTGACGTCGCCACCGGCGCGGTGCTGCTACTCGACGACGGCCGGATCGTGCTCGATGTCGAGCGCGTCGACGGTGACGAGATCCACACCGTGGTCCGGGTCGGCGGCAAGCTGTCGAACAACAAAGGCATCAACCAGCAAGGCGGCGGCCTATCGGCCCCGGCGCTGACGGCCAAGGACAAGCAGGATCTGAAAACCGCCGTAGCACTGGCCGCCGACTACATCGCCGTGTCGTTCCCGAAATCGGGCGACGATATGCGTGAAGCGCGGAGCCTGGTCGCGGAAGCCAATGGTCACGCGCTGCTGGTCGCCAAGATCGAGCGTACCGAAGCGATCACCAATCTGACCGAGATCCTGCTGGCCTCGGACGGCATCATGGTGGCGCGCGGCGACTTGGCGGTGGAAGTGGGCGACGCGGCGGTGCCGGCGCTGCAGAAGCGGATGATTCGCGAAGCGCGCTTGAACAACAAGTTTGCGATCACCGCGACCCAGATGATGGAGTCGATGATCACCGCGCCGATCCCGACCCGTGCCGAAGTGTCCGACGTGGCCAACGCGGTCTTGGACGGCACCGATGCGGTGATGCTGTCGGCCGAAAGCGCCGCCGGCCAATTCCCGGTGGAAACCGTCGAAGCGATGGCGCGTGTCTGCGCCGAAGCGGAAAAATCCTACGTCAACAGCCTGGATCAGGAACTGCTCAACCGCGAGCAGAGCCAGATCGACCAGTCGGTCGCGATGGCCGCGCTGTTCACCGCGCAGCACATCGGCGTGAAGGCGATTGCCGCCCTCACCCACTCCGGCTCGACCACCCAGTGGATGAGCCGGGTCGACAGCGGCGTGCCGATCTACGCGGTCACTCCGGAAGAATCGACCCGCCGCAAGGTGAGCATCTTCCGCGACGTGTTCCCGCTGAAGACCGACGCGATCGCGACCAGCCGCGAGGCAGCGCTGGCCCAGGCCGAGCGTGCCCTGCTCGAGCACGGCGCGGTACAGCGCGGCGACCTGCTGTTGATGACTATCGGTGAACCGCTGGGCAAGCCCGGCGGCACCAACACCATGCTGATCGTGCGGGTGGGTGAATACTCCCGCTGATCACAACGATGATGGGTCCTCTCTTGATAACCGGCGCGTGCGCCGGTTTTTTTTTCGGCCAGCGTTCAATGTGGACTGCATTGCCGGACGGCATACAGGGAAGCTTGGCCTGAGCGGGATCGACTGGCCAAGGCTACTGACCTGCCCCGGACTTGATGGGCTGCAAAAGGCAGAACCCCCGAAAGGTCGGGGGTTCTCGTCAGCTACCGAGCCAGCCGCGCGCGGCTGCCAGTTCAGGAGGCCGGGCCGATCAGAATCCGGCGGTGGCACCGTCCGGGTTGCGCGGATCGGAATAACCATACAAGCCATCATCACGCACCTGAATGGTCTGGGTGCGGCCCATGGTCGGCTTCTCCGCCACCTTGTAGCCCTGGTTGCGCAGGATCTGCAGGGTATCAGGGCTCAGTCCCTTTTCCACGCGCAGTTCGTCCGGTAGCCACTGGTGATGCACCCGTGGCGTAGACGCGGCTTCTGCCGGGTTCATGCCAAAGTCGATGGTGTCGACGATGGTCTGCAGGGTGGTGGTAATGATGCGCGCACCGCCCGGGCTGCCCGTCACCAGCCACGGCTTGCCGTTCTTGAGTACCAGCGTCGGCGACATCGACGACAGCGGACGCTTGCCCGGTTGGATCGCATTGGCTTCGCCGCCGATCAGGCCGTAGGCATTGGGGACGCCCGGCTTAGCGGAAAAGTCGTCCATCTCGTCATTGAGCAGGATGCCGGTGCCACGGGCGACGATGCCGCTGCCGAAGTTGAGGTTGAGGGTATAGGTGACCGCTACCGCATTACCCTTGCCATCGACGATGGAGAAGTGGGTGGTCTGGTCGCTCTCGTACGGCTGCGGCTTGCCTGGCTTGATCGCCGCGGCCGGCAGCACCCTGACCTTGTCGATCTTCTGCGCCAGTTCGTCGGCGTAGCGCTTGGAGGTCAGCCCCTTGACCGGCACCTTCACAAAGCCCGGATCGCCCAGGTACTCGGCACGGTCGGCATAGGCCAGCTTCATCGACTCGGCCAGGTAGTGGATGTTCTGTGCGCTGTTCACACCGTACTGGGACAGCGGGTAGCGCTCCAGCAGGTTGAGAATCTGGATGATATGGACACCGCCCGAGCTGGGCGGCGGCATCGACACGACCTTGTAGCCGCGATACTCGCCACTCACCGGCGCCCGCTCGACCACCTGGTAGTTTTTCAGATCCTCCTTGCCGATCAGGCCGCCATGCTGCGCCATTTCGGCGACGATCTTGTCGCCGATCTCGCCCTGATAGAACACCTTGGAGCCGTGCCTGGCGATCAGGCGCATCGATTTGGCGAGGTCTTTCTGCACCAGACGCTCACCGGCACGCAGCGGCCGGCCATCCTTGAAGAATACCGCGCGGGTACTATCCCACTTGCCCAGATTGTCCTTTTCCACTTCCATCATCTGCGCCAGTGTCGGGCTGACGGTGACGCCCTGTTCGGCCAACTTGATCGACGGGGCAATCACGTCGGCCAGCTTCATGGTGCCCCAGCGCTTGAGCGCATGCTCCAGACCGGCCACGGTGCCCGGTACGCCCACGGCGAGATGGGTATAGAGCGAGCGGCCTTCGGCCACATTGCCCTTGTCGTCCAGATACATATCGCGCGAGGCCTTGACCGGGGCGATTTCGCGGAAGTCCAGCGCCACATCCTGGCCGGTCTTGGCATCGTGCAGCATCATGAAGCCGCCACCACCCAGGTTGCCGGCGTTGGGCAGCACCACCGCCAGTGCGAAACCGACCGCCACCGCGGCATCCACCGCATTCCCGCCGCGCTTGAGCACATCCACACCGATACGGGTGGCCAGTTCCTGCTCGGCCGCCACCATGCCATTCTTGGCATAGACCGGGTGGAAAATATCCTGATCGTAATCGTATTTGACGACCGGGGCGGCGACCGGGACATCGGCCTGAGTGAGAGTCGGAGTCAGCGCCAGGGAGAGACTCAGGGTCAACGCACTCAGCATGAGGGGACGGCGGGAAATAATCGGTGGCATGGGGATTCTCCTTGTTCAATGACGAACCCGGGCGAGTCCGTCCGGTGCCGTTTGGCCATCTAACGCGGCCTGACAGCGAATCTGAATACTCACCGAGGCTTTATTCCTATGTCAACAATGTTATTTTTTTATAATTCTTTGGCGTATAGAGGTGCCATCAAGCGCTGCCGAAAGATTTAGATCACCATGAGGCGTACCGCAGGCTCGATCTGAATAGAGACCGCGCTGAAGCGGCACGGCCACGGGCTGGCGCAGGACGAGAACCTCGACGACATCAGGATAAAGAACGACCGCTAGACCACGGCGTCAGCTTGCCGATACGCAAGTAAGCTAAAGCGTGGCCGACAGCCGCCAGTTGGAAACGGGCAAAAAAAAGCCCCGGCTCACGGCCGGGGTCAACAGGGGGGTAAAACAGGCATGTCCGAGGGAGATCGGAACATGCCGAGGGCAAAACTTAGTTCGGCAGCACCAGGATCGCGCGGAAGTCGTTGACGTTGGTGCGGGTCGGGCCGGTGACGATCAGGTCGTCGATGCTCTCGAAGAAGCTGTAGGCGTCGTTGTTGGCGAGCTTCTGCTTGGCGCTGACGCCGGCCTCGGCGGCGCGAGCGATCGAGCACGGCGACAGCAGGCAGCCGGCGTTGTCTTCCGAACCGTCGATGCCATCAGTGTCGCAGGCGACCGCGTAGACGCCCTTCTCACCGTTCAGTGCCACGGCCAGTGCCAACAGGAACTCGGCGTTGCGCCCGCCGCGACCGTTGCCGCGCACCGTCACGGTGGTTTCGCCGCCGGACAGGATCAGCGCCGGCTTCTGCACCGGCTCGTCGAAGCCGACCACCTGGCGGACGATGCCGGCGTGCACCAGCGCCACGTCGCGCGCCTCGCCCTCGATGGTGTCACCGAGCACGATGGTGTTCAGGCCGATCTCGCGGGCGAACTTGGCCGCCGCCTGCAGCGAGGCCTGCGGGGTAGTGATGATGTGCGTCTCGCAACGTGCCAGACGGGCGTCGCCCGGCTTCGGTGTTTCCTGCGCGGCGGTCGCGTTGTCGAGGTAAGCCTTCACCGACGCCGGCAGCTCGATGCCGTACTTGACGATCACCGCACGCGCGTCGTCGAAGGTAGTGGGGTCCGCCACGGTAGGACCGGAAGCAATTACCGACGGGTCGTCCCCCGGCACGTCGGAAATCGCCAGGGTCACAACCTTGGCGGGGTAACAGGCAGCGGCCAGGCGGCCGCCCTTGATAGCAGACAGGTGCTTGCGCACACAGTTCATTTCGTCGATCGCCGCGCCGGACTTGAGCAACGCTTTGTTCACCGCACGCTTGTCGTCGAGCGGGATCTCCGGCACCGGCAGCGACAGCAATGCCGAGCCGCCACCGGAAATCAGGCAGATCACCAGGTCGTCTTCGGTCAGCCCCTGCACCGAGGCGAGTACCTGCTCGGCCGCCTCGCGACCGGCGGCATCCGGCACCGGGTGCGACGCCTCGACCACACGGATCTGACGGGTCGGCTCGGTGTGCGCGTAGCGGGTGATCACCATGCCGGACAGCTCGCCCGGCCATGCAGCTTCAAGCGCGGCGGCCATCGAGGCCGCACCCTTGCCGGCACCGATCACCACGGTGCGGCCTTTCGGCGCTTGCGGCAGGTATTGTTTCAGGCTGTCGTACGGCAGGGCGGTATCGACCGCGACATCGAACAGCTGGCGCAGCAAGGTGCGCGGCGCGGCGGCATCACGTTGCAGGGCATCGAGGGTGATCGGCTGGCTCATGTTGTCTCCTTACTGTCTCTGGCCCGTCTGTCGCGGGAATATTCTTGCTGATCGAAACGGGCTGCGGACAACCCGTTTGAATCAGCCGGCTGGCCTTTCGGCCAACCTGGGCTGAACGATCCGAGCTTACTGCTGAGCCGGGATCTCGAAGTTCGACATCTTCTCGAGCGCACGTACCAGCGCCGAGTGGTCCCACGATGCGCCGCCGTTGGCTACGCAGGTGTTGAACAGCTGCTGAGCCAGAGCGGTCGCCGGCAGCGCCACGCCCATCTTCTGAGCGCTGGACAGCGCCAGGTTCAGGTCCTTCTGGTGCAGAGAGATGCGGAAGCCCGGATCGAAGGTGCGCTTGTACATGCGCTCGCCGTGCACTTCCAGGATCTTCGACGAGGCGAAGCCACCCAGCAGGGCCTGACGGACCTTGGCCGGATCGGCACCGGCGCGCGCGGCGAACAGCAGCGCTTCGCCGACGGCTTCGATGGTCAGCGCGACGATCATCTGGTTGGCAACCTTGGCGGTCTGGCCGTCACCGTTTCCACCGACGCGGGTGATGTTCTTGCCCATCAGCTGGAACAGCGGCAGCACCTTGTTGAACGCGTCTTCTGGACCACCGACCATGATCGACAGGGTCGCGGCCTTGGCACCGACTTCGCCACCGGATACCGGAGCGTCGAGGTACTGGGCGCCCAGCGCTTCGACCTTCTTGGCGAATTCCTTGGTCTCGATCGGGGCGATCGACGACATGTCGACGACGATCTTGCCGGCCGACAGGCCAGCGGCCACGCCGTTTTCGGAGAACAGCACTTTTTCCACGTCCGGGGTGTCCGGCACCATGGTAACGATCACCTCAGCAGCCTGGGCAACTTCCTTGCCGGTCGCACATACGGTGATGTTGTACTCTTTCAGGAACGCCGGCACGTCGCCGATGGTGTTCACGAACAGTTCGTGACCTGCTTTGCCCAGGTGGCCCGCCATCGGGGCGCCCATGATACCAAGACCGATAAAACCGATTTTCATTGTCTTGCTCCTTGTAGGTTAATTGCAGCGAGGCGAACGTTACGCCAGGTAAGGCTTGACCCAGCCGAGGCCTTCCACGGTGCCGGCCTTCGGCTTGTACTCGCAGCCGATCCAGCCGTCGTAGCCGATCTCATCGAGGAACTTGAACAGGAACGGGTAGTTGATCTCACCAGTACCCGGCTCGAAACGACCCGGGTTGTCGGCCAGTTGCAGGTGCGCGATTTTCGGCAGGTTGGCCTTGATGGTATTGGCCAGCTCACCTTCCATGCGCTGCATGTGGTAGATGTCGTACTGGTAGTAGATGTTGTCGCTGCCCGATGCCTTGATCAGGTCCAGCGTCTGCTGGGTGCCCGACACATAGAAGCCCGGAATGTCGAAGGTATTGATCGCTTCGATCAGCAGCTTGATGCCTTCGACCTCGAGCTTGTCGGCGGCGAACTTGATGTTGGCCACGAAGGTCTCGCGGACCTTGTCGGCGTCGACGCCTTGCGGGGTGATACCGGCCAGCACGTTGACCTGCTCACAGCCCAGCGTCTTGGCGTACTCGATGGCACGACCCACACCGTCCTGGAACTCGCCGACGCGATCCGGCAGGCAGGCGATGCCGCGCTCGCCACCGGCCCAGTTACCGGCCGGCAGGTTGTGCAATACCTGTTTCAGGTGGAACTTGTCGAGCTGTTCGGCCAACAGGTTCTTGTCGAAATCGTACGGGAACAGGTATTCCACCCCGGTGAAACCAGCATTAGACGCCGCCTCGAAGCGCGACACGAAGTCGACCTCGTTGAACAGCATGGTCAGGTTGGCAGCAAACTTCGGCATGACAGTCTCCTTCTACTCGCTACAACGGCAGACTCCGGATCGCGGAGTCTGCCTCTTTAAGTCTATTACGTGACGCTTAGACCGGCAGGTCGAGCACGTCTTCGAACTCGGTGATCGCGTTGATTTCGGTACCCATCGCGATGTTGGTCACACGCTCCAGGATCACTTCCACCACCACCGGCACCGAGAACTCGGCCATCAGGCGACGGGCTTCGGCGAAAGCATCGCCGATCTTGTTCGGGTCGGTCACGCGGATCGCCTTGCAACCCAGACCTTCCACAACCTTGACGTGGTCAACACCGTAGGCGCCCAGTTCCGGCGAGTTGATGTTCTCGAACGACAGCTGTACCTGGTAGTCGATGTCGAACATGCGCTGCGCCTGGCGGATCAGGCCCAGGTAGGAGTTGTTCACCACCACGTGGATGTACGGCACCTTGAACTGGGCGCCGACGGCCAGCTCTTCGATCATGAACTGGAAGTCGTAGTCGCCTGAGATCGCCACCACGTCGGCCGAACGGTCAGCCACCTTGGTGCCGATCGCAGCCGGAACGGTCCAGCCCAGCGGGCCGGCCTGGCCGCAGTTGATCCAGTTGCGTTCTTTGTAGACGTGCAGGAACTGCGCTGCAGCGATTTGCGACAGACCGATGGTCGACACGTAGCGGGCATTCTTGCCGAAGAACTTGTTCATTTCTTCGTAGACGCGCATCGGCTTGACCGGCACGTTGTCGTAGTCGGACTTGCGCAGCATGGTGCGCTTGCGGGTCTGGCAGGACTCAACCCAGGCCTTGCGGCTCTGCAGACGACCTTCGGCCTTCCACTCTTTAGCCACTTCGACGAACAGCTCCAGCGCGGCTTTGGCGTCGGATACGATGCCGTAGTCCGGCGAGAACACGCGACCGATCTGGGTCGGCTCGATGTCGACGTGGACGAATTTGCGGCCCTTGGTGTAAACCTCGACCGAACCGGTGTGGCGGTTGGCCCAACGGTTACCGATGCCGAGCACGAAGTCGGACTCGAGCAGGGTCGCGTTGCCGTAGCGGTGCGAGGTCTGCAGACCGACCATACCGGCCATCAGCGGGTGGTCGTCCGGAATGGTGCCCCAGCCCATCAGGGTCGGGATAACCGGCACGTTGACGATCTCGGCGAATTCGGTCAGCAGCGCAGCGGCGTCGGCGTTGATCACGCCACCGCCGGAAACGATCAGCGGACGCTCCGATTCCAACAGGTACGACAGCGCTTTTTCAATCTGGGCACGCGAAGCGGTCGGCTTGTAGGCGGCCAGCGGCTCGTAGGTGTCCGGATCGAATTCGATCTCGGCCATCTGCACGTCGAACGGCAGGTCGATCAGCACCGGACCCGGACGGCCCGAACGCATGACGTGGAACGCTTGCTGGAAGGCGCGCGGCACCTGGGCCGGCTCCATCACGGTGGTGGCCCACTTGGAAACCGGCTTGGCGATTTCCTTGATGTCGACCGCCTGGAAGTCTTCCTTGTGCATACGAGCACGCGGCGCCTGGCCGGTGATGCACAGGATAGGGATCGAGTCGGCCGACGCGGAGTACAGGCCGGTGATCATGTCGGTGCCGGCCGGGCCGGAGGTACCGATACAGATACCGATATTGCCCGGGTTGGCACGGGTGTAGCCTTCGGCCATGTGCGAGGCGCCTTCAACGTGGCGAGCCAGCACGTGGTCAATGCCGCCGATTTTCTTCATCGCGGCATACAAAGGGTTGATGGCAGCGCCCGGCACGCCGAACGCGATATCAACGCCTTCCTTACGCAGCACGTGAACGGCTGCTTCAATTGCTCTCATCTTGGCCATGCTGTGATCTCCCTCACACGTTATCCGCGCATGATTTGGCGAAAGTTATCCGAATTTCGGGTGTCACTATCTCGCAACCGCCAACACGTGTCAAATTATTTCGGAAACACATTCCATTTTTAAAAAATTCATCGGCGCAAGCCATACATTCAGCGCGTTACAGCCGCATTCAGATACGGATTTACCTCCCAAACCACTGCCTTCTTTGTGTCAAGAAAGACACGTAACACAAAATGTCGTGGCTAGGCATGCTAAAATGAGCGCAACCAGTCCACTTCATTGATCGAAAGCCTTTTCCAGCCGATGATGTGGGGATTCTGTCCAACTTTGACGAGAGCTGAGTAGATGGCAAACGGCACTACGGCTACCAAGCGAAACCCGCGCGGGCGGCCCGCCGACGGCACCACCTCGAGCGTCGGCCAGGTTCAGTCGCTGACCCGCGGTCTGATGCTGATGGAACGCATTACCGAATCCCCGGCCGGGGTCACCCTGACCGACCTCGCGCTGCAGGTCGGCCTGCCCAACTCGACCACCCACCGCCTACTGACCACGATGCAGCAGATGGGCTTCGTGCAGCAGGTCGGCGACCTGGGCCTGTGGACCATTGGCGTGCGGGCGTTCACCGTCGGCAGCGGCTTTCTCGGCAGCCGCGATCTGATGTCGATCGCGCACCCGATCCTGCGCCGCCTGATGGAACAGGCCGGCGAGACCTCCAACCTGCTGGTATTCGACGACGAGGAATGCCAGGCGGTGATGATCGGCCAGGTGCAGTGCCGTGAGCTGATGCGGATGCTGGCGCCGATCGGCGGCCGCCTGCCGATGCATGCCTCGGGTGGCGGCAAGGCTTTCCTGGCGACGCTGGACGACGTGGAAGTGACGCGCGTGCTGCACAAGACCGGCCTGCCGCAGTACACCGACAGCACGATCAACACTCCGTCACGACTGAAGGAAGAGCTGGCGCGCATTCGCCGCCAGGGCTTCTCGTTCGACGACGAGGAACACGCGGTCGGCCTGCGTTGCGTGGCGGCGTGCATCTACAACGAGAACAAGGAACCGTTCGCGGCGGTGTCGGTATCCGGCCCGAAATCGCGCATTCCGGACGAACGGATCGTGCACCTCGGCTCGCTGGTGGTGCAGGCTGCCGAGGACATCACCCTCGCCTACAGCGGACATTCCCGTCCGATCGCCCAAGCCGCCTGATCGCCAGCGCGGCAAGACAAGACAGCCCGCCCGGGAAACCGAGCGGGCTGTTTCGTTTGGCAAGAGCGAGGTTGGCCGAATCGGCCGGATAGCGCCTCGGTCAAGCACATGGACGACTCAGCGGATTTCGCGCACCGCCTCGTAGTGGCCGGCCAGCCAGTCGAGCACCAACGGGAAGTGATCGTCCGGCGCGTCCGGATGAGTCAGCAGCGACACGTGGTCGTAATCGTGACGGTGGCCGGTGGCCCGGCCTAGCCGGCGCACCACCGAGCGGTGCCGGCCACACTCGTCGCGGAAGCGCGCCACGTCGTGCGGATGACCGCGGCAGGGGTCGTTCTGCGCGGCCAGGTACAGCGTCGGCGGCAGCTCCAGCCGGCGCGCCGCCTCGGCGTAGTTGAAACCGTCGTCGTCGACCCAGGGCAAGGGCCTGGCCCACTGCATGCTCTGATAGTGGCTGCGGTCGGTCTCGTCGTCGGCGCCGAGCCGCATCCGCGTCGCCGGCAGATAGCCGTAGCGGCGGATCACCCAGCGGGCGATGCGGTTCCACATCAGGTCGACCTCGAGCAGCTTGTTGAGGTTGAACACCCGGATGCTGCGCTTGCTGCCGAACCACACGCAGCTCTTCACGCGTTCGATTAATTCAGGCTGCCAGAGCAGGCTGCTGCTCATGTGCACCCCGCCCCAGGAGTGCGCCAGGCAGTGCACCGGCGCGTCGCCGCGTTCGCGGCGAATCGCCTCGAACAGCGCCGGGATGTCCTCGCGGATGATCTCGGTCTGGCCGTGTCGCGCCAGGCGGTCGATCTTCGGCGTGCTGCGGCCGCGGCCGCGCAGGTCGGCGACGAACACGTCGTAACCGGCGCGCGCCAGGAACGGCGCCAGCCCCTTGCCGCCGTCGGTGTAGAAGATGCGGCCGTTCGCCATCACGCCGTGCACCATCAGCACCGCGTCACCGTTGGCCGAACCCTGCAGCCGTTTGACGTAGAGCCGGTCGCCGCCATTACCGACCGGCACCCACAGATCGCTTTCCTGAATCGCCATCCTGCCCCCGTCTCCCGTGTGCCGGCCGTCTGACGCAGCCAATCAAGCAAACGCTTGAATCATTACCGGCCGCGATGACCGCGTCAAGCCGCAACAGGATCACATCGCGCCACACCCTGACAAAAATCAGGACAACGCCCATTCTGACGATGCAGGAGCGAAACCGGCCGCCCTCGCTGGCCGAAGCGACACCAGGCTAGCGGCGCCCTGTCCGATTGTCTTCAAAAAGGACTCGCGATACTCCATGACAACCCTGCCACTATCGCCGGCGACCGGAGCGGCGCCGGCCGTGTCATTGCGCCGGCGCCACCGTCTACGTGACCGGGCGCAGCCGGCGCGAGGGTGACGTCGCGCTACCCGGCACCATTCACGCCACCGCCGCCGAGATCGACCGGCCCGGCGGCGAGTCGCTGCCCCCTACTTCGCCGGCACCGCTTCGCGCAGCGACATCTGCCGGCGAACCCGCCGCTCCTGCCACAGCGCGCTGCCGGCCAGCAGCGCCAGCGCGACCGCCACCGTCGGTACCGCTAGGATGTTGAGACTGGCGGTGCCGGCGCTGAGCCGGCCGAGCAGGATCATCCATAGCAGCCAACCCAGCCCCGAT
This sequence comes from Crenobacter sp. CS_VA4, assembly GCF_055597485.1. Taxonomy (NCBI): domain Bacteria; kingdom Pseudomonadati; phylum Pseudomonadota; class Betaproteobacteria; order Neisseriales; family Neisseriaceae; genus Crenobacter; species Crenobacter sp. CS_VA4. Next base: position 57,511 of record NZ_JBVMAE010000013.1, read on the forward strand.
GCGCCGACGCCGGTAAACACCAGCACAGCCAGCAGCGTCGGCGTCCAGTCGACGGCGCGCTGCGGTACCAACCAGGCCAAGACCAGCATCGGCAGGTAGCCGAGCAGCATCTGCCAGAAGGTCAGGTTGAGCACGTCGAGCCGCGGATGGCGATGGCGCAGCCGCTTGGCAAGGATATTGGCCACCGCCCAGCTAAGGCCGGTGCCGACCGCCAGCGCTTCGGCCGGGCGCAGCTCCAGGCCCCGCCACGGCTCGAGCACGCCGACCAGACCCGCCAGCGCGATCAGCAGCGCCAGCCACTGCGGCCGACGGATCTTCTCGCCCAGGCAGACGAGCGCCAGCAACACCGTCCAGAAAGGCATCGTGTAGGTCAGCACCGAGACCTTGCCGGCCCCGCCGCTGACCAGCGCCAGGCTGGACAGCGCGTTGAAGCCGAAGGTCTGCGCCACGCCGAGCCAGAAGGTCGGCATCAGCGGCGGCGGAGCCAGCCGTCGGCCGGTCAGCAGCAGAAATGCCAGCAGCGTCGTCAGCCCCAGCGCGCCGCGCAGCAGCGCGAAGTCGATCGGCCCGACGTAGGCCAGCGCCACTTTCGACAGCACCCAGGTGTAGCCCCAGATGCCCCACAAGGCGACCAGCAACAGCAGCGTGCCGGCGCGCCCGTTGTTGACAGCCATTTCTTCCCCCTTGTTCGGCCAGGCTTGACCGAAACCGGCCATTCCCGTCGACTGTTATGACAATGTCTTTTTAACCAGCCAAAACAACGGCCCGACAGATGTCGGGCCGTTGTCTCTCCAGCAACCGGGCAAGCCCGGCGCCGGGCTCACCCCAGATTCTTCGAGACGATCTCGTAGACGTCCTTGGACAGCTCCGGCTGGGCGAGCATCCGCTCCAGCTCGGCCTTCATCAGCGCCTGACGCGCCGGCTCGACCTTCTTCCAGCGGTTGAACGCCTGCACCAGCCGGCTCGCCACCTGCGGGTTGAACGCGTCGATCGCCAGCACCTGGTCGGCGACGAAGCGGTAGCCGGAGCCGTCGGCGGCGTGGAACAGCGGCAGGTTGCGGCCGAAGGTGCCGATCAGCGCGCGCGCCTTGTTCGGGTTCTTCAGCGAAAACGCCGGGTGCTCCAGCGCGTTCTCTACGTGGTCCAGCGTGCACGACAGCTGGCTCGCGGCGACCAGCGCGAAGTACTTGTCCATCACCAGCGCGTCGTCGGCCCAGCGCTCGTCGAACACCTCGAAGCACTCGGTGCGCGCGTCGGTATCGCTGTCCTTCAGCGCTACCAGCGCGCCCATCTGGTCGGTCATATTGTCGGCGCCGAAGCATTGCTTCTTCGCCGCCTCCTGCGGCCAGTCGTCCGGCAGGCGGTTGAGCATCGCCAACGCCAGGTTCTTCAGCGCCCGTTTGTCGGCGTCCTGCGGCTTGTAGTCGCGGGTCTGGTTGAGATCGAACGCCTCGTGCCATTCGCCGCGCAGCGCCTGCGCCAGCTCGACCAGCACGAAGTCGCGCACCTGGTGGATCAGCGCCGGGTCGGCCGCGTCGAGCCACTCGAGCATCTCACCCTCGCCCGGCAGCGTCAGCATCAGTGCCTTGAACGCCGCATCGATGGTCAGGTCGGTCAGCACCGCGCGGTAGGCGTCGGCGATGGTCGCCGACAGCGCCAGCGGGCGGGCGGCCTGCGCGTCCCGGTACAGGCCGAGCAGCAGCCGCTGCGCCAGCGTCTGGCCGGCTTCCCAGCGCGCGAACGGGTCGCTGTCGTTGGCGATCAGGAACGCCAGCTCGTCGTCGCGCCAGTCGAAGCTGAGCTTCACCGGCGCGGAGAAGTCGCGCAGCAGCGACGGCACCGGTTCGGATTCGACGTTGACGAAGGTGAACACCTGTTCGGCCAAGGTGACGTCGAGCACCCGGCTCACGCCCTGCGGTGCGTCTTCGCCAGCCAGCTGCAGCGGCAGGTCGACACCGTCACGGCCGACCAGGCCGAGCGCCAGTGGTATGTGGAACGGCTGCTTGCTGTCCTGCCCCGGCGTCGCCGGGCAGCTTTGCTTGACGGTCAATGTGTAGCACTTGCCGACCGGGTCGTAGTCGCCGGCGACGTCGAGCACCGGGGTGCCGGCCTGGCTGTACCACAGCGCGAACTGCTCGAGGTCGACGCCGTTGGCGTCGGCCATCGCGGCACGGAAGTCGTCGCAGGTGACCGCCTGGCCGTCGTGGCGACGGAAGTACAGCTCCATGCCCTTCTGGAAGCCGTCGCGGCCGAGCAGCGTCTGGTACATCCGCACCACTTCGGCGCCCTTCTCATACACCGTCATGGTGTAGAAGTTGTTCATCTCGATGTAGCTGTCCGGGCGGATCGGGTGCGCGGTAGGTCCCGCGTCCTCCGGGAACTGCATCGCGCGCAGGCCTTTCACGTCTTCGATGCGCTTGACCGCGCGGCTGGTCATGTCGGCCGAAAACTCCTGGTCGCGGAACACGGTCAGGCCTTCCTTCAGCGACAGCTGGAACCAGTCGCGGCAGGTGACGCGGTTGCCGGTCCAGTTGTGGAAGTACTCGTGGCCGATCACCGCCTCGACGCCCTCGAAGTCGGTGTCGGTGGCGGTGTCCTTGCGCGCCAGCACGTACTTGGTGTTGAAGATGTTGAGGCCCTTGTTCTCCATCGCGCCCATATTGAAGTCGCCGACCGCCACGATCATGTAGATATCGAGGTCGTACTCGAGGCCGAAGCGATCCTCGTCCCACTTCATCGCGCGCTTCACCGACGCCATCGCGTGCGCGACCTTGTCATGGTCGGCCGGTTCGGTCCAGATTTCCAGCGCCACGCTGCGGCCGCTCTGCGTGACGAAGCTGTCCCTCAGCACTGCCAGCTTGCCGGCCACCAGCGCGAACAGGTAGGACGGCTTGCGGTACGGGTCGACCCACTTCACCCAGTGGCGCTTCTTGTCGAGCATGCCCTCGCCCACCTTGTTGCCATTGGAGAGCAGTACCGGGTACTTGTTCTTGTCGGCAACGATGGTGGTGGTGAACTTGGACATCACGTCCGGGCGGTCGAGGTAGTAGGTGATCTTGCGGAAGCCCTCCGGCTCGCACTGGGTGAACAGGTTGCCGTTGCTGGCGTAGAGGCCCATCAGCGAGGTATTGGTCACCGGGTCGAGCTCGGTCTCCACCTCGAGGATGAAGCCGTCCGGCAGGCCGGTCAGCGTCAGCGTGTCGTCTTCCAGACTGAAGCGGTCTTCGGCCAACCTATCGCCGTCGAGCGTCAGGCTGAGCAGCCGGGCCGATCCGTGCAGCACCAGTTCGCCACTTGCCGCCGCCTTGGGATGGCGGCTGAGCACCAGCCGCGATTTGACGCGGGTGGCTTCGTCCAGGATGTCAAAGGTCAGGTCGACCTTGTCGATCAGGTAAGACGGAGGAGTGTAGTCCTTCAGGTAGTGGACTTGCGGCGTGGAGGTATCGTGCTTGGCCATCGCGTACTCTTCTTCGTTACGGTTGTGCAACCCGGCGGCGGAACACGCCCAACCGGGGACAGAGCACCGCCAGCACTCGAGCCGGCGGCAGGATTGTTGCGCTCAGCCGCGGCTCGGCCAGCGGCCTGGCGCGGCGGGGTCGCGGCGCAGTCGGCAGGTGTCGGCCGGCGTCGCGGCGAGCGTCGCGTCGACCACCTGCAGCTCGTCGCGGCGGAACGCGTGCAGCCGCACCGTGTCGCCCGGTGCGAAGCGCGCCAGCTGGCGGTCGAGGTCGGCCGCCTTCAGGCCGTCGACGGCGATCAGCACGTCGCCGCCGGACAGGCCGGCCGCCTGCGCCGCGCCGCCGTCGAACACGTTGACCAGTTTCAGTCCAAGCGGGTCGGCGGCGGTCTTGACGCCGAGCGTGACGCGCGCCGAGCTGTCGACAATGCTCTCGACCACGCCGCCGCGATCGCTGGCAGACGCCGCCGGGGTCAGCGCCAGCTCGACGCCCTGCGTCGCCAGCAGCTCTACGAGCGGCAGCTCGTCGGTCGAACGCAGCGCCAGGTCGAAGAACGGTTGCAGATCGAGGCCGGTCACCTCGGCGGCGATCCGTTCCCATTCATCTTCGGCCAGACCCTTGCCGTCGGCCAGCCACTTCGCCCACAAAGCGCGCATCACGTCGTCGAGCGACTGCTTGCCGTCGGTATCGCGGCGGATCAAGAGGTCGAGCGCCAGCGCCACCAGCGAGCCCTTGGTGTAGTAGCTGACGATCGCGTTCGGGCTGTTCTCGTCCTGGCGGTAGTACTTGGTCCAGGCGGTGAAGCTGGAGTCGGTGAGCGTCTGCTTCAGCCGACCGGCACCGCGTTCGACGCCGGTGATCACCTTGGCGACCAGGCCGAGGTAACGGTCTTCATCGATCAGGCCGGCGCGCAGCAGCGCCAGGTCGTCGTAATAGGAGGTAATGCCCTCGAACGCCCACAGCAAGGAGGTGTGGTTTTCGCGGGTCAGGTCGTAGGGGGTGAACGCGGCCGGCTTCATCCGCTTCACGTTCCAGCTGTGGAAGTATTCGTGGCTGATCAGGCCCAACAACTGCAGGTAGCCGTCGCCGATCTCCTTGGTGTCCGCCACCGGCAGGTCGTCGCGGTTGGCGACCAGCGCGGTCGACGCGCGGTGCTCGAGGCCGCCGTAGATGTTATCGCCGACGAACAGCATGAACACGTAGCGGTCGAACGGCGCCGGTTGGCCGAACAGCTTGATCTGCCACTCGCAGATCTTCTTGGTGTCGGCGGCGAGGCGCTTCAGGTCCGCCTTGAACCGGCCGGACACGACGAATTCGTGCGGCACACCGCAGGCCTTGAAGCTGACCCGCTCGAATTCGCCGAGCTCGACCGGGTGGTCGATCAGCTCGTCGTAGTTGGCGGCGCGGTACAGCCCGAAGCCGGACTTCTTCTTCACATCGACGGCCGGCAGGCTGGTCGCCACCTTCCAGTCATCAAAGGCCTTGCCCTTCGGCGCCAGGATCTCCACCTCGCACGGCTCGTTCTCGTAGCCGTCGGCAGACAGGAACACGCTGGTACCGTTGAAGAAGCCGCGCGAGGTATCGAGGTAGGCACCGCGCACCGACAGGTCGAACGCGTACACTTCGTAGCTCAGCGTCAGCGCCCCCTTCACCGGCGCCGCCTGCCAGGTCGCCTTGTCGAGCTGGATCAGCTCGACCGGCTTGCCGCCGGCCTCGGCGCGGAGACTGACGATGTGACGGGCGAATTCGCGGATCATGTAACTGCCGGGAATCCAGCTCGGCAGGCGGAAAATCTGCCCCTGTTTGGCCGGACGGGAGAGGGTAAGGGTGACTTCGAAACGGTGCGCTTCGCAAGACGCGGCGCGGATCGTATAGGCAAGCGACACGGGGGGTCCTCAATCGCGATGGGCGAAAGCCGGCATTTTAGCATTTCCGCGGCATGCGAGCCTGCTAGGAGTCGGCTCGGGGGTCCCGGGTGTTTCGGGATTGACCCAGATCAAGGGCGACAGCCCAAATGACGCTGTACTCTCGCAGGCTGACGCGGGGTACGGTCACGCGACAGCAGGATGGAAAGGGCTTGCAGACGCCGCTTTCCAGCTAGTCCGTCATGGGGGATTGATTTAGAATGATTAGTTAGCTGCAAGGGCTTCGTCCGCCGTTACGCATGTGACATACGGATTGCCCAAGCGGGACACCAGCCTCTCGGCATGGTTAAGCTTTTGATTCAGTGCAAGTAAAACGAATCCCAGCGGCTTGATGCCGACGCCTTCGACACACATGGGGGCGGTCCGCCGCTTAGTCAAGCTGCCACGCTTTGTCGTTCTAGTTTGCAACCTTGGAGAAAACCAAAAATGGAAACGCAATCCACTTATAACTATAAGGTGGTGCGGCAGTTTGCCATCATGACCGTCGTCTGGGGCATTATTGGCATGTCCATGGGGGTGCTGATCGCCTCCCAGCTGGTGTGGCCGGAGCTGAATTTCGGCCCGTGGCTTCACTTCGGCCGTCTGCGACCGGTGCACACCAATCTGGTGATTTTCGGCTTCGGTGGTTGCGGCCTGTTCGCTACCTCGTACTACGTGGTGCAACGCACCTGTAACGTTCGACTAATCTCCGACAAGCTCGCCGCCTTCACCTTCTGGGGCTGGCAGGCGGTGCTGGTCCTGATGCTGGTCACCTACCCACTCGGCTATACCTTCGCCAAGGAATACGCCGAAGCGGAATGGCCGATCAAGCTGCTGATCCTGTTCGTCTGGCTCGCTTACGGCCAAGTGTTCTTCGGCACGATCGGCAAGCGCAAGGTCAAGCACATCTACGTGGCCAACTGGTTCTACGGTGCGTTCATTCTGGCGGTCGCGCTGCTGCACATCGTCAACAGCGCGTTCGTGCCGGTGTCGCTGTTCAAGTCGTACTCAGTGTACTCGGGTGCCGTGGACGCGATGATCCAATGGTGGTACGGCCACAACGCCGTCGGTTTCTTCCTGACCGCCGCCTTCCTCGGCATGATGTACTACTTCGTACCGAAACAGGCCGGCCGTCCGATCTACTCGTACCGTCTGTCGGTGGTGCACTTCTGGGCACTGATCTTCACCTACATGTGGGCCGGTCCGCACCACCTGCACTACACCGCGCTGCCGGACTGGACCCAGTCGGTCGGCATGGTGTTCTCGCTGATTCTGCTGGCACCGAGCTGGGGCGGCATGATCAACGGCATCATGACCCTGTCGGGCGCCTGGCACAAACTGCGTACCGACCCGATCCTGAAGTTCCTGGTGGTGTCGCTGTCGTTTTACGGCATGTCGACCTTCGAAGGCCCGATGATGGCGATCAAGACCGTCAACGCGCTGTCGCACTACACCGACTGGACCATCGGCCACGTGCACTCCGGCGCCTTGGGCTGGGTGGGCTTCATCACCATCGGCTCGATCTACTACCTGATCCCGCGTCTGTGGGGCCGTGAGCAGATGTACAGCATGAAGCTGGTCGAAGCGCACTTCTGGCTCGCTACCGTCGGCGTGGTGCTGTACATCTCCGCGATGTGGATCTCCGGCGTGACCCAGGGTCTGATGTGGCGCGCGCTGAACCCGGACGGCACGCTGACCTATTCCTTCGTCGAGGCCGTGAAAGCTACCCACCCGTACCTGGCCGTGCGCGTACTGGGCGGTGCCCTGTACCTGTCCGGCATGCTGGTGATGGCGTACAACACCTTCCGTACCGTGACCGCCGGCCGCGCCGTGGACGCCAAGATTCCGGCCATCGCGGCTGCTCATCACGCCTAAGCGGGAAAGAGGTTTTTGCAAGATGGAAAAAATCCAAAGACTCATTGAAGAGCACGTCGGCTTCCTGATCGTGTTCACGCTGATCGTGATCAGCTTTGCCGGCCTGGTGGAAATCGTGCCGCTGGCGTTCCAGAAGTCGACCACCGAACCGGTGGCCGGCGTGAAGCCGTACACCGCGCTGCAGCTGGCCGGCCGCGACATCTACCTCCGCGAAGGCTGCTACAACTGCCACTCGCAGATGATCCGCCCGTTCCGCTCCGAAACCGAGCGCTACGGCCACTACTCGGTGGCGGGCGAATCGGTCTACGACCACCCGTTCCAGTGGGGCTCCAAGCGTACCGGTCCGGACCTGGCCCGCGTCGGCGGCCGTTATTCGGACGAATGGCAGCGCGTGCACCTGACCAACCCGCGCGACGTGGTACCGGAATCGATCATGCCGGCATTCCCGTGGCTGGCGCGCAACCTGGCCGACGCGGCCTCGGTGCCGAAGAAGATGGAAGCGCTGCGCAAGGTCGGCGTGCCGTACACCGACAAGGACATCGCCGAAGCGGCCGCCGAGGTCGAGGGCAAGTCGGAACTCGACGCGGTAGTCGCCTACCTGCAGGGTCTTGGCCTTGCCCTGAAGAATGCACGGTGAACCATGATGGACCTGACCGAATTCGGGCGTGCGCTGTTTACACTGATGTGTTTCGGCACCTTCATCGTGGTGGTCCTGATCGCTTACAGCAAAAAATCCAAGAAGCGCTATGACGAGGCGGCGAACATGCTGTTCGACGAAGACGAACCGGTCGACGCCTCGGCCAAGCGGCCTTCCAGCGGAGCAAAATAAATGAGTGACTTTGTCAGTGACTTTTGGGGAATCTGGATCTCCGTAATCGTCATCGGTGGTTTTATCGGTCTGGCGTACCTGCTGTACTCCCAGTCGAAAGCGGTCGTGGTAAAGGGAGAGAAGGTCGAGATCACCGGCCATATCTGGGACGGTGACCTGGCCGAGTACAACAACCCACTGCCGCGCTGGTGGATGTGGCTGTTCTACCTGACGCTGATCTTCGCCGTCGGCTACCTAATCGTGTACCCGGGCCTCGGCAAGAACCCGGGCCTGTTCGGCTGGACCTCGGTCGGCCAGTACAAGAAGGAACGCGCCGAAGCGGAAGCGAAATACCAGCCGCTGTACGACAAGTACCTGAAGCAAGACGTCAAAGCACTGGCCGCCGACCCGCAGGCACAGGAAATGGGCAAGCGCCTGTTCCAGACCTACTGCGTGCAGTGCCACGGCTCCGACGCGCGCGGCGCCAAGGGCTTCCCGAACCTGGTTCATCACGACTGGCAGTATGGTGGCACGCCGGAGAAGATCCAGGAGACCATCTCCGAGGGCCGTCACGGCCAGATGCCGGCGTTCGGCGCCGCGTTCGGCGAAGAAAAGGTCAAGGACGTCGCCAACTATGTGATGTCGCTGTCCGGCAAGCGCCATGACGCCGAGCGCGCCGCGCGTGGCCAGGAGACCTTCAAGGCGATCTGCGCGACCTGCCACGGTCCGGACGGCACGGGCAACCAGACCATCGGCGCGCCGAATCTGACGCACCCGAGCGGCAACTGGTTGTACGGTGGTACCGAGAAGACCATCATCGAGACCATCACCAACGGTCGCAGCAACCAGATGCCGACCTGGAAAGACTTCCTCGGCGAAGGCAAGATTCATCTGTTGACCGCCTACGTCTGGGGCCTCTCCAACAATCCGCGAGCCCCGCAGTAAACCGCTCCCCATACTGCCCGCTTAAGCGGGCAGTATGTTTTACGATGAACAGTCTACATTTTTGTAAATTGATAGAGTGGGTTTCGTCAAAGCCAGCCGGCGCTGGCTTTCGCGAAAACTTCTCCCGAGGTGCATCATGTCCGATTCGCTGAAGAATATTCCGATCAAGGTCGTACCGGCCACCAGCCCCGACGACTCCGGCCCGAACGAGCTGGAACAGGTGTCGCTGTACGAGGCGCACAAGAAGGTCTACCCGCGCGCGGTCAAGGGTCTGTTCAACAACTGGCGGGTGCTGTTCGTGCTGATCACCCAGTTGGTCTACCTCGGCACCCCGTGGCTGAACTGGAACGGCCGCCAAGCGGTGTTCTTCGACCTGGTGAACCGCAAGTTCTACCTGTTCGGCCTGACCATCTGGCCGCAGGACTTCGTCTATCTCGCCGCGCTATTGATGTGCGCCGCCTTCGGCCTGTTCACCTGGACCACCATCGCCGGCCGGCTGTGGTGCGGCTACTCCTGTCCGCAGACGGTGTACACCGAGATCATGCTGTGGATCGAACAGTGGGTGGAGGGCGACCACATGAAGCAGATGAAGCTCGACAAGGCGCCGATGAGCGCGCGCAAGCTGCGGCTGAAGACCACCAAGCACAGCCTGATGATCGCGTTCTCGCTGTTCACCGGCTTTTCTCTGGTCGGCTACTTCACGCCGATCCGCGATCTCGCCACTGCCCTGCCCCGCTTCGACTACGGGCCGTGGGAGATGTTCTGGATGCTCTTCTACGGCGGCTTCACCTATCTGTTCGCCGGCTTCATGCGCGAGCAGGTGTGCAAGTACATGTGCCCGTACGCGCGCTTTCAGGCGGTGATGTTCGACTCGGACACGCTGATCGTCTCCTACGACGAGGAACGTGGCGAGCCGCGCGGCGCGCGGCGCAAGGGCATCAACCCGCGCGACGAGGGCAAGGGCGACTGCATCAACTGCCACATCTGCGTGCAGGTCTGCCCGGTCGGCATCGACATCCGCCAAGGCCTGCAGTACGAGTGCATCGGCTGTGCCGCCTGTATCGACGCCTGCGACGACGTGATGGACAAGATGGGCTATCCACGCGGGCTGATCCGTTACACCACCGAGAACGCGCTGAACAAGGTCTACCCGGAGAGCCAGATCCTCTCCCGGCTGCGCCGGCCACGCGTGATACTGTACAGCCTGGTATTGTTGACGGTGCTGGCGGTGACGATCGGTTCGCTGGTGCTGCGCAAGCCATTCAAGGTCGACATCATCCGCGACCGCGCCACGCTGGTGCGCGAGACCAACGAAGGCTGGCTGGAAAACAGCTACAGCATCAAGCTGTACAACACCTCGGAACAAACCCAGCGCTTCCGCCTCTCAGTGAAGGGCCTGCCGGACATCAAGCTATCCACCGACACCCCGTTGGTCACCGTCCAGGGCAACGGCAGCGAAACGGTGGCGGTGCGCGTCGAGGCCGACCCGCAGTACGCCACGCGGGGGAGCCATGAGATCCATTTCGTCATCGAGTCGGTCGACAAGGCCGGTCAGGTGGACGAAGAGAAATCGAGTTTTATCGGAGAGTAAGATGCAGGTCAAAATGCAAGCGCCACGCCCGTGGTACAAGGAACCCTGGCCGTGGATCCTGATAGCGATCCCGCTGATGTCGGTGATCGTCGGCAGCTGGTACGCCTACCTGGCCGTCACCAGCAAGGACACGCTGGTCAGCGACGACTATTACAACCAGGGCAAGGCGATCAACCTGCAGCTCGACCGCGACAAGGCGTCGGCCGAGATGCAGTTGCTCGGCCAGGCGGTGTTCAGCGACGACATGCGCACCGTGCGGCTGATGATCCAGAGTAAGCAGCCGCTGGCACCGCAGCTGACGCTGCGCCTGTTGCACCCGACGCTCGCCGACCACGACCAGACCATCGCACTGAGCCAAGTCACCCCGGGGATGTACCAGGGCAGCCTGACCCCGTCCAAGGCAGAGCACTGGTACGTCCGCCTCGAGGACCCGAAGGGCAAGTGGCGCATCCAGGGCGAATGGCTGCCGGCCGACGGTCCGCAGGTGACGCTCGACCCGATGCTGCCGGACGGCGGGTCAGCCGAATGACGGCGATCGCGACGAAGCGCCGCCTGCTGCTGGCCGGTCTGGCCGCGACCCTGCTGGCCGGCTGCGCCACCGGCGGCGGCTACACCCCGACCTACCTGAACGGCAGCGTCGCTGTCCCGGCCGACAGCAAGCTGCCGCTCGCCAAGGTGCACGTCAAGGTGCGGCTGCTCGACGTCAGCCGTGCCGACGCACCGGCCGCGGTGTTGGCCGAACAGTATCTGAACCGACCCAAGGCGTTTCCGATGCCGTTCTCGCTGTGCTACGACCGCCGCGCCGTGCTGCCCGGCCATCGCTACACGGTCGACGCGCAGCTGTTCGTCGACGGCGAGCTGAGGATGCTCAACACCAGTCAGGTGCCGGCACTCGACCCGGCGAGCCCGGCCGAGCCGACCATCCCGCTCGACCGCATCGGCAGCTAAACCGAACTACGGTAGACAGAAGCGGAGCCCCCTGGGCTCCGCTTTTTTCATGTTCGCGCCATCTATCAGCCATGCCCGTCTCCTCCTTTCCCGCAGTTCGTGGGGTCCTGTGGTGCAGCACCGGTGGACAGCCAAGATCCTTCATGAAGCACGGTGCGACCGCAAAAAAACTCATCCAGCCCAAACACGGCATCAAGAAATCGTGAGTTTATTGCGTCGTCATTGAAAATACAGCCACAAAAGCGACGAACTTGGTCGTCATTCGATCACACTGTGCGCAATCGCATTGTCTGACCCTTTGACAATACCGTATACAAACTGCAATATAGCGCGCCGCCAAAAGCGGCGATTCTTCTTTGCAAACCAGTCGGTTAACAAAATCGGCGCAATACGGAAGCCAGACGACGTCTTATCGCGATGTTCTAATTTGAAAAATGACATTCCAATTAGAAAATTTTCCGCTTTCATTGCGGAACTCGCTGTGGCTATCATCGTCGCGCCTCCCACGACGGGGCGCAGACAACAACAAGTACATAAAAACACCGAACAACAGGTGTTCTCTCAAGTTGCACAAGGAACTATCAATGACCACACAAGCCCATCCGCGCGGTTTGTACCTGCTCTTCGTCACGGAGATGTGGGAACGCTTCAGCTATTACGGCATGCGCGCCATCTTCGTCCTGTTCATGATCAAGGCGCTGCTGTTCGACAAGGCGCACGCGTCGGACATCTACGGGACCTATACCGGTCTGGTCTACCTGACCCCGTTGATCGGCGGTTACATCGCCGACCGCTACTGGGGCAACCGCCGCTCGATCCTCGCCGGCGGCGTGCTGATGGCGATCGGCCAGTTCATGCTGTTCTTCTCCGGCTCGCTGCACGGCGCCAACGCACAGATGGCGTCGTGGCTGCTGTACGGCGGTCTGGGCTTTCTGATCGCCGGTAACGGCCTGTTCAAGCCGAACATCTCGTCGATGGTCGGCCAGCTCTATCCGAAGGGCGACAAGCGCGTCGACTCGGCGTTCACCATCTTCTACATGGGCATCAACGCCGGCTCGCTGATCGCGCCGATCGTCTGCGGTAGCCTGGGCGACACCGGCAACCCGGCCGACTTCAAGTGGGGCTTCATGGCCGCCGGCTTCGGCATGCTGCTGAGCCTCTTGGTGTTCTCGCTGTTCAAGAACAAGTACCTGGTCGACCCGCAGGGCAAGCCGATCGGCATGGCGCCGAAGAGTCACCACGAGAGCGGTGAAAAGGTGGTGCACGCGCCGCTGACCCGCGTCGAGAAGGAGCGCCTGGCGGTGATCCTGATCGTGTCGGCGTTCGTGATCTTCTTCTGGTCCGCATTCGAGCAGGCCGGCGCGTCGCTGACCTTCTTCGCCGAAGAGCAGACCAACCGCGACCTGCTGGGCCACGTGATCCCGGCGTCGTTCTTCCAGTCGATCAACCCGATCTCGGTGGTGATCTTCGCGCCGGTATTCGCGTGGATCTGGACCAAGCTCGGCCAGCGCAACAACGAGCCGAGCTCGCCGGTGAAGATGGCACTGGGCCTGTTCTTCCTCGCCATCGGCTACCTGGTGATCGCCTTCGGCGTACAGGGCCTGGCGCCGGGCGTGAAGGTGAGCATGATGTGGCTGACCAGCCTGTACGTGCTGCACACCTTCGGTGAGCTGTGCCTGTCGCCGATCGGCCTGTCGTTGGTGGTGAAACTGTCGCCGGCGCGCTTCACCGGCCTGATGATGGGCATCTGGTTCCTGTCGAACTCGGCCGCCAACAAGTTCGCCGGTACGCTGTCCGAGCTGTACCCGGACCCGGCCAAGCCGATCCCGCACTTCCTCGGTTACGCGATCACCAACCTGCACGACTTCTTCATGCTGTTCGTGATGATGGCCGGCGCAGCATCGCTGATCCTGTTCCTGCTGTCGATGAAGTTGAAGAAGATGATGAACGGCTTGAGCTGAGCCCGCTTCTTCCACCACGAAAGCGTCTGTCGTCGCAAAGACAGGCTTTCCTCAACCGCCGGGTTCGCCCGGCGGTTTTGCTTTGCTAAATCGAGACCCGGGGGTGGGGAGCGATACTGCCGCCTTTGGCCAGGATCACCCACACGACCCGAGTCAATTTGTTGGACCATGCACATGCCATGGCGATGTTCGAGTGCGCCGCGCCATCGCCCATCCGATCATGTGCTACCAGATGGAAGCGGTGCTTAGCGATGTCCGAACCGATGAGTGTGATGGGATCATGATCGTTCCCCGCGCAGAAGAGAAAACAGCCCAGCAAGCGAAGCCTGCTGGGCTGTTGGTTTCTGACTCACCATAGATTTGTTAACGGCTCTTCAACTCAGCCCTGTCACTGGGATGGCCGCTCCGTGGATAGCCCGCGCACCATCCGACGCAAGGAAGGCAATGGTGTCGGCGAGCGCATCGGGGGCAACCCAGCGGCTCGGGTCGGCATCGGGCATGGCGGCGCGGTTCTCAGGCGTGTCGATGATGCTGGGCAGCACACAGTTCACATTGATGTGATGCTCACGCAGCTCCGCGGCCATCGCCTCGGTCAGGCGGATCACTGCCGCCTTGGCCGCACAGTACGCCCCCATCTGGGCCATGCCCTTCTGCGCGGCGTTGGCCCCGACGTTGACGATTTTTCCCTGCCCGCCTTCGATCATCCGTGGCGCTACCGCACGAACAGTATGCAGCATGCTGCGCATATTGATGTCGAACAGGAAGTTCCAGTCTTCGTCGGAGGTTTCGTGTACCGGCGAGCCCATGCGGAAGCCGCCTGCAACATTGCACAGCACGTCGATCCGGCCGAAGCGATCGCATGCGGCCTGCACTGCACGACTCACCTGTTGCGGATCGAGCAGATCGGCAGCAGCGAACATCTGCTGCGCGCTTTCTGCACCGAATGCCTGCACCAGGCTTTCCTCCTGACGCTCCAGCAGCACCAGATTGGCGCCGCGTTCGGCGAACACTTTGGCCACCGCCTGGCCGAGATTGCCGGCGGCACCGGTGATCAAGACGGTACGCTTGTTGAAATCCATTTATTGTCCTTATTAAAGCGCGGCCGGGGCAGGCTGCCGCTTCGCGGCGCTGTAGTGGCCGGTACCGCGCGTGAGCACCCGATCGGTTGCCAGCACCTGTCCCGGCAGGTAGTCCGGCTGCCCTTTCACCTGCGCATAGATCGGATCGAAGTCGATTTTGGCCAGCTCGAGCAGCTCGTCCAGGTGATTCAACACGAAATAACTTTCCTGGAAGTCGTCGATCCGGTAGCGGGTGCGCATGACGCGGGCGAGATCGAAACCGATGCGGTTGGGCGAGGCGTCGTCCAGCGAGAAGATCGACTCGGTGTACGACGACACGATGCCGGCGCCGTAGATGCGCAGCCCATCCTTCTGCTGCACCAGGCCGAACTCCACCGTATACCAATACACGCGGGCCAGCTGATCCAGCATGCCGAGCTTCTGCGCCCGAAGCCCCCCCACTCCGTACGCCTGGATGTAGTCGGCGATGACCGGGTTCATCAGCATCGGCACATGGCCGAACACGTCGTGAAACACGTCCGGCTCTTCCAGATAATCGAGCTGGTCCGCCCGGCGCACGAAATGGCCGGCCGGAAAGCGCCGGTTCGCCAGATGTTCGAAGAACACCTCGTCGGGCACCAGGCCCGGCACCGCGACGACCTGCCAACCGGTGTGCTTCATCAGCACGTCGCTCAAGCGGCGAAAATCGGGGATCTGGTCAGCACCGATCGGCAGTGCGCGCATGCCGGCCACGAACTCGTCGCAGGCACGGCCAGGTAACAGCTTGGCCTGTCGTTCGAACAGCGTCTTCCACACCGCGTGCTCTTCGGCCGTATAGTTCTCCCAGCCCTGATCGATGGTCCAATCCGCGCGTTCGGGGCGCCCGGCATCGCCAGCCGCCGCGCCGTGTTTTACTACTTTCACATCTTGTTCCATGAGGTTTCCCTGCTTAGTCCGTCATGCGATCTCGGCGAAACGCGCGTAGGCCGCATCCGCGTAGCCAGCCCAGTCGAGGTCGCGTTGCGTCAGGCCATCGGCGTCGTGGGTGGTCAAGGTGATCAACACCCGGTTATAGACGTTGAACCATTCCGGATGGTGATTGCGCTGCTCGGCCACGATGGCCAATTGCGTCATGAAAGCGAACGCTTGGGGAAAGGTCTGGAACAGGAATTCTCGCGTGATCGCGCCACGCGCATCGTCGTAACACCATTGCGGCAGGCCGACCAAAGCCTGCGCCAACTGTTGGGGGAGCAGTTTTTCCATCCGCTTACTTTCTTCGGACGTGACCTCCCCCGCTCCGCGCCCAGTGGGCGGGAGAAGGGGAAGCTTCGGTCAATGTGGATTACTTGTTGGCGACGCCGCTAGGCAGCGGGGCGGCCGCACCTTTGGCTTTGAGCTGATAGCTAATGCCGAGGACGACCAGCCACACCGGAATCAGCACGACGGAGATACGCAACCCCGGGGTGAGATACATCACCACCAAGATGCCTGCCAGGAACGCCAGGCACAGGTAGTTGGTGAGCGGATAGCCCAGGCTTTTGAAGCGGGTTTGTTGCGCCGCCCGCTGCTTCTCACGACGGAATTTCAGATGGATGATGCTGATCATGGCCCAGTTGATCATCAGCGCGGATACCACCAGGCCCATCAACAACTCGAACGCCTTGCCCGGCATCAGGTAATTGATCACGACACAGGAAGCGGTGGCCAGTGCGGAAACACCCAGTGCGGCCAACGGTACCCCACGGCGGTTGACCTTCAGCAGCGATTGCGGCGCATTGCCCTGCTTCGCCAGGCCGTACAGCATGCGGCTATTGCAATAAACGCCGCTGTTGTACACCGACAGGGCGGCGGTCAGCACCACGACGTTGAGAACGGTGGCGACGATATTGCTGTCCAGCGCATGGAAGATCAGCACGAACGGGCTACCGCCATCGACCACTTTTTCCCACGGGTAGAGCGACAACAGCACACCCAGGGCCCCCACGTAGAACAGCAGGATGCGGTAGATCACCTGGTTGGTCGCGCTCGGGATGGTCTTTTCCGGGTTATCCGCCTCGGCGGCGGTGATGCCGACCAGCTCCAGGCCGCCGAACGAAAAGATGATGCCGGCCATCGCCATTACCAAACCGGAGATCCCGTGCGGGAAGAAACCGCCGTGCTGCCATAGATTGGTGACCGTGGCAGCAGGGCCGGCTGCGCCGCTAATCAGCAGATAGGCGCCGAAGATAATCATGCCGATGATCGCGGCGACCTTGACGATGGAGAACCAGAACTCCATTTCGCCGTAGTTTTTCACGCTGCTCAAGTTGACGGCATTGATCACCAAGAAGAACGCTGCGGCCGACACCCAGGTCGGCACGCCCGGCCACCAATACTGGATGTAGATGCCGACCGCAGACAGCTCGGCCATGCCGACCAACACGTACAGCACCCAGTAATTCCAGCCGGACATGAAGCCGGCGAACGGCCCCCAGTAGCGATTGGCGAAATGGCTGAACGACCCGGCCACCGGCTCGTCCACCACCATCTCGCCCAGCTGGCGCATGATCAGAAAGGCGATGAACCCGGCCAACGCATAGCCCAGCAGCACCGAAGGGCCGGCCATCTTGATGGTTTGTGCGATACCGAGAAACAAGCCGGTACCGATCGCGCCACCTAGCGCAATTAGCTGAATGTGGCGATTCTTCAGCTCGCGCTTCAGCTCATCATTCGACTGATGTGAAATCATCATTTCTCCTCTGCAGCATGTATTTATTTACGCTCTACGACCTACACCCTCTTCACTGTCCGGGGTGTTTTCTGGCAATGATCGCGTAGGCGAGACCGACGGACGCGATCATTTCCAAGGTTTTTCTGTGGCAGAACTGCATTTCTTCTTGTTTTGCGACGGTTTTTAAATCGAATAAAAAGTCCTCATAGTGAATATGTCGACAAGAAGCCCGGTCGTCCCGGCCCTCAGGCCGTCTTCAGAGATGCACCGGTCAGCGCCTGCATATCGCCGATCGTCACACCCGGTGCCAGCTCGATCAGCCGCAGGCCTTCGGCGGTCACGTCGATCACGCCCAGGTCGGTGATGATGCGGTTGACCACGCCGCAGCCGGTCAACGGCAGCGTGCAGCGCTCGACGATCTTGTGCGCGTCGCCCTTGGCGACATGCTCCATCAGCACCACCACGCGGCGCGCGCCGGCCACCAGGTCCATCGCGCCGCCCATGCCCTTGATCATCTTGCCGGGGATCATCCAGTTCGCGAGGTCGCCGGTTTCGCTCACCTGCATCGCGCCGAGGATCGCCAGGTCGATATGCCCGCCGCGGATCATCGCGAACGAGTCGGCGCTGGAGAAGAACGACGCGCCCGGCAGCGCGGTCACCGTCTGCTTGCCGGCGTTGATCAGATCCGGGTCGACTTCGTCTTCGGTCGGGAACGGGCCGATGCCCAAGAGACCGTTTTCCGATTGCAGCCACACCTCCATCCCCTCCGGGATGTGATTGGCCACCAGCGTCGGCAGGCCGATGCCGAGGTTCACGTAGTAGCCGTCTTGCAGCTCCTGGGCGGCGCGCGCCGCCATTTCATCGCGGGTCCAAGCCATGCGCTGTTTCCTTAAGCCGGGTTGCGGACGGTGCGCTGTTCGATGCGCTTTTCCGGGGAGGCGTTGACCACGATGCGGTCAACGTAGATGCCGGGCAGGTGGATCTGGTCCGGATCGAGCGCGCCGGTCTCGACCAGCTCTTCGACCTCGACCACCGTCACCCGGCCGGCCATCGCGCACAGCGGGTTGAAGTTGCGCGCGGTCTTGTTGAACACCAGGTTGCCGGCCTTATCGGCCTTCCACGCCTTGATCAGCGCCACGTCGGCGGTGAGCGAGTGCTCGAGGATGTGCGGCACGCCGTCGAACTCGCGCACCTCCTTGCCCTCGGCCACCACGGTGCCGACGCCGGTGCGGGTGAAGAAGGCCGGGATGCCGGCGCCGCCGGCACGCAGCTTTTCGGCCAACGTGCCCTGCGGGGTGAACTCGAGTTCCAGCTCACCGGCGAGGTACTGGCGCTCGAATTCCTTGTTCTCGCCGACGTAGGACGAAATCATCTTGCGGATCTGGCGGGTGGTAAGCAGTTGGCCGAGCCCGAAGCCGTCGACGCCGGCGTTGTTGCTGATGCAGGTGAGGTTGGTCGCGCCGCTGTCGCGCAGCGCGCCGATCAGCGCTTCGGGGATGCCGCACAGGCCGAAGCCGCCGACCGCGATGGTCTGGTTATCGCCTACCACACCGGAGAGAGCCGTTTCGGCACTAGCAAACAGTTTGTTCATCAGGTCGCTCCGAATTAGTTAACCGCAGGCAGCACACGCCCGAGCGCTTCGCCGAAACCGACCCGCGCCGCCCCGGGCTTCTCGCACGCACCGCGCAGAATCACCGTGTCGCCGTCTTCGAGGAAGCGGCGCGTCTCGCCGTTGGGCAGCGCCAGCGACTGCTTGCCGCCGACGGTCAGCTCCAGCAGTGAGCCGGCCTCCTCCGGGGTCGGACCGGATTCGGTGCCGCTGCCGAGCAGGTCGCCCGGTTGCAGGCCGCAGCCGTTGACGGTGTGGTGCGCGACCATCTGCGACACGCTCCAGTACGAGTGGCGGAAACTGGTGCTCGACAGCCGCGTGGCCGGCTCGCCCGCCTCGCGCATCTGCGCCGTCTGCAGCCAGGCTTCCAGCTGGATATCGATGGCGCCCTCACGACGCAGCGTGGCCGATTCCAGGTAAGGCAGCGGCTGCGGGTCTTCCGCCGGGCGGGTCCATTCGGTGCGGTACGGCGCCAGCGCCTCGAGCGTCACGATCCACGGCGAGAGGGTGGTGGCGAAGTTCTTCGCGAGGAACGGGCCGAGCGGCTGGTATTCCCAGGCCTGCAGATCGCGCGCCGACCAGTCGTTCAGCAAGCACAGGCCGAACACATGCTCTTCGGCGTCGTCCAGATCAATCCGAGTACCCAGCGTATTGCCGCTGCCGATGAAGATGCCGAGCTCCAGTTCGTAGTCGAGGCGCTGGCTCGGGCCGAAGTTCGGCTTGTCGGCGCCAGGCGGCAGGGTCTGGCCGAGCGGGCGCACGAAGCTCTGGCCGGACACGCCGATCGACGAGGCGCGGCCGTGGTAGCCGATCGGCACCCACTTGTAGTTGGGCAGCAAGGGATTGTCCGGGCGGAACAGCCGGCCGACGTTGGTGGCGTGATGGATCGAGGTATAGAAATCGGTGTAGTCGCCGATGCGCGCCGGCACGGTGTACTCGGCCCGTGCCTGCGGCACCAGGCAGGCGTGCACCGCGTCGGCGAGCGCCGAACCGCTGCGCAGCGCGCGCGACAGCGCCAGGCGCAGGCTGCTCCAGGCTTGCGGCCCGAGCGCCATGAAGGCGTTGAGCGCCGGGCCGGTGCAGGCCGCCAGCGCTTGGGCCGCGGCGCCGTCGACCACGCCGGTGGCGGCCAGCGCGGCAAGATCGACGATCTCGTCGCCGATCGCCACGCCGCCGCGGAACGCCTCGTCGCTGCCGGCGCGGCGGAACACGCCGAACGGCAGGTTCTGGATGGTGAAGTCCTGGCCGGCGCGGTTGGCCGAATCGACCCA
Source organism: Crenobacter sp. CS_VA4 (assembly GCF_055597485.1). Taxonomy (NCBI): domain Bacteria; kingdom Pseudomonadati; phylum Pseudomonadota; class Betaproteobacteria; order Neisseriales; family Neisseriaceae; genus Crenobacter; species Crenobacter sp. CS_VA4. Next base: position 77,649 of record NZ_JBVMAE010000013.1, read on the forward strand.
GCTCGTCAGCGCCGGGTCGTGGGTTTCGTTGAGATGGCTCATTGCTCGAACTCGCGCTGGTGCAGGAAATCGGCGTGCTTGGGCGCGCGCTTGGTCTCGGCCCACTCGTTCAACATGTCCCACTTGACCGCGTCGAGGCGCTGCAGCATGGCGACCTCTTCCGGGTCCGGGCAGGCCAGCTCGAGGCGATGGCCGTTCGGATCGAAGAAGTAGATCGAATGGAAGGCACCGTGGTCGGTCACCCCGAGCACCTCGACGCCGTTGGCCTCCAGATGTGCCTTGAATTCGAGCAGTTCGGCGCGGTCCTTGACCTTGAACGCGATGTGCTGCACCCAGGCCGGCGTGTTCGGGTCGCGGCCCATCTCGGGCTGGGTCGGCAGTTCGAAGAAGGCCAGCACGTTGCCGTTGCCGGCGTCGAGGAACACGTGCATGTACGGGTCGGGCTGCTTGGTCGACGGCACCAGGTCTTCGGCGATGGCCAGCACGAAGTCCATCTTCAGCATCTTCTGGTACCACAGCACCGTCTCTCTGGCGTCGCGGCAGCGGTACGCGACGTGGTGGATGCGGTCGATCTTCATCTCACGCCTCCACTTTGAGCGCGCCGCGCGCGATCTGGTCGCGCTCCAGCGATTCGAACAAGGCCTTGAAGTTGCCCTCGCCGAAGCCCTCGTCGCCCTTGCGCTGGATGAATTCGAAGAACACCGGGCCGAGCAGGGTCTTGGAGAAGATCTGCAGCAGCAGGCGCGGCTTGCCGGCTTCGGTGGTGCCGTCCAGCAGGATGCCTCGTGCCTGCAGTTGGTCGACCGGCTGGCCGTGGCCCGGTAGGCGCGCGTCGAGCCCCTGGTAGTAGTAGTCGTTCGGCGCGGTCATCAGCGGCACGCCGGCCATCTGCAGCTTGTCGATCACTTCGATCAGGTCGTCGGTCAAGAAGGCGATGTGCTGGATGCCTTCGCCGTTGAACGCCATCAGGAATTCTTCGATCTGGCCGCTGCCCTTGGACGACTCCTCGTTGAGCGGGATGCGGATCTTGCCGTCCGGCGCTGTCATCGCCTTCGAGGTCAGACCGGTGTATTCGCCCTGGATGTCGAAGTAGCGGATCTCGCGGAAGTTGAACAGCTTCTCGTAGAAGCCGGCCCAGTACGCCATGCGGCCGCGATAGACGTTGTGGGTCAGGTGGTCGACCAGCTTCAGGCCGTGCCCGACCGGATGGCGGTCAACGCCGTCGATGAATTCGAAGTCGATGTCGTAGATCGACTTACCTTCCTCGAAACGGTCGATCAGGTACAGCGGCGCGCCGCCGATGCCCTTGATCGCCGGCAGGCGCAGCTCCATCGGACCGGTGGCGATCTCCACCGGCTGCGCGCCCAGCTCCAGCGCACGGGCATAGGCCTTGTGCGAGTCGCGCACGCGGAACGCCATGCCGCAGGCGCTCGGGCCGTGTTCGGCGGCGAAATAGGCGGCCGGGCTGTTCGGCTCGCGGTTGACGATGAAGTTGACCTCGCCCTGGCGGTACAGCAGCACGTCCTTGGAGCGGTGACGTGCCACCAGACTGAAACCCATTTGCTCGAACAGCGGTTCCAGCAGATTCGGAGTCGGCGAGGCGAATTCGACGAACTCGAAGCCCATCAAGCCCATCGGGTTTTCAAACAGATCGGTCATGGCTTGCTCCCTTAGACGAGTTGCTGCAGCGCGATTTCGAAGGCGGTGCTGGCGATTTCGGTGCGTTGGCTCGAGCTGGCGTGACAGCGCTCGAGCGCCTGCGCGATGGTGGTGGAGGCATCGCTGAAGATGGCGGCGTCGGAGATCTCGATGCCGCCCTGCATCAGGAACGCAAAGGCGCGCGCCATGCCGCAGTTGGCGATAAAGTCCGGGATCACCGCCACCTTGGAGTCGGCGTGTTGGTAGATCGGGCCGTAGAAGATCTCGGCATCGGCGAATGGCACGTTGGCACCGCTGGAAATTACCTCCAACCCGGCGCCGACCAGCTGGTCGAGCTGCTCACGGGTAATCAGGCGGGAGGCCGCACACGGCAGGAACACCTCGGCGCCGACGCTCCAGATCTGCTGGTTGATTTCGGCGAACGGCAGCATACCCCCCATGGATTCAGCCGCGAGTTGGTTGCCGCGCTTGTTGAGGTAGAGCTCGCGCACCTCGTCGAAGCTGAAGCCTTCTGGCTTGAGCAAGCCGCCGTCGCGGTCGATGATGCCAACGATCTTCGCGCCGGCCTTGGCCAGATAGTAGGCGGCCGCCGCACCGACGTTGCCCCAGCCCTGCACGATCACGCGCTTGCCGGCGAGCTCGCCGCCGTAAATGCGGTAGTAGTGCGCCACCGACTCGGCCACGCCCCAGCCGGTGATCAGGTCCGCGACCACGTACTTGCGCTCCGGGGCCGGGGTGTAGGCGGCGTCTTCCACTACCTTGGACACGCCCACGCGCAGCTGACCCACCTGCTGAATGCGCTGGCTCTCGCTCGGCTTGAAATGGCCGTTGACCACGCCTTCCTGCGGGTGCCACAGGCCCAGGCTTTCGGTCATCGGGATCACCTCGTGGATCTCGTCCACGTTCAGGTCGCCGCCGGTGCCGTAATAGGCCTTGAGCAGTGGGATGACCGCCTGATACCAGCGGCGCAGCACCCCTTCCTTGCGTGGGTCGGCCGGGTCGAAGTCGATGCCGGACTTGGCCCCGCCGATCTGCGGGCCGGATACGGTGAACTTCACCTCCATCGTCTTGGCCAGCGACTCGACCTCGCGACGATCCAGGCCCTTGCGCATGCGGGTGCCGCCGCCAGCGGCGCCGCCGCGCAGCGAGTTGATGACCACCCAGCCCTTAGCCGGGGTTTCACTGTCGTGCCACTCGAAGACGATCTCCGGGGCCTTGGTCTCGAATCGGTTCAGCAGTTCTTTCATCGTGTGTTCAATTCCGAAACGGGGTGGCGACAAAAACGAAATAAAGTTGCACAAACTTTATCGCGTTCGATCGGCACGATCGCTGCAAGCGACGGCCGATACTCCTCTGTTTATCCTTGGTATTTTGCTGACTGCGACGATCAGTCTATGCTTGACGCCACAAAATAGGATTGCATAATGACGGCATCAAACCGCATGTTTCACAATAAAATTTCATAGAATAATTGCACTAGGAAATCAGATTGCACGCCATCGAACTGGACCAAATTGACCGCCGCATCCTGAGCTTTCTGCAGGAGCATGGACGGGCCACCAACCTCGAACTCGCAGACGCGGTACGGCTGTCGCCGGCTCAGACGCTGCGCCGTCACCGGCGACTGGAGGAGATTGGCATCATCAAGCGCTATGAAACCCGGCTGAGCGCGGAAGGCCTGGGCTTCGACGTGGTGGCCTTCATCCAGGTCACCATGGAGCGTGGCCACATCCGGGACTTGTCGAAGTTCAAGGAGCTGGTGGCGGAGCTGGCCCAGATTCAGGAGTGTTTCTCGGTGACGGGGGAAGTCGACTATGTGTTGAAGGTTGTCGCGCGCGACCTGAAGTCGCTGTCGGACTTTCTGCTCGATACGCTGATGCGTATTCCGGGGGTGAGCGGGGTGAAGTCCAGCGTTTGCCTCGATGAAATCAAGTGCACCAGCGCCATGCCGATAAGACCCTGAGGTCGCCCATTCCTAACGGCGGCCTTTCCCATGTCGATGGACGGGCGCCCCTTTCCTGAACCGGCACCGTGTTGCCACGAGTTCGTGGGAAACCATGAAAAAACGCCACCCTCGGGTGGCGTTTTTTCATGTCTTGCTCAGACGCTCGGCCAGGGCAAGGCCCAAGGCTCGGCCCACTCACCGGCGAGCCGTTCGGCCAACGCTGAGGCGCCGTAATGGCGGCCGATCGACGGCGGGCAGACGAAGCGGAACGCTTCGCCGCCGAGCTCGAACGCCAGCGCGTACGCGTGCAGATAGGTCCGGTCGGACGGATCGCCGCCGTATAGCGCGTCGCCGAGTATCGGCGCGCCTATGCTTTTGAGCGCGACGCGCAGCTGGTGGGTGCGGCCGGTGCGCGGCCGCAGCAGGAAGGCGCGCACGCCCGGTTCGGCCGCCGCCGAGAAGAACTGCGTGACCGCCGGACTCTCGGCGCTGTGCAACAGCTTCCACGCGCCGCCACGGCCCTTGGCCATGTCGCCGCGCACCAAGCCCTGCTTCTTCTTCGGCTTGCCGGCCGACAGCGCCAGGTAGAACTTGTCGATGCGGTGCCCAGCGAAGTGCTCTCCCAGCTGCTTGGCCACGTCGGCCGAACGGGCGATCAGGATCAGTCCGGACGTCACCTTGTCGAGTCGGTGCACCGGCCACAGCGCCGCGTCGCCGAGCCCGTCGCGCAGCAAGGGCAGCAGCCCCGCTTCGTCGTCCTCGGAGTGGAAATTGACGCCGGGCGCCTTGTCGATCAGGTAGAAGCGCGGGTCGGTGTGGACCAGCCGGAACGGCTCGCTCACTGCGCGCTCTCGCGCATCCGCTCGGCCGCCTCGATACGCATCTTCTTGCGGATCTCGGCCTCGCGGAAGCGCTTCTTGTGCGTGTCGTTGTCGAGCGTCAGTGGAGGCACCGCCACGGTCTTGCCCCCCTCGTCGAGCGCCACCATGGTGAAGTAGCAGCTGTTGGTGTGGCGCACGGTGCGCGCGCGGATGTTCTCGGCGACCACCTTGATGCCGATCTCCATCGAGGTGGTGCCGACGTAGTTGACCGAGGCGAGGAAGGTGACCAGTTCGCCGACGTGGATCGGCTGCTTGAACAGCACCTGGTCGACCGACAGCGTCACCACGTAGGCGCCGGCGTAGCGGCTGGCACAGGCGTAGGCGACCTGGTCGAGCAGCTTCAGCAGCACGCCGCCGTGCACATTGCCGGAGAAGTTCGCCATGTCCGGGGTCATCAGCAGCGTCATCGTCAGCTCGCGCTGGGTTTCGGTATCCATCATCGTCCTTGTGGTCTGGGTTGCGTCCATTTGCAGGATGCTACATCAGCCGGCGTAGAATGTCGTTTTGCCCCTGCCATCCAATCCGCATGAACGCCCTCTCCCGCCTGTTCGCCTACGCGCGCGACTATCGGCGCGACGCGCTGCTCGCCAGCGTCTATTCGGTCGCCAATAAGTTCTTCGACATCCTGCCCGAGGTGCTGATCGGCGTCGCCGTCGACGTGGTCGTCAACAAGCAGGCGTCGTTCCTGGCGCGCTTCGGCCTCAAGGACACCTTCGAGCAACTGCTCTGGCTCGGCGTGCTGACCGTACTGATCTGGGGCGGCGAGTCGCTGTTCCAGTTTCTCTACGAGGTGAAGTGGCGCAACCTGGCGCAGAGCCTGCAACACCGGCTGCGTCTGGACGCCTACCGCCATGTGCAGCAGCTGCCGCTCGGCTACTTCGAGAGCAAGAGCACCGGCAACCTGATGTCCATCCTCAACGACGACATCAACCAGATGGAGCGCTTCCTCAACGGCGGCGCCAACAGCATCCTGCAGGTGACCAGCTCGTCGATCCTGGTCAGCATTGTGTTCTTCGTGCTGGCGCCGCAGCTGGCGTGGCTGGCGCTGGCGCCGGTGCCGCTGATCCTGTTCGGCACCTTCTGGTTCCAGCGCAAGCTCGCGCCGCGTTACGCGGCGGTGCGCGAATCGGCCGGGGTGATCAACGGCCGACTCAGCAACAACCTGCTCGGCCTCGCCACCATCAAGGCGTTCACGGCGGAAGAGTTCGAGGCCGAGCACATCCGCGAGGCGAGCGAACGCTACCGCACCACCAACGCCCGGGCGATCCGCCTCGCCGCCGCGATCACCCCGGTGATCCGAATGGCGATTCTGGCCGGCTTCGTCACCACCTTGGTCTACGGCGGCTGGCTGACCCTCCACGGCGAGCTCGGCGTCGGCAGCTATAGCGTGCTGGTCTACCTGACGCAGCGACTGTTGTGGCCGTTCACCGGGCTCGCCGAAATCGCCGACCTGTACCAGCGCTCGATGGCGTCGATCGAGCGGGTGCTCAACGTGCTGAACGTGCCGATCGCGATCGCCTACGAGGGCGAAAGGTTGGCCGAAGCGCCGCGCGGCGCGCTCCAGTTCGACCGCGTCAACTTCGCCTACGGCGATACGCCGACCCTGCACGACATCGACCTTTCGGTGCCGGCTGGCCAGACGGTCGCCTTCGTCGGCTCGACCGGCTCGGGCAAGAGCACGCTGATCAAGCTGCTGTTGCGCTTCTACCAGCCGGATCGCGGCGCCATCCGCCTCGACGGCCGCGACATTTCGGCGCTGCACCTGTCGGACCTGCGCCGCGCGATCGGCTACGTCAGCCAGGACGTGTTCCTGACCGACGGCAGCGTCGCCGACAACATCGCCTACGGCCAGCCGGATACGCCGCGCGCCGCGATCGAAGCCGCCGCGCGCGCCGCCGAGGCGCACGAGTTCATCGCCCGGCTGCCGCAGGGTTACGACACGCCGATCGGCGAACGCGGTCAGAAGCTGTCCGGCGGGCAGCGCCAGCGCCTCGCGCTGGCGCGCGCGATCCTGAAGAACCCGGCGATCCTGGTGCTCGACGAGGCGACCAGCGCGGTCGACAACGAGACCGAGGCGGCGATCCAGCGCTCGCTGGCGCGCATCTCGGCCGACCGCACCACGCTGGTGATCGCGCACCGGCTGTCGACGGTGCGGCACGCCCACACCATCCACGTGATGGAGCACGGCCGGCTGGTCGAAACCGGCACGCACGAGTCGCTCTTGACGGCCGGCGGCGTCTACGCCGGGCTGTGGCGGCTGCAGACCGGCGAGCTGGATACGGCGGAGCTGGCACGGCTCTGAGCAGGATGGCCTGTAATCACCACGCCGACGGCCGACACCGCGCGGCCGCCTGAACGGTATGACAAGGTAGGCGTCCGGGATGCCCGCCTAAAAGTTCGACTTTTTTGTTAGTAAACTTTAAGCAATGCCGCGTTAAGTCGTTGATGTGAAACAATCTGCCGTAGGAAGCGGGTTTACTATCAGCACACTCGGCTGGCACCGCAGAAAAATTACCGTATGCTTATGGTCATTCGGCAGCCCTACGCAGCAGCCTGCCTCCCCGACAGACAGGGCCATGCCCTTCCCCGCCTATGGAGCTTTAACCCATGATGCAAATCACCCGCCCTGCGCTCGTTCTTGCCATCGCCGGCGCACTGGCCGCCAGCGCCTGCACCACCAACCCGCAAACCGGTCAGAGCGAGATGAGCAAGACCGCGATGTACGGCCTCGGCGCGGCCGCTGCCTGCGGCGTCGTCGGCGGCCTGACCCACGGTGCCAAGGGCGCGCGCAACGCCGCGCTCGGTTGCGGCGTAGTCGGCGCCGGTGTCGGCGGCTACATGGACTATCAGGAAAAACTGCTGCGCGACAAACTGGCCAACACCCAGGTATCGGTACAGCGCGTCGGCGACCAGATCAAGCTGGTGATGCCGGAAAACATCACCTTCCCGGTCAACAAATACAACGTGAACCCGAGCGCGCAGAAGACCCTCGGCGACGTCGCCGGCGTGCTGACCCAGTACCCGGACACCACCATCACCGTCGCCGGCCACACCGACAGCACCGGCACCGCTCAGTACAACCAGACGCTGTCGCAGCGCCGCGCCCAGTCGGTGGCGAACGTGCTGCAGAGCCGCGGCGTTGCCGCCGCCCGGATCAACTCGGTCGGCTACGGCCCGGCCCAACCGATCGCCGACAACAACACCGTCGAGGGCCGCGCCAAGAACCGTCGTGTCGAGATCCTGATCAACCCGAAAGCGGCCTGATCAACGCTCCGCACAATGCAAAACCGCCCGAGATCGGGCGGTTTTTTCATGCACACCGAGCCTAGGGCCGGAAAGTCGGGTCCGGGTTCGTCCGCGCGGTCAGCACATGGTCGCGCCAGGCACCGTTGATGAACAGGTAGTCGCGTGCCAGCCCCTCAATCGCGAAGCCACAGTGTTTCAACAGCCGCGCGCTGCGCTCGTTCTCCGGCTGGTAGTTGGCCATGACCCGGTGCAGGTGCAGCGTGCCGAAGGCGAACTCGAGCATCGCCACCATCGCCTCGCGCATCAGCCCCTGCCCCTCGTGCGCCTCGTCGATCTTGTAGCCGAGGTAGCCGGCCTGAAACACCCCGCGCACGATCTGCGACAGATGGATCAGGCCGATCACCCGCTGCGGCTCGCCCTTCGGCGTCAGCAGGAAACAGGCGCCGCGCCCCTCTTCCCAGTCGCGCTCGCGCTGGCGCAGACGCATCCTGGCGTTCATCTCAGTGAAGAAGAAGTCGCCGTGGGTCGGGTCCCAGCGGGTGAAGTGTTCGCGGTTGGCCAGCTCGAAGGCGAGCAGCGACTTGGCGAGCGCGGTACTGGCCGGTACGAGTTCGAGCCGGACGGTGGACAAGGGAGCGAGCGCAGTGGTCATGATTGCAAAAGCGGCCCAAGTGGGCCGCATCACAATTATTTTTCGGTCAAACGGGTCAGCGCTTCACGGTACTTGTCGGCGGTCTTCTGACGCACCTCCAGCGGTACCGCCGGCGCCGGCGGGGTCTTGTTCCAGCCGGTGGCTTCGAGCCAGTCGCGCACGAACTGCTTGTCGAACGACGGCGGGTTGGTGCCCTCGGCGTAGCTGTCGGCCGGCCAGAAGCGGCTGGAATCCGGCGTCAGCGCCTCGTCCATCAGCACCAGCGTGCCGTCCTCGTCGAGGCCGAACTCGAACTTGGTGTCGCAGATGATGATGCCACGGCTGGCGGCGTACTCGCTGGCCGCCTTGTAGAGCGCGATCGCGGTGTCGCGCACCTGTTCGGCCAGCTCGCGGCCCACCTCGTCGGCGCAGCGCTCGAACGAGATGTTCTCGTCGTGGTCGCCCACCGCCGCCTTGGTCGACGGGGTGAAGATCGGTTCGGCCAACTTGCTGGCCTCCTTCAGGCCGGCCGGCAGCTGGATGCCGCACACCGTGCCGCTTTGCTGGTATTCCTTCCAGCCGGAGCCTGCCAGATAGCCGCGCACGATCGCTTCCACCGGCACCGGCTTCAGGCGCTTGGCGACCACCGAGCGGCCTTCGACCAGCGGCAGCTCTGCCGCGCTGACCACGTCGGCCGGCTGGTCGCCGGTCAGGTGGTTGGGGACGATGTCCTTGAGCCGTTCGAACCAGAAGTTGGAGATCGCGGTGAGGATCTTGCCCTTCTCCGGGATCGGCTCGTCGAGGATCACGTCGAACGCCGACAAGCGGTCGGTGGCGACCATCAGCATGCGCTTGGCGTCGATCTCGTACAGATCGCGCACCTTGCCGGAGTAGATCTTCTTCAGGCTGGTCAGGTTGGAGGTGTTATTGCCGGTGCTCATCATCAGATCCTTAACACAAGATGTTTCAATGCTTCTTTGCGCGACCGCGGCACAAGCGGCGTCCCTCGGACGAGCTCCCGCACCGCAGCCGCATTGATATGGGCTTAAGAGCCGCTAACAAAACCCTCCCGGCGTTGTTGCACTGCCTTGCCGGGATCGCTTCGCTGGTTTTGTTAGCGGCTCCTATTCACGCCGGACCCGGCCGATCACTCCTCGTCCCGACCGAAAAACCGCATGCCCTGATACGGCGCGTCGCGGCAGGCGGCCAGCCGGCTCGCCAGCGAGCCGACATGCAGTTCCAGCTTGTGGCCGTCCGGGTCGAGGAAATAGAACGAATCGCCCTCGCTGCGGTTGTCCTTCCACACCGTGACGCCGGCCGCTTCCAGGCGCGCCGCCCAGAGCGGAAACCCGTCCGGCGTCGCCGTGAACGCGATGTGGCTGTAATCCGGATGCGGCCGTGAGCTTGCCGCCGCGTCGAGCGACAGGCACAGCCACAGTTCGCCGACCGCCAGATACGCGCCGCGCGCCCAGCGCGCCTGCGGTGCGGCGCCGAGCAATTCGGTATAGAAGGAAAACGATCGCTCCAGATCGCTTACCGCCAGCGTCAGGTGGTTGAGTCCGGTCAGTCGCATGCAAAAGAGGCGAAACAGTATCGTTTCGCCTCGTCTCCTTACAACGTGTCCTTCAGCGCCTCGGCCTGCTCCAGCGCGTCGTCGACCTTGGCCGACAGCACGGTGAAGTGGCCCATTTTGCGGCCCGGGCGCGCGGCCTTCTTGCCGTAGAGGTGCAGCTTGGCGTTGGGCGCCTCGCACAGCACCGCCCAGTTCGGCTCGCCGCCGTCATCCCGCCAGACGTCGCCGAGCAGGTTCACCATCACCACCGGCGACAGCAGATCGGTCTTGCCCGGCAACAGGCCGCACATCGCGCGCACCTGCTGCTCGAACTGGCTGGTCAGCGTCGCGTCGAGTGTGTAGTGGCCGGAGTTGTGCGGACGCGGCGCGATCTCGTTGACCACCACGCTGTCGTCCTCGAGCACGAAGAACTCCACCGCCAGCACGCCGACGTAGTCGAGCGCGTCGGCCAGCTGCAGCGCCATCTGCTGCACCCGTTCGGCCAGAGCCGGCTCGATCCGCGCCGGCACGATGCTGATGTCGAGGATGCCGTTCTCGTGGAGGTTCTCCGCCACCGGGAAACAGGCCGCCTGCGCGTGGCTGGTGCGGGTGACGATCGCCGACACTTCCAGCTTCAGGTCGAGCAGCTTCTCCAGCACGCAGGCCTGGCCGCCGAGGTTGGCGTAGGCGCTGCGCGCCTCGCCCGGTGTGCCGACGCGGATCTGCCCCTTGCCGTCGTAGCCGAGCCGCGCGGTCTTCAGGATGCCCGGCAGGTAGGCAGTGAGGTCGACGTGCAGGTCGTCGACCGTTTCCAGCGCCAGGAACGGCGCGGTCGGCAGGCCGGCCTTGTTGATCCAGCTCTTTTCCAGGATACGGTTCTGCGCCACCGCCACCGCGTCGCCTGACGGACTGACCCGGGTATGACCGGCGAGCCAGCGCATCGCCTCGGCGTTGACGTTTTCGAACTCGGTGGTGATAGCGGCACAGGTACTGGCCAGCGTGCGCAGTGCTTCCGGGTCGTTGTACGGCGCGCACAGGTGCACGTCGGCGAACGCGGCGGCCGGCGCTTCGGCGTCCGGGTCGAGCACGGTGACGCGGTAGCCCATGGTCTTGGCCGCGACGACGAACATCCGGCCGAGCTGGCCGCCGCCGAGAATGCCGAGCATCGCCGGCGGGAGAATGGCCGCCATTACTGCACCTCCGGCAGCGTCATCGCCAGCACGGTCTCTTTCTGCTTGTCGCGGAACGCTTTGAGCGCTTCGGCCAGCTTCGCATCGATATTGGCGAGCTGTGCCACCGCGAACAGCGCGGCGTTGGCCGCACCGGCTTCGCCGATCGCGAAAGTGGCGACCGGAATGCCCTTGGGCATCTGCACGATCGACAGCAGCGAGTCTTCGCCGCGCAAGTATTTGGACGGAACCGGTACGCCGAGGATGGGCAGGTGGGTCTTGGCGGCCAGCATGCCCGGCAGGTGGGCGGCGCCACCGGCGCCGGCGATGATCGCCTTCAGACCGCGTGCTTCGGCGGTTTCGGCGTATTCGAACAAGAGGTCAGGAGTGCGGTGGGCGGAAACCACGCGCGTTTCAAAGGCGACGCCGAAGTCTTTGAGCACGCGCGCCGCGTGCTGCATGACTTCCCAGTCGCTGTTGCTACCCATCACGATGCCGACGTCGATCATGGTGCAAAGCCCGTTCGCTGATTGAGGAAGCCCGGCATTTTACCCGATTTTTGCCGAAAGACGGGGGCTTTGCCGCCACGCGGCGGCGCTTGGCCCGATAAAATTCTTCTCTTCAAATCAAGATTTTACGAGTAAAGCATGACAAAGCGGCCCCGGCATACCGCGCTGTACAGGACAGCCGGCACGGCGGGGCCGCGAAAGCGCACTTACATATGCTTGAGCTGTTCCTTCGCCTTGGCCGCCGCCGAACTCTTCGGGTAGAGCTTGATCAGGCGGCGCAGCGTGTTCTTGGCCACGTCGACCTGGTCGAGGTCGCGCTGGCAGTTGGCGACGTTGCGCAGCGCATCCGGCGCCTTCGGATTGCTCGGGTATTGTTCGACGAAGCGGCGATGGATATCGATCGCGGCGTCGTACTGGCGCAGCGCGGTGTGCGCGACGCCGAGCCAGTAGGTCGCGTCCGGCACCTGCGGCGAGGCCGGGTTGGCGTCGATGAAGCTTTTCAACGCGCCGACCGCCTTCTCGAAGTCGCGGTTGCGCAAGAGGCCGAGCGCCTTGTCGTAATCCGGGCTGGTCTGGGCGGTGCCCGCGCTGGCACCGCCGTCGGCCGGGGTCGGGGCTGCGGCGCTGCCGCTGGCGGCAGCGCTGGCGTGACCCTCGATCTTGGCCAGGCGCGAGTCCAGGTCGTTGAACAGGTCGTTCTGGCGCTTCTGCGTGGTCTGCAGATTGTAGTTGAGCACCTCGGACTCGCCGCGCAGGCGCGCCACTTCGGCCTTCAGGTTTTCCACCTGGCTGACCATTTCGAGCAGCTTCTCGTTGGACAGCTTGGACTCGATGCTGCTCAGCCGCGTCTGCGCCTGCTGGTTGGCGGTGTCGAGCTGGCGTCGGGTATTTTCGAGATCGCCGGTGGTGGCGCAGCCGGCCAGCAGGCTGGCCAGCAGTACGGCCGAAACCGCTGCTTTCATTTAGTCATCTCCGTTGGGCCTGTTAGGAATCGACTCTGACATGGCCTGATCCGATTCCTAACAGGCTCTGCACAAACTACTGGCCGGTGCGCTTGCGCGGCCCCGGCCAGTATCCGGTCATGCCGAGGGCTTACTGACCTTGGTAGACGATGTCGTCGCGACGGTTTTCGGCGTAGTCCGCGTCGGTGGTGCCGGAAGCCTTCGGTTTTTCCTTGCCGTAGCTGGTCGCTTCGAGCTGGCTTTCCTTGGCGCCGAGCACCTGCATCGCGTTCTTCACGCTTTCGGCGCGGCGTTGGCCCAGGCCCAGGTTGTACTCGCGGCTGCCGCGCGCGTCGGTGTTGCCCTGGATCTGCACCTTGCGGTCCGGGTGAGCGGCGAGGTAGGCGGCGTGGGCTTCCACGGTCGGCTTCTCGGACGGTTTCACCGACGAGGAGTCGAAGTCGAAGTACACGCTGCGCTTGGCCAGCTGGCCGTTCGGATCGTTCAGCGGATCGGCGCCGCCGCCCTGCTGCATGCCGGCGGTGGCGCCGCTGTTCTGGCTACCCGTCGTGACAGGAGCCGGCGTCGCCGGGGCTGCCGGCTTGGTGCTCGAGCAGGCGGCCAGTGCGAGGACGGTGGCGGCACCCAGTGCGATTTGCTTCCAATTCATACATTGTTCTCCTTATGGCTGACGTTACGGATTACTCGACGGCCCCCAGGCCGGATCTTGCACGCTGCCGTTGATCACGGCGAGCTTCACACGGCTGCCGCCGTCGGTGGTGGCGGCGTAGAGCACACTCTTGCCGCCCTGGTCGCTGGCGTACAGCACCAGCTGGCCGTTGGGGGCGTAACTCGGTCGTTCGTTGTAGCTGCTGTCGGACAGCACGCGGCTGTCGCTGCTGCCGAAGTCCTGGATCATTACCCGGAAGCGGCCGCCTTCGCGACGGATGTAGGTGAAGCTCTTGCCGTCCGGCGCCACCTTCGGCGAGACGTTGTAGCTGCCCGAATAGGTGAGGCGCTGCGGCTCGCCGCCGTTGGCCGGAATGCGGTAGATCTGCGGGCCGCCGGCGCGGTCGGACACGAACAGGATGCTGCCGCCGTCCGGGGTCCATGCCGGCTCGGTGTCGATCGCACCGCTATGCGTCAGGCGGCGCGGCGAGCCACCGGTAGCTGGCACGATGTAGACCTGCGAGTTGCCGCTGGTGGTCAGCGTCACCGCCAGGCGCGAACCGTCCGGGCTCCACGCCGGCGCCGAGTTGCTGCCCTTGAAGTTGGCGACCATGCGGCGCTGGCCGGTGGCCAGGTCCTGCACCCAGACCACCGGCTTCTTGGTCTCGAACGACACGTAGGCGAGTTTGCCGCCGTCCGGCGACCACGACGGCGAGATGATCGGCTCCTTGGAGCGCAGCACGGTACGGGACCGGCCACCGTCGACGTCGGCGACCTGCAGGCGGTACTCATGGCCCATCTTCTGCACGTAGACGATGCGGGTGTTGAAGATGCCCTTCTTGCCGGTGATCGCCTCGTAGATCATGTTGGCGATGGTGTGGGCCACGTCGCGGGCGCGGTCGGCGCCGACGGTGAACTGGCCGGAGGTGAGGGTCTTCTTCTGCGCCACGTCCTGCAGCGCGAAGCTGATTCGGAACTGGCCGCCGACCGGCTCGACGCTGCCGACCGCGACCGACTGCGCGCCGACCGCCTGCCAGAGCGGGTACTTCACGTCGGCGGCGGCAAACGGCACGTTGGCGACGCCGCCGGTCGGCACCATGCGGAACGCGCCGGACAGCGCCAGGTCGTTCTTGATCACCGGGGTCAGCGCCTCGGCGACGCCGCTGGTCTCGTTCTTGAACGGCACCACCGCGATCGCGTGTTGGTTGCTCCCGCCGCCGACGATCTCGATGGTCATGTCCTCGGCACGCGCACTCAGCGGCAGCAGCACCGCCAGGAAGGCCAGCCAGATCCAGCGGCGGTCGGAAAACAGTCGTTGCATCGCAGTCCTCTAGTAGGGTCTCGTTCCGCCGTTCAGTTGGGACGGAAAATCAGGTTGAAGGAGCGGAACTGGCCCGGGTCGGCGCCGCTCGGGCGCGGCGGGAAGGTGCCGGCTTCGCGGATGGCACGCTGCACCGCCTCGTCGTAAGCGGGGCTGCCGCTGCTCTTGACCAGCTCGACGCTATTCACTTCCATGGTCGGCAACACCCGAACCCGCACCTCGACCGCCGGGTTGCCTTGCAGGCCTTCCGGGATCCGCACCAGCGGCCGGATCCGCGCGACCACCTGCGCCTTGTAGCCGCTCAGGTTGATGCCCTTGCCGCTGGCGACGCCGCCGGCCGCGCCGCTCTGCCCGCCGGCCTGGTCGGCCTTGGCGTTGCCCTTGCGGGTGGTGTTGGTGCTGTCGAGCGCCGACAACAGGTCGTCCGCTTCGTTGTTGTAGCGCGGCGCGGTCTTGGTGCCCTTGCCGGACGGGTGTGTTTTAGCTGCCTGCTTCGGCGGCTCGACCGGGGCCGGCTTCGGCTTTTCCTTGGGTTTTTCCGGTGCCGGGGTCGGTTTCTTCTCGGCCAGTTTCTTCTCCGGCGGCGGTGGCGGCTCGACCGGTTTCGGCTGTGGCTTCGGCTTTGCTTCCGGTTGCGGCTTCGGTTCCACCAGCTTGTGCGGTTTCGGCTCCTGCTTGCCGAGTTTGACCTCGGCGTCGCGGGTATCGAGCGGTGGGGTCGGCTCCGGGGCCGGCGCGGGCTTGGCCGGCGCTACCGGCACTCTGACCGCCTCGCTCGGCGGCGGTGGCGGCGCGCTGGTCCACAGCTCGACCGAGGCCGGCAGTTCCTCGGCCGGCGGCGGCTGGCGGAAATTGGCCCAGATCAGCCCGCCGACCAGCAACAGATGCAGGGCTATCGATGCCGCCAGCGGCCAGCGCGGAGGTTTAGCGTGCTGGCGGGGCCTCATTTGGCGGTCTTCACCACCAGGGCGACTTTCTTCACGCCGGCTTCGTGCAGCGTGTTCACCACCTGCACCACCATGTCGTACTTCAGGTCCTTGCCGGCGGACACGGCCACCGGGCGGTCACCGGCGGTCGCACTCGGCGCCACTTGCTTGAGTTCGTCGAGGCTGGCGAGCGTGCGCTGCTCGCCCTCGTCGCTGAGCTTGAGCGTGCCGTCGGCGTTGACGACCACCTCGAGCGGTCGCGCGTCGGACGCCTTGGCGTGTGACACGCTCGGCACGTCGATCACGCCCGGCGTGAACATCGGGGCGGTAACCATGAAGATCACGAGGAGCACCAGCATCACGTCGATGTAGGGCACCACGTTCATCTGATTCATCAGGCGGCGGGGACGGCGATTCAGCATGATCAATAACGCAAAGGTGACCGGGGCATAATAGCACCCGTCACAAAGGGATTCGATGACAGAAGGCAAAGACCCTGCGAAGCGGCAGAAAGTTCAGCGCTAGATGGATTTTCGGCCAACCTGGTCGGGTTGGCCGAAAAAAATATGTCGATAAGATGAGCGAGATCAGCGCCGGATCAGCAGCGTCAGGCCGTCGCCGACCGGCAGGGTGACAGGATGGACCCGCACGTCATTGACGACGCTGGCGTTGAATTCATGAAGGATATGCACGCCGGGCGGGTCTTCCGGCCGCGGCGCCACCACCCGGCCGTTGAGGAATACATTATCGATGGCGATGACGCCGCCCGGGCGCACCAGCTGCAGGCAGGCTTCAAAATAGGCCGGGTAGGACGGCTTGTCGGCGTCGATGAACGCCAGATCGAAGCGCCCTGCCTCGCCGGCGGCGAGCAGTTCTGCCAAGGTAGTGGTGGCCGGCTGCAGCACCAGCCGCACCCGCTCGGCGACACCGGCGCGCTCCCAGTAGCGGCGCGCCACCTGGGTGAATTCGCCGCTGACGTCGCAGGCGACGATCTCGCCGTCCGCCGGCAGCGCCTGGGCGACCGCCAGGCTGCTGTAGCCGGTGAACACGCCGATCTCCAGATAACGGCGCGCGCCGATCAGCCTGACCAGCCAGCTAAGCAGCTGGCCCTGCTCCGGGGCGATTTGCATCTTGGCCAGGCGATGGCCGGCGGTTTCCTCGCGCAGCTCGCGCAAGAGCGGCGACTCGGTCACGCCGATCGCGAGCAGGTAGTCGGCCAGCGAAGCGTCGAGCGAAATCGTGTGTCGGGTCATACCGTTTCCTACAAAGACAAACGCCCGCAAGCGGGCGTCAAACTTGGCCGAGCGGCGCGGTAGGCGCCGCGCTCGACATCACTCCGGCTGATAGACGTACGGCTTCTGCGCTACGCGCGCTTCCTTGAAGCCCAGCTGTTCCTTGGCGTCGAGCTTGCAATCCCACAAGGTCAGGCGCAGCTCGCGACGCTCGCTCTCTACGGCCGGGTTCTTGTCGAGGTATTCGCTCATAAACTTGGTGAAGTCCGACTGGTACATCTGGCTATCCTTGTGCGGGTGGTTGCCGGATTGTACTGCAAAATCAGCCCTCCGCGCAGTCAGGCGACCAGCGCGCAGCGCGTGCCGCCCGCATCGCTCATCGTCGCGACGCACTGGTTGCAGTGGCTGCAGGCGCTGACGTGGCCGGGGTTCGCCGCCAGCTTCTGCACGAAGGCCGCGTCGTGCAGCAAGGCGCGGCCGACGCAGACGTAGTCGAAACCGTCGCGCATCAGCTGCGCGACGTCGGCGCCCGAGGTGACCCCGCCCAGATACGCCACCGCGCAGCCGACCGCCTCGCGCACCTGCAAGGCCTGCTCCCGAAAGTACAGCGGCGCGAACGGCAGGCTCGGAAACAGCTTGCCGCCGGACAGCCGCATCGCCGCGCGCACCCTCGCCGCCGGCTCGCGCTCGATCATCGCGTCGAGCGGGCTCGCGCCGCGAAACAGATACATCGGGCTGCGGCTGACCAGCCCGCCCGACAACACCAGCGCGTCGATGCCGCCCCGCTCCAGCTGGCGCGCCACCTCGACCGCCTCGCCGACATGTCCTCCGTTGGGTAGACCATCATCAAGATTGATCTTAGCGAGCAGCGGAAAACCGTCGCCGACCGCCGCGCGCACCGCGGCGAGCACCTCGAGCGGCAGCCGCATCCGCTTGGCCAGGCTGCCGCCGTACGCGCCGGTGCGGCGGTTGCTCACCGGGCTGATGAACTGGCTCAACAGATAACCGTGACCCATGTGGATTTCCAGTGCGTCGAAGCCGGCCTGCTTGAGCAGCGCCGCGGCGCGGGCGTAATGGCGCACGGTGCGGGCGATGTCGGCCGCGTTCATCGCGCCGGCAAACGGCACCCCGTGCAGCACGCCGTAGTCGTTGAGCCCGAACGACGGCCCCTTCGGCCGGCGGGTGTCGACCGGCTTCACCTTGGTGAAACCGCCGCAGTGCGCGAGCTGGCCCGACACCGCGCCGCCGGCGCGATGAACCGCGCTTGCCAGCCGCGTCAGTGCCGGCAGATTGGGCTCGTTCACCTGCAGCTGGTCGGGAAAGGTGCGCGCGTCGGCCGACACCGCGCAGTAGGCGACGGTGGTGAGCCCGACGCCGCCCGCGGCAAAGCGCGCGTGAAACGCACAGGCGTCGTCGTCGATCCGCCCGCCCGGGGTGCGGCCCTCGAAGGTGGCGGTCTTGATGAAGCGGTTGGGGAGCTGGAGCCGGCCGAGTCGGGCCGGCTGGAAGGCGTAGTGCAGCATGACGTGATCCCCCGATACAAACAAGGTTGGCCGAAAGAAACAAAAACAGGGGGCCGAAGCCCCCTCTCTCAGAACAGACTTGCTCAGCGCCCGGCGCGCCGTGCCGCGTCCGGCGTGAAGTGGTCGGCGGTGAAGCTGGCCGCGTTCAGCGACGGCGGCTTCTGCTGGTTGGTCAGCCGGTCGGCCAGATACGCCCCCGACACCAGGTCGTGGAACATCGCGGCACGCGCCTGGAACGCCTTCATGTCATAGGCGTACACGTAGTTCTGCAGCGCCACGCGCCACAGCTGGCCGCGCGCGTCGTAGCTGTCGGACATCACCGCGTGGAAGCTGTCCTCGTCGAGGTACATCTCGCGCTTGGCGTACTGGTGGCGGAAGCCCGGTTTCAACGTCCCCTCCAGCACCCAGACCCGGTGCAGCTCGTAGCGCATCGCGTCCGGGTCGGCGTGGCCCGGCTTCAGGATGTCGGTGTACTTGCGCGCCGGGTCGTCGAAGCGGTAGGCGTTGTACGGGATGTAGAGCTCACGCTTGCCGGCGATGCGCCAGTTGTAGCGCTCCGGAGAGCCGTTGAACAGGCGGTCGTCGTCGACGGTGCGGAAACCGCCTGGACCGAACGGCGTGTCGAAGCCGAACTGCGGCGCCTGACGCACGCGGCGGGTGCCGGGGTTGTACATCCAGGTGTCGCGCGGCGTGGACTTGTAGTTGTTCGACTCCTTGCCGACGTAGATCTCGCCGGCCTGGCGCTCCGGCAGGATGGTGGTGACCAGGTAGTACGACGACAGCACGTCGGTGGTGCGCGGCCGCTGTTTCTCGGTCGGGTCGTTCACCGGCGCCAGAATGTCGTACTTCACCCTGCCCCAGGCGACATTGCCCTTCGGATACACCACCGCCTGGTCGTACACCGCCTGCTCCTTCCACGCACGCGACGGCAGCAGGCTGTTCCACAGCAGCTCCAGCCCGTTCTTCGGGATCGGGAACGGCACCGCGCCGGAAGTCGCGTTCACGCCGAGGCCTTCGTCCTGCAGTTCGGAGCTAAGCGCGTTCTCGCGGGTGGTCTTGCACACCCAGTCGGCGTAGCGGAAGTCGCGATGGCTAGGATAGACAGGCACGCGGAACGTGTCCGGGTACTTCTTCAACAGCGCCTTCAGGCCCGGCGACAGCTTGTCGGCGTACTGGCCCATGTTCTGTGCGCTGATCACATACAGCGGCTTCTCGCTGGCGTACGGGTCCGGCAGCGGTGTGCCGGTGCCCTTGTAGCCGAGCCCCGGCGGCGTGCCGAACCACTTGCCCGAATACGCCGGGATGGTGCCGTCCTTGTTGCCGGCCTTCTCGGCACCGATGCAGGTCAGCTCCTTGCCGAGCTTGTCGGCCTCGGCCTGCGAGACCTGGGCCCAGCCGCTCGCCGAGGCGGCGGCGAGACACGCCCCCACAAGGGCGAGGGTCGGAATGCGATGGGTAGCCATGTGCGTTACTCCTCGTCAGAAATCGTCAGAAACTGTACTTCGCGCTGAGAGCCCAGTAGTCGCGGTCGGCGAGAGGCCTCAGGCGACGGTCGGGCGAACCGAGAAAGGCGTTGTAGCTGAGGCCCAGCTGCAGGTTGTTCAGGTACTTGAAGTTGGCACCGACGCCGAGCCGCATATCGCCCTCGCCGGTGTAGGCGCCGATCGAGCCGGCCACCGCCGGCACGCCCTTGACCAGTTGGCCGAAGGTCAGCGGCACGTCGAGGTCCCAGCCGTCGAACACATTGTTGTAGCTGAGCGTGGCACCGAGCTGGTAACCCCAGGCGTTGCGGGTACGCAAGGTGGTCTCGTCGTTGACCAAGTGGTTGAAGCTGGCCCCGCCGAGCGCCGCCACCGACAGGCTCTTGACCTTGTTGACGTAGACGTCGACCACCTCGCCCAAGAGCGAGATCGAGTCGGCGAGCGGCGTCGGGCCGATCGACTGGATGAACGACACTTGCGCCTGCGTCGCGTCGCCGCGGCTGGTCATCGCGCCGAGCGGGGTGCCGACCAGCATCGGCACGTCCTGCTTGTAGCTGACTTCGCCGGCCACATTGGTGTCGCCGAGCCGGGTGGTGAAGCTCGCGCCGGCGAGCTTGATGTCCTCTAGGTGGTTGACGTCGTAGCTCGTGGGCATCAGCGCCGGGAAGCCCAGGCTCTGGAACATCGCCGGGGTCGGCGTAAAGTTCACCGCCACGCTCGGGTTCTTGTCGTGGTAGCGCAGGTAGAACAGGCCGAGCTCGGTGGCCTGACCGACCCTGAAACGCGTGCCCACACCCCACTGGCCGCTGTTGCGCGCCTTGTTCTCGCCGTTGAACGGGAAGCCGTTGCCGGTGATGTTGGGCGAATTGGGTGGCAGCGCGAAGCCGAATGGCGAGAAGGTGCCCGGGCGCAGCAGCGAGAACGCCGCACCGGGTCCGACCAGGTCGGAAAAGGAAAAGTAGCTGCCGACCGCGTCGAGTTCATTGGCCTTGTACTGGTACTGGTAGTAGCCGAGCAGGCTCCAGCGATCGTTCAGTGCCAGCTGCGCCGACAGCTGGCCGACCGGCAGCAGGATGTCCTTCACCTCCACCCCCGGCACATTGGCCTTGGTCGCGTCCACCGGGCCCTGTGCGCCGGAAATGCCCGGGAAGAACAGGCTCTCGCCCCAGGCGACCACCTGGTTGCCGGCGCGCAGATCCAGGCTCTTGCCCTCGCCGAACTTGAAGTTGCCGTACAGGTAGGCGTCGAGTAGCCGCGCACGCCTGCCCTCGTAGTAGCTGGCCGCGTCGGAAAACTCGTTGGACGGACCGAACTTGTTGATCGTCGCCGGCGAGTCGTTGTCGTTGTGGCCGCGGCGGTAGACCTGGTCGTAGAACGCGCTGCCGCGCACGAATACGCCGTAGTTGTCGTGGCGCACGTCCGCTTCGGCCAACAGGCTCACGCGGTTGTTGATCAGGCTGCCCTTCTTGAAGTTGCGGTCGCCGTCGTCCGAGTTGATGTTCGCGAACTGGCCGGTCGAGGTGACGATGTTCGGATTGATCAGCGTGTCGGAAGCGTTCTTGGCGCGCACACCCAGGCCGTAGCTCAGCGTCCCCGCGTAAGTGATGGTGGTGTCCTGATCCTGCCCCAGCGTCAACTGACCGGCCTCGGCGTGCGACGCCAGCGCCAAGGCGCCGGCGAACAGGGCCGGGGTACAGCGGCGCGCCGTGGCGCGGGAAACGGCTCGATACGATTGCTCTCTCATCCTGCACTCTCCTCCAGAGGGATCTCGCTGGTCTTCGGTCGCCAGGTGCATCGAGTGTCGGAGCAGGCCCCTTCGGCCAACATCGTCTAATCGGACTACGAGCCGCTAAGCAAACCCTCCCAGCGTTGTTGCTCTGCCTTGCCGTACTTACTTGTACTGTCTGCGGCAGAGCGACGAGCAGGACCGCTACGCTGGGTTTGCTTAGCGGCTCGATTCCAGGGAACCGGGCTACACGCCCTCAGTGCGCCGCGTTCGCCGCGGCGAGAAACGCCGGCCTTTCGCCGCCGCCGTGCAGCACCAGATTGCTGCCGCTGACATAGCTGCCGGCCGGTGACGCCAAAAAGACACAGGCGTTGCCGACGTCGTCCGGGCTCGCCATCCGCCCGAGCGGAATCGTCGCGCCGACCGCCGCAACGCCGGCTTCGTCGCCGAAGTGCAGTTCGGCCTGCTCGGTCAGCACCGGCCCCGGGCTGACCGCGGCGAGCCGCACCTTCGGCGCCCACTCGACAGCCAGCGATTCGACCAGGCTCAACACGCCGGCCTTGGCCGCTCCGTACGCCGCGGTGCCGGGCGACGGCCGCAGCGCGCTGACGCTGCCGACGAACAGCACCACTCCGCCGGTCTCCTGCTGTTGCATCTGCCTATTCGCCTGCTGCGCCAGGTGCAAGGGCGCGAGCAGATTCAGCTGGATCACCGACTCGTGAAAGCGCGGCGAGGCGTCGGCGGCCAGCGCGTGCGGCGCGCCGCCGGCGTTGTTGACCAGCACGTCGAGCCGGCCGTACCGCGCCAGCACCGCCGCGATCAGTTCGGCCGGCGCCTCCGGCTGCTTGAGGTTGGCCGAAACATACTCGGCCACCCGTCCGCCCGCTTCGGGCAGCGCGTCAGGAGCATTGCGCGCGCACACCAGCACCGTCGCTCCGGCGGCCAGAAACGCCCGGGCGATGCCCGCCCCCACCCCCTTGGTGCCGCCGGTGACCAGCACCACCCGTTCGGCCAACGTCTCGTTCCCGTTCTGCATCGCTTCTCTCCCGTCGCTTGATTGACGCGGCCATCGTAGGCCAAGCGCCGCGCGGCGCTTTAGTCCGTGTGGACGATGACCCGCCAGGGCCACCGGCCGAGCATCGTCGCCAAGGGAAAACCGCGCGGGCGGTTTCCGAACACGCGAGAAAGAGAGCGAGATGAGCAAACATCCCATCCCGGAGCGCCGCTACGTCACGCTGGAGAGCGGCCTGCGCCTGCACTACGACGACGCCGGCAGCGGCCTGCCGGTGGTGTTCCTGCACGGCAGCGGCCCCGGCGCCAGCGGCTACAGCAACTTCAAGCGCACCGCGCCGGCCTTCCTGGCCGGCGGCTACCGCATCATCGTCCCCGACCTGCCCGGCTACGGCCTGTCCGACAAACCGGAAGACGCCGAATACGTGCTCGACTACTTCGTCGAGGCGCTCGCCGGCCTGCTCGACGCGCTCGACATTGAACGCTGCGTGCTGGTCGGCAACTCGCTCGGCGGCGCGATCGCGCTGAAGTACGCGCTCGACCACCCAGAGCGGGTGAAGAACCTGATCCTGATGGCGCCGGGCGGCGTCGAGGAGCGCGAGACGTATTTCAAGATGGAAGGCATCCAGAAGATGGTCGAGCGCTTCGCCACCGGGGCTATCGACCGCGAGGGGATGCGCGCGCTGATGTCGCTGCAGCTGTTCGACCCGAGCCTGATCGACGACGGCCTGCTCGACGAGCGCGCGGCGATCTGCGCGCTGCAGCCGCGCAGCGTGCTGTCGACGATGCGGGTGCCGAATCTGACCGAGTGCCTCGGCGAGATCGCCTGCCCGGTGCTGTGCTTCTGGGGGATGAACGACCGCTTCAACCCGGTGTCGGGCGCAGAGAAGATCGCCGCCGGCATCGCCCGCGCCCGCGTCACCTTGCTCAACCGCTGCGGCCACTGGGTGATGGTCGAGCACCGCGACTACTTCAACCGCATGTGCCTCGACTTCCTGGCGGAGGGCTGAGATGGACGCGCAGACCCTCAATGACCTGGGCGACGAGCTGTTCGCCGCTCTGCGCGGCCGCTACGCCTTGCCGCCGCTGACCGACCGCCACCCGGCGATGAGCGTCGACGACGCGTACCGGGTGTCGCGGCGATTTCTGGATAGAAGGTTGGCCGAAGGCGAGAAGGTGATCGGCAAGAAGATCGGCGTCACCTCGAAGCCGGTGCAGGACATGCTCGACGTCCACCAGCCAGACTTCGGATTTCTGACCGACGCGATGGCACTGTGGAACGACGCGACCGTGGATCTGACCGCCAGCGGCCTAATCGCTCCGCGCATCGAGGGCGAGATCGCCTTCGTGCTGAAGCAGGACGTATCGGGCACCCGGCTCACCCGCGAAGACATCCTCGATGCGACCGAGTGCGTGCTGCCCTGCTTCGAGGTGGTCGACTCGCGCATCCGCGACTGGCGCATCCGCATCCAGGACACCGTCGCCGACAACGCCTCGTGCGGCGTGTTCGTACTCGGCGAAGGCTCGGTCGCGCCGCGCGCGCTCGATCTCGCCGCCGCCACACTGACGATGCGCCGCAACGGCGAAGTGATCGCGACCGGCCTCGGCAGCGCGGTGCAGGGCCACCCGACCGAGGCGGTAGCGTGGCTCGCCAACACGCTCGGCCGCTTCGGCATCCCCTTTCTCGCCGGTGAGGTGATCCTGTCTGGCTCGCTGGTGCCGCTGGTGCCGGTGGTCGCCGGCGACCGCTTCGATCTCGACATCACCGGCATCGGCGGCTGCGCCGTCCGTTTCGTCTGACCCAACCAAAGGATTTCCCCATGCGAAAGATCCGCTGTGCGCTGATCGGGCCGGGCAATATCGGCACCGACCTGCTCTACAAACTGAAGCGCAGCCCGGTGCTGGAGCCGGTCTGGATGGTCGGCATCGACCCGGAATCGGAAGGCCTGGCGCGCGCCCGTGAACTGGGCCTGAAGACCACCGCCGACGGCGTCGACGGCCTGTTGCCGCACGTGCTGGAAGACGACATCCAGATCGCTTTCGACGCCACCAGTGCCTATGTGCACGCCGAGAACAGCAAGAAGCTCAACGAGCTCGGCGTGATGATGATCGACCTGACGCCAGCGGCGATCGGCCCCTATTGCGTACCGCCGGTGAACCTGGCCGAGCACCTGAACGCCGGCCACATGAACGTGAACATGGTCACCTGCGGCGGCCAGGCGACGATCCCGATGGTGTACGCGGTGTCGCGCGTGCAGCACGTGAACTACGCCGAGATCGTCGCGACCGTCTCCTCGCGTAGCGCCGGCCCCGGCACGCGCAAGAACATCGACGAATTCACCCGCACCACCTCGGGCGCGATCGCCAAGGTCGGCGGTGCCGATCAAGGCAAGGCGATCATCATTCTGAATCCGGCCGAACCGCCGCTAATCATGCGCGACACCATCCACTGCCTGACGCGCGAGGCGCCGGACGCCGACAAGATCGCCGCCTCGGTCGAGGCGATGATCGAGGAGGTGCAGCAGTACGTGCCGGGCTACCGGCTGGTGAACGGCCCGGTGATCGACGGCAATCGGGTGTCGATCTACCTGGAAGTGGAAGGCCTGGGCGACTACCTGCCGCGCTACGCCGGCAACCTCGACATCATGACCGCCGCCGCCGCGCGCACCGCCGAACGCATCGCCGAGGAAGTGCTGGCCGGCCGACTGACTCTCGCCGCCACCGGAGAATTGGTATGACTCAGAAGATCACCCTGCACGACATGACCCTGCGCGACGGCATGCACCCGAAGCGCCACCAGATTTCGCTCGACCAGATGAAGCACATCGCCAGCGGCCTCGACGAGGCGGGCGTGCCGCTGATCGAAGTCACCCACGGCGACGGCCTGGGCGGCAGCTCGGTCAACTACGGCTTTCCGGCGCACAGCGACGAGGAGTACCTCTCCGCGGTGATCCCGCTGATGAAGCAGGCCAAGGTGTCGGCGCTGCTGCTGCCCGGCATCGGCACCGTCGACCACCTGCGCATGGCGAAAGATCTGGGCGTGTCCACCATCCGCGTCGCCACCCACTGCACCGAGGCGGACGTGTCCGAGCAGCACATCGGGTTGGCGAGAAAACTCGGCCTCGACACCGTCGGCTTCCTGATGATGGCGCATATGGCGAGCCCCGAGAAAATCCTCGAGCAGGCGCTGCTGATGGAGAGCTTCGGCGCCAACTGCATCTACTGCACCGATTCGGCCGGCTATATGCTGCCCGAGGACGTGAAGGCGCGGATCGGCCTGCTGCGCGACAGGCTCAAACCCGACACCGAGCTCGGCTTTCACGGCCACCACAACCTGGCGATGGGCATCGCCAACTCGCTGGCGGCGGTCGAATGCGGCGCCAACCGCATCGACGCGGCGGCGGCCGGCCTGGGCGCGGGCGCTGGCAACACCCCGCTCGAGGTGTTCGTCGCGGTGTGCGACCGGATGGGCATAGAAACCGGCGTCGACGTATGGAAGATCCAGGACGTCGCCGAGGACCGGGTGCTGCCGGTGATGGACCAGATCATCCGCATCGACCGCGACGCGCTGACGCTCGGCTACGCCGGGGTGTACTCGTCGTTCCTGCTGTTCGCCAAGCGCGCCGAGGCGAAGTACGGCGTGCCGGCGCGCGACATCCTGGTCGAGCTGGGCCGGCGCGGCATGATCGGCGGCCAGGAGGACATGATCGAAGACACCGCGATCAATATGGCGCGCGAGCGCGCCGCCTGAGCTTCCCTCGCCCGGCGTGTACGGCGCCGGGCCTCTACCGATTGCCCGTCGCGCGACGGGCTTTTTTGTCTGTGCAACCCGTCGAACAGCCGGAAGCGGTCGTTCGCCCGACCCTAAAGACACCACTCGTTCAGATGAGGGCGAGTCACGGCCTTGACCCCTCTTTCGTTATGACTGTTGCCCCCGACTAGAATGGGAGAGTCAAGCTGAGTACACCGTACGGCGTTATGCCAGGGGGCACGAAGAAGTGGAACAGGGAAAAGGCAGACAACAGCATCGCGTCCGGGTCGCTAGTCTCGTCCCGGGACGGCTGCGCATCAAGGTACATCCACCCGACCGGAAGCCAGAAGTGATGCAGAGGATCCAGGGTGGCTTGCTGTCCCAGGAAGGGATACACGAAGTCCGCGTAAACAATGTGAACGGCAGCGTTACCGTTAACTATGATCAGCAGCGCCACAGCACTGCCGGAATCCTTGGTCTGCTGGAGGACTTGGACGTCGTGATCGAATCGGCCGGGCACATGGCAGGGCTCGATGAGCCTGGAGAAGCCGGCGAAAGTCCCGCCGCGTCGGTAGGATTTATCGCGGCAATCGACGATCTCAATGCACGCGTCTATGCCGCGACGGGCGTACCGATAGACCTCAAGCTTGCTTTGCCACTAGCGTTTGTCGGCGCCGGCATCTGGTCCATCGGCAAGAAGGGCTTGATGATAGAAAGCGTGCCCGGATGGCTATTTCTGTGGTTCGCGTTCGATATGTTTGTGAAGTTGCATCCAAGTCACCCACCGTTAAGTCCGCGGCCCCCCACCCCACCGTAGGTCGCACTCGAAGCGCAGCGCAGGACGAACGGTAAACAGATGTTCTCCACCGACCCGGACTGCGCCTGCCTCGCCCCGATCATAGGAGAGACCGGCCCCACGACTTGCCACCACTACCCAGGCCGGCCGCGCAAACCTTGATGCAAACCCATGGTCAGTGGGTCAAGCAGGGGTTTGACGCGGTCGCGTACCGCCTGAAGGCGGGTGCCGAGGCGGCCTGGCCCATAAGCCCGCTTGACGGCAAGCATCACGCCACGGCCATTCCCCGCTGCGCCATTGGGACGCAGCGGGGAATTTTTTGGGGCAAGGTTGGCCGAAGAGCCATCCCTTCGGCCAACTTTGTCCCCCCGCCGCAGACAGTCCAAGGAGTATGACAAGGCAGCGCAACGACACCGGAAGGTGTCTTAGCTTCGCAGAACCTCGGCGAGACCTCGTTTTGCTAGCGGCTCTAAGCCGAACGGACGATTTCTGCGGCGGGCTGTGCCCCTATCGTCGGATCACGCATCAGCTCGTGAGCTCATGTCCTAGAGAGGTGAATGCCGATGGAAACGCCGATCGATGCCAGCGCGGCTGAGTCCAAGCTCTTTGCCGCAGCAGCGCTTGCCCCCGAACGGCTGAGCACGCTGCTCGGCCTGATTTATCAAGGGCCGATGGAGACGACGCCGTGGTCGAGCTTCCTCGAAGACTTGCGCCGGCAGCTAGACGCCAGCTTCGTCACACTGGTACTGCGCAGCCCGGCCAGCGACCGGCCGGGCCTGATCGTCAATGCGTCGGTCTACGGCACCCTGCTGCCGGGCGAGCCGTCGTATAGCGAACAGTATTACGAGCTCTGCCCGTTCATCGGCTGCCCTGCCGATAGCGTGCTGAGCGCCGACGAGATGTTTGGCGCGCAAGGTTGGCGCGAGCACCCGTTCTATCGGCAGTACCTGGAGCCGCTCGATCTGCGCTACATCCTGGTGGCCAATCTCCGCACCGATCATGGCGTGGAGTGCGCGTTCTTCGTCAGCCGTAACCATCACTGCGACGACTACGGCGAAGCCGACAGGGCGCTGGTCGCCGTTCTCTTGCCCCACCTGAAACGCGCGGTCGATCTGCATTCGACAATCGACGAGCTGGAGTCGGAGCGCATGCTGTACGCCGGCACCATCGACCGAATGCTGGTCGGCACGGTGATCCTCGATGAGAACGGCAAGGTGATGAAGAGCAACGAGGCGGCGAACCGCCTGTTTGCGAAGAAGGACGGCATCTATATCAGCCAGGATGGCTTGCGCGCGCACTGCTCGTTCGAGAATCGCCGGCTGCAGAAAACCCTCCAGCAGGCGCTAAGCAATCACCTCAGCGCCGCGACCTCGCGCGTCGAAGTCGCCGCCCTGTCGCGGCCGGCGGGCGAGGCGCCGCTGAGCGTGCTGATCCGGCCGATCCCGCTCAATTACTGCGCCAAGGACAGTCCGCGGCGGCCAGCTGTCGCCGTCTTCATCCGCGACCCGATCGGCTCGCCGCAGGCGTCGCGCGACATGCTGCGCAAGCTGTTCGGGCTGACCGCGACCGAAGCCGAAATCGCGCTGCTGATGATCGACGGACTCACCCTCGACGAGGCGGCGGCCGCGCTCGGCGTGACGAAAAACACGGTAAGGACACACCTGCGCGGCGTCTTCGCCAAGACCGGCGCGACGCGCCAGGCCCTGCTGGTGAAGACGCTGTTGAACAGTGTGGTTTCGATGGTCTGACGCCGGCCCGCCCGGTCTTGCAGCAAGGCATGAGTGGGCCGGTTTGGGGCGTTGGTTCGGCCAAGCTCGCGGGCATCGCGAGCTTGGCCGAACCTCAGTTTACGTCGACCTTCAATCCGGTCGGCACGTTGTGGGCGTAGCTCTTTTCCTCGATCCGTTCGCTGATGCGCCAGCCCGCCGGCGTGCGTACGAATCGATCGAGGTACCACAAGCCCAGGAACATCAGCTGCGTGCCGCCGTCGGGCAAGGCCATCTCCATCGGGTTGAAACAGATGGTGCGGCCCGTCGCCGCATCCCCATCGATCTTGATGGCCGGGTTGCCGATCATGTGCTGGTAATGCGGGAACGCCCCAAAAACATCGGCCAGCCACGCCTTTACCTCGCCAAAGTGGCCGGCTATGCCGCCCATCGCTCGGTAGTCGATGTAGGCATCTGGCGTGAATACCCGGTCGAGCGCGTCAAACTGCTTCTGGTCGATCGCCGTCGCGTAGTCGGTCATCAGCTGCACGATTTCTAAACGGTCGGAGATGGCTTGCAAACTCAGCATGCTTGGACCCTTTTGTTAGAGCCGGACAGGCTCGTTGACTGGCTCATGCCTTGCCGAAAGCGCTCTCGAACGCGGCGATGAACCGGTCGAGCTGGGACTCGGGCAGGTGATTGATGCCGCCGGCCCTCTTCCGGCCGCCACCGGTCTCGAAACCGCGGCAAAAATCGTCGGCGCCGACCGCCTTGCCCGACGGCACCCGCATGCTCACGATGAAGCCGCCGCCGGAGCTGGGCGACAGCACCGCCAGCGCGCTGTCCGGCCGCTTGCGCATCCATTCGTTGGCGAGCACGCCGGTCACCCGCCGCGCCCACGCCGCATCCGGCAGCCTGAGCAGCGTGGCGCCCGGCACGTCCAGTTCAGGCGACAGCGCATCGGCTATCGCCATGTCGGCGGCGTAGCCGTCGCGCAGCACCGGGTAGGCATCGCTGCCGGCTATGAAGTCGAGCGGGTCGGCGAACGGCCGCAGCGCTTCGGCCAACGTTGCCGGGTCGAAATAGAGGTCGTCGATGCTCTCGCCGTAGGCGTTGTAGTTCAGATAGGTCCCCAGCCGCGCCAGCAGGGCTACGATGTCGGGCGCGAGTCCCTGCGCCAGCGCCTGCCCGAGCCGCGGCAGCGCGTCGCCGAACGCGGCGACGACGGCCCAGCGCCGATGCCGCCCGCTTAAGTAATCGTCGACCAGCGCGCTGGTGCATACCTCGGGCGCGGTATCGATATGCGGCTCGAAGCGCGGATGATCGGGCAGGTCGCCGGCAAAATGATGATCGAAGTAGCGGATCGCGGCGCCGGCCTGCAGCAGGCGCTCGACATCGGCACGGTTCTGGTCGTGCGATACGTCGAGCACGGTGATCCGGTCGCCGGGACCGGCGTCGATTCGTCGCAGCAGCGCGATGTCGCGCTTCACCCCGGTAATCAGAACGGCGCCTTCCGGCGCCTCGGCCAGCCGCAATTGCTGCAACGCGCACAGCCCGTCCGCGTCGCCGTTGAACACAAAGTATTCGGCCATATTGTCTCCATCAGCGCATGAACTCGCCGCCGTTGGCGTCGAGCACCGCGCCGTTGACCGCGCGCGCGTAGTCCGACACCAGGAACAGCGCCGCGCGCGCGCAATCGTCGTCGGTCGGCATCTTGCCGCCCGGGATGTCGGCGGCGAAGCGGGCGATCACGTCCTGTTCGGTGATGCCGTGCTCGGCGGCGGTGCGGCGCACGTGCCCCTGCACCGGCTCGCCCCACATCCAGCCGCACGCCACGCTATTGACGCGAATGCCGTGCGGCGCCAGCTCGTTGGCCAGATAGCGCGCCGCCACCGACAGCGCGCCCTTCGACGCGGCGTAGCCGGCGCCGCCGGCGTACGGCTTTTGCACGCCCAGCGTATTGACGATGGCGATGGCGCCGCTCTGCTGCGCTTTCATCTGCGGGATCACCTGCTGCGTCAGCGTCATCGTGCCGAACACATTGACGTCGAACAGCTCCCGCCAGCGGTCGAGGTCGCAGGAATCGACCGGCTCGAAGTCGCCGTGGATGTAGGCGCTGTTGACCAACGCGTCGATGCGGCCGAAGCGCTCGACCGTCGCCGCGACCAGGCGCTTGCACGCTTCGCGGTCGCTGATGTCGGTCGGCATCCGTAGCACCTCGCAGGCCGTTCCAGTAGCACGGATACGCTCCTCGGCATCGATCAGCTTCTGCAGGGTGCGCGCCGCGATCGCCACCGCTCGCGCGCCCTCGCGCGCCGCCTCGACGGCCAGCTTCACGCCCAGGCCCGGCCCGATGCCGGAGATCATGATCACTTTATCGTTTAGCAGCATGGTACGGCTCCTGATATAGGGGACTGACTTAGAGTCGTTAACAAACTCCAGCGAAGCGATCCCGGCTAGCGCGCTGCCGCAGACAGTACAAGTAGTACGACAAGGCAGCGCAACAACGCCGGGAGGGGTTTGTTAGTGACTCTCTAGGCGCGCACGTGGCGGGCGCGGTAACTGGCGTAATCTCGTTGCAGCTGGCTTTCGCTCAGGCCGAACTGTTCCGGCGTGTAGTCGTGTGCCGCCCGCTTGTCGCGGCCGTTCTGTCGCAGCCAGGCCTGCATCGCGGCGTGAACGTCGGCCGAAAGCGGCATGCCGGCGAAGCGGTAGATCGCCTCGACCACAGAAAGCGGATCGGCCAGCGTGTCCTCGAACTGCACGTCGAGAAAGCGCTCGGCCGGCATTGCGGCGCGCACCGCCATGGTGTGGTGGATGGCGCGCGCCATCCGTGTGTTCCACTGCGCGCCGACCGTCTTGGCATCGGGCGCGTCGGAATACCGCTGCCACAGCGTATGGGTGAAGCTCGCCAACGACGGAATGGTCTTGGCGGGGTCGCGGTGTGTCAGCACCACCTGCGCCTTCGGGAACACCTTGAACAACAGCTCCAGCGTGTGCAGGTGCTGCGGTGTCTTGAGCAGCCAGCGCTCGGCCGGGGCCAGGCCGCGCTGCTGCTTCTGCCACTGCAGGAACTGCAGCAACTTCTTCAGATAGTCGTACACCGGCGTCTGGTCCTGCTTATCGAGCCACGCGGTGTAGCTGGGCACGTTCACGTACGCGTCCATCGCGCACATGAAGGAATGCTCCATCAGCATGAACTCTTCGTCGGCCAGCATCGCATCGAGCGGGTGGATCGCCAGGATCTGCGGGATGAAGGTCTTCATCGCTTCCACCTCGGCACGCGCCTGCCCGATGCGCCGGGCCGGTTCGGCCAACGTTTCGCCCGGCAGCGGCGCCGGGTAGCGGGTCTCCCACCAGGCCGCCGAGTAGAAGCGCGGGTCGACCGCCAGCGTGCGCTGCAGCAAGGTGGTGCCGGTGCGCGGCAGGCCGACGATCACGACCGGGTCGGCTATCGGCTGCGCCAGAATCTCGGGATAGCGCCGGCAGTAGTCCTCGATGACCAGCCGGTTGACCAGTTGCGCCAGCAGCTTATCGTGTAACAGCGCCCTGCCCTGCGCCGACAGCCCGGCCTCGTCGCGCAGCGCTTTGATGAGCACGTCCAGCGCCTCGCAGTAGTTGCCGGCGCCAAAATCGCTCAGCCCGCCCGCGCGTTCGCTCGCCAGCGCCAGCAGGCTCTCCACATTCAGTTCCGCTACGGTAGTCATGCGAGCTCCCCAAGCGTTGCGAGCTTGACCACGCGCGTGGTCGGGTGGACCGGCTGCGCCGCGCCGACCCAGCGCAGGCACAGGGTGCCGTTGCGGTGCCCGGCGGTTTCGAGCCAGTTGGGCCGGCCCGGGTCGCGTGCGCTGACGATCAGCGTGACGCCACCGTCGTCGTCGTAGCGGGCCGAGTGCTTGTTGATGCAGATGGTGTGATAGCGGTAGTCCAGCGACTCCATCCAGTAGTTGTTGACCTGGCAGTTCCAGAAGTCGCAGTCGGGCACCGACGCGACATGGATCAGCAGCGCCTCGTCGCCGGCCAGCGTCCAGTACGAGTGGTAATAGAAGATATTGGGGTCGCCGCCCGCCGCCTGGCACAGCGCCTGGTCGGCCGGCGGCAGCTGGTTAGGGTGCGCCTGATAGCCGGCGGCCCAGTCGGCAAACAGGCGCGCGGTATTCTCGACGAAGCTCGCGGCGCGCATGAGGTTCCGGTGCAGCACGGCCGGGTCGAGCGGTGCCGGCTTGTCGCTTGAACCGATGCGCTCGATCTTCAGTTGCGCGGGCGTCTCCGTCCTGCGATCGAGGAAGGTCTGCCGAACGATCAGCGCGTTGCTGCTCGGCTCCATCGGGAGCCAGTTCCCGTCACGCGGCTGTTGGCTCAGGATGATTTCGAAGCGGCCGTCCTCGTCGACCTCCAGATGGTCGGCATCGATGAAGCCGGTCTGCACCATCGTGCCGTCGCTCTCGTAGCCGCCCTTCTGCGTGCCGAAGCTCAGATAGGCCACCGTGCCGCGCCGGCCGGTGACGCGGTATTCGTTGCGGCCGTTCAGGCGCGCGTACAGGTAGCGATTGTCCGGATTGTCCGCCCCGATCTTGGCGGTTTCGTGCGACGGCGAGAAGAAGCCGGGGAAGTCCGGGTCGGAAAATTCCACATGCATTTCCAGCGCGATCCGCAGCAGCCGGCTCAGGTAGCGGTAGCCTTCGGCCCGGGTGAACGCATCGGGTGGCGTTTCCACCCGCAGGATTTGCTGCCCGCTGCGTTTGAGTGCATCGCAAAAGTCGGCCCATGTCTGGCCGGACAACAGCTGCTGTTCGATAGCCTGTGTCTCCATCCTCATCCTCCTGTCTCCTCGCCGCTTGTTGAGGCAAGGCCGCCGGTCGGCGTGCCTTCCCGTTCCTGCGAGCAAGATATAAGCGGCCGGCTATCGAATTCTTCGTCCGACCGGATGAGGATGGCCCTGCCGGGTAGTAGGCAAGATGGCGCTTCCCCCACGGCCGCCCGCGCGGGCGGCATCTTGCTCAGGAGACTCGTATGTCCGATCCGAACTGCCTCGTTACCTCGGTCACAGTGGAAATCAACGCGCCGGCGCCGCTGGTCTGGGATGTGTTGATCGATCTCGCCAGTTATCCGCAATGGAACCCGTACACGGTCAAGGTCGAGTCGACGCTAGCGATGGGCGAGCCGGTGAACCTTTTCCTGCCCAATCCGGCCGAGCCTGGCAAATTGCTGCATGTGATCGAGCATCTGGTCGCGTTCGATCGCCCGTGCCTGCTTTCATGGCAGATGTTCTCCAGCGCCGACAACCCGGACGCCGCACGGCGCGACCAGGTCATCGAGGCGACCGGCGCGGCGACCTGCCGCTATTACACGACCGACCAGTTTCTCGGGCCGACCGCCGAGGCCGTGATGAAGAATCACGGCCCGTGGGTCAAGCAGGGCTTCGACGCGGTCGCGCACAGCCTGAAGGCGCGGGCCGAGTCGCTGTACCGCGCCAGCCTGAGCGGCTAACAAAACGAAGTTTCTGCGAAGCTAAAACCCTCCCGGCGTTGTTGCGCTGCCTTGCCATACGACTCGTACTGTCTGCGGCAGCGCGCCTAGCCGGGATCGCTCCGCTGGGCTTTGTTAGCAACTCTTAAGCCGACAATCCGGCAACACCCACTCCCGGCGCGTCTCCCCGACGCGCCGTTTTTTATGCTCGCCGCCGGTTTCACCGCTCGCCCACGACCTCCCTGCTCCACCTCGTCGCACCGGGGTTCATCTGGTCGGACGAAGAATCGGGCTCACCCGATTGGGTACGGTTTCGACACGCGGGCCCGGCACGGGGCCCGGCGAACATGAGGAGACTGACGATGTTGACCCACTTGGAGTGGCTGGAAGCGGAGAGCATCCACATCATGCGCGAGGTGGCGGCGGAGAGCGAAAACCCGGTGATGCTGTACTCGATCGGCAAGGACAGCTCGGTGATGCTGCACCTCGCGATGAAGGCGTTTTATCCGGCCAAGCCACCGTTTGCGCTGCTGCACGTCGATACCACCTGGAAATTCCGCGAGATGATCGCGTTTCGCGACCAGACCGCCGAGCGCCTGGGGCTCGAGCTCTTGGTGCATATCAACCCCGAAGGCGTCGAGAAGGGCATCAACCCGTTCACGCATGGCTCGGCGTTGCACACCGATGTCTGGAAGACCCAGGGCCTGAAGCAGGCGCTCGATCATTACGGCTTCGACGCCGCGTTCGGTGGCGCGCGCCGCGACGAGGAGAAATCGCGCGCGAAGGAGCGCATCGTCTCTCTGCGCTCCGAGCAGCACCGCTGGGACCCGAAGCTGCAACGCCCCGAACTCTGGCGCCTGTACAACACGCGCAAGCGCAAGGGAGAGAGCCTGCGCGTGTTCCCGCTGTCGAACTGGACCGAGCTCGACATCTGGCAATACATCCACCTGAACCGGATCCCCATCGTGCCGCTGTACCTCGCCAAGGAACGCCCGGTGGTGGAGCGCGACGGCACGCTGATCATGGTCGACGACGAGCGCCTGCCGCTGCGCCCGGGCGAAGTGCCGCTGCTGAAGAAGGTGCGCTTTCGCACGCTCGGCTGCTATCCGCTCACCGGCGCGATCGAGAGCGAGGCCGACACGCTGACCGGGGTGATCCAGGAAATGCTGCTGGCGAAGACGTCGGAGCGGCAAGGACGGCTGATCGACAGCGACTCGGCCGGTTCGATGGAGAAGAAGAAGCAAGAGGGGTACTTCTGATGACACATGTGTCCGATTCGATCTCCACGCAGATCACCGACGATATCGAGCAATACCTGGCCGCGCAGCAGAGCAAAGGCTTGCTGCGCTTCATCACCTGCGGCAGCGTCGACGACGGCAAGAGCACGCTGATCGGCCGGCTGCTGTACGAAGCCAAGATGCTGTTCGAGGACCAGCTCGAGCAACTCGAGGCCGACTCGAAGAGGCTCGGCACGCAAGGCGGCGAGCTCGACTTCGCGCTCTTGGTCGACGGCCTGTCCGCCGAGCGCGAGCAGGGCATCACCATCGACGTGGCCTACCGCTTCTTCTCGACCGACAAGCGCAAGTTCATCGTCGCCGACACGCCGGGACACGAGCAGTACACGCGCAATATGGTGACCGGCGCGTCGAGCGCCGATGCGGCGGTGATCCTCGTCGACGCGCGCAAGGGCGTGCTGACGCAGACGCGCCGCCACAGCTACCTGGTGTCGCTGATCGGCATCCAGCGGGTGGTGCTGGCGATCAACAAGCTCGACATGGTCGATTATTCGCAGGAGGTGTTCGAGCGGATCGAAACCGAATACCGCGGGTTCGCCCGGCAGATCGGGCTGGAAAACATCACGTGCATTCCGATGTCCGCGCTGCGTGGCGACAACGTCACCAGGCCCAGCGCCAATACCCCGTGGTATGACGGGCCGAGCCTGATGGACTACCTGGAGAACGTGCCGCTCGCGGACGACGCGCAAGCCCAGCGGCCGTTCCGGCTGCCGGTGCAGTGGGTCAACCGGCCGCACCCGGGCTTCCGCGGCTACGCCGGCACGATCGTCTCGGGCAGCATTCGCCGCGGCGAGCGGATACGCGTGTTGCCGTCCGGCCGGGAAAGCCGTGTCGCGGCCATCATCACCGCGGCCGGCGAAGTCGATGCGGCGGTGTGCGGGCAGTCGGTCACGCTGACGCTGGAAGACGAGATCGATATCAGCCGCGGCGACGTGATCGCGCTCGCCGACGCCCCGCCGGCGGTGGCCGACCAGTTCGAGGCAAGCCTGGTATGGATGGGGGAAGAAGCGATGCTGCCCGGCCGGCCGTACCTGCTGAAGATCGGCGCACGCACGGTGGGCGTAACCGCGGCATCGCCCAAGTACAAGGTCAACGTCAACACGCTGGAGCAACTGGCGGCAAAGACGCTCGAACTCAACGAGATCGGCGTGTGCAAGCTGAGCCTGGATCGGCCGATCGCGTTCGACCCTTACGTGGACAACCGCGACACCGGCGGCTTCATCATCATCGACCGGCTGACCAACAACACCATCGGCGCCGGCATGCTGCACTTCGCGCTGCGGCGCTCGCAGAACGTGCATTGGCAGGCGATCGATATCAACCGTGCCGCCCACGCCGCGCTCAAGGGCCAAGAGCCGCGCATCGTCTGGTTGACCGGACTGTCGGGGGCGGGCAAGTCGACCATCGCCAACCTGGTGGAGAAGAAGCTGCACGCGCTGGGCCGGCACACCTATCTGCTGGACGGCGACAACGTGCGTCACGGGCTCAACAAGGATCTGGGCTTCTCGGAAGCGGACCGGGTCGAGAACATCCGCCGCGTGGCCGAGGTGGCGCGCCTGATGATGGACGCGGGCCTGATCACGCTGGTGTCGTTCATCTCGCCGTTCCGCGCCGAACGGAACATGGCGCGCGCGCTGGTCGGGGCCGGTGAGTTCGTCGAGATCTTCGTCGACACCCCGATCGATGTCGCCGAACAGCGCGACCCCAAGGGCCTGTACAAGAAGGCGCGCCGCGGCGAACTGAAAAACTTCACCGGCATCGATTCCCCGTACGAGCCGCCGGAGGCGCCGGAATTGTGTATCGACACCACCACCGAGTCTCCGGAACAGGCGGCGGGGCGGATCGTGGCTTATTTGTTGGGAGAAACACTCGGTGCTTGATTGAGTCCTAGGGGGATACCCTGTCGCCAGCGAGACCTGCTCGGCGGCAGGGTTTTCCCCCCGATTCTGTGTCGCCTCCCCGGACTTGGGCTGGATGGCGAACTGACCTGCTCAGTCGGCGATGTCGGCCAGCCTCCGCCGCAGGCGTTCGGACAGGAAATGCCACACCGCCTGCTGCGGAGCGTCGCGCTTCGAGCCTTCAAGCGAGGTGAGCCACAGCCCGATGGCGTTCTCCAAGTTTGGCTGCGTCACCCGCATCAGGCCGGGTTCGCTATCGGCCAACATGCACCAGAGCGGCGCCACGCCCCCTCCTGACAGCACGGCGCTTTTCAATGCATCCCAAGAGTTCACCTTCGTGCTGATCCGCGCGTCTTGGGGCGCGTATTCTTTCATCCAGTCGGCAAACGCCTTGGGTATGTCGTCGCTCCAGCCCACCCATACCTGGTCAGAGGCGAGACTGTGACTGTGGCTGACCGCTCCATAAACAGCGATCTCCAGCTTTCCGAGCAATAGGCTGTCGAGCCGGGCTGGCCGATCGTAAGAGGCGCAGATGCCCAAATCCGCCTTACGCCCGATGACGGTATTCATCGGATCGCTGACGTTACT
Source organism: Crenobacter sp. CS_VA4 (assembly GCF_055597485.1). NCBI lineage: Bacteria > Pseudomonadati > Pseudomonadota > Betaproteobacteria > Neisseriales > Neisseriaceae > Crenobacter > Crenobacter sp. CS_VA4. The sequence goes on from NZ_JBVMAE010000013.1 coordinate 115,574, forward strand.
TACCTCAATATTGACCAGCGGATGCCGCTCGTGAAAAGCCACGATGTCCGCGATAAAGGCATCCCCCAGCGACGACGAAACCGCCAGCCTAACCGACCCTTCGATATTTGTTTTCGTGTGATTCAAAAGGGCGTGGAGAGCGCCCACCTCCTCATCCACTCGTTCCGCAACGGCGAGTACCGAGCGACCGACGTCGGTGGCGTGATATTCATTATCCGTCTGCGTGAAAAGCTTGCAGCCCAGCGCCTTTTCCAAAGCGTCGATACGGCGGCTGACCGTAGTCCTGTCCACCTTGAGCTTCTTGCTGGCAGCCAGATAGGAACCCGCCCGCGCAACGGCAAGAAAATATCGAAGGTCATCCCACTTGATCATTGGCGTGTGCAAATTTGCATTAGGGGCGTGCGAATAAACTCATTTTCGAGCGGGTTTTCAGCATCTACTCTGGATCAGCATTCAAGCGATTTTATGTCGCCGTGATTGACGTGTCCACATTCAAACACCGTAAGGGGAGCTGGAAATATGGTTGCATACGCAAAGATTATTTCTCAAATGCCTACCCGCTATGCACGAGGATGGCACTGCTTTGGTCTGGAACGTGAAATCAAAAAGGGAGAAGTAACCAGCCTCGAAGCGTTCGGCACGAAGTTAGTCGCCTACCGGGGCGATGACGACCAGATTCGCGTCTTCGACGGCTACTGCCCGCATATGGGCGCGGACCTCGCTCTCGGAACGGTAAAAGGCAATTGTCTGGAGTGCCCATTCCACTCCTGGCAATGGGGTGAAGGTGGTAAGTGCCAGCACATCCCTTATGCGTCTCGCATCCCCGTAAAGGCGCGCATCCGCGAGTGGGAAACGATGGTCGAAAATGAGCTGCTGTTCATCTGGCACGACCACGAAGAGCAACCGCCCATCGAAGCGCAGCGCATCCCAGCCCACCGCTGCTGCTCCGAGGAAGGATGGTCTGACTGGGTGGTCATTAGTCGGCCGGCTAACACGAACTGTCGCGAACTGATCGACAACCTCGCTGACGTCTACCATTTCGAGCCGGTACACGGTTCCCCGGTGAGCAGCTTCATCAATGTGGCGGAAGGGCCTACCTACTGCCAGATGCTGACCGGCGGCAATCAGCTGATCGGCACGGGAGACAGCTTGCGCAGCATTGCCTTCTACTACGGTCCCTCGTATGTCATCGCCGACATGGATGCCGAGATGTGGGGTCATCGCCTAGAATGCATCATGATGATCGGCAACGTACCGATACACCAAGAGAAATTCATGATGCACTTCGGCATGAAGGTCCGTGCCGTGCCCGGGCTTTCTTTCTCCGAAAACCAAAAGCTCATCGCCGCCTACATTGCGAACGGCCAGGAAACCTTCTTCCAGGACCTGCGTATCTGGGACGGAAAGAAGCGCGTCGACAACCCGATTCTGTGCGATGGCGACGGCCCCGTCTATCAACTGCGAGATTGGTATAATCAATACTACGTCGACCGCGACCAAGTGCCGGAGTCGGTCAGAGAAAAACGCGTCTTCGTTACCCGCCAACGGGAAGACACCGCGGCCTGGTTATTGGACGCCCACAATTACGACCTAACTCAAAATCCGCCGGTCGGCATCGTCCGATCGTACGAACAGCACCGCCAATCCCTGAGCGCCGTCGCTTAATGTTTTTTTTTGATAAATGGAGGAGCGTATGTCAGAGGATTTCTTTGCGGGCAAGTTTCCACGCGGCTGGTTCGGCGTGTTGTTCTCCGACGAAATTCGGGTCGGTGAGATAAAGTCGCTCCGCTATTTCGACCAGGAGCTCGTCGCGTTTCGCGGCGAAAACGGCGAAGTCGCGATTGTCGATGCGTTCTGCCCCCATCTTGGCGCGCACTTAGGTGACGGCAAATGCCAGGGCGACTCGATTGTCTGTCCGTTCCATGAATGGAAATTCTCACAGACGGGGCAATGCGTCGATATTCCCTACGCCACGCGCATTCCGCCGAAAGCCAAACAGGGGGCGCTGCGGACCCACCCGGTGCGCGAGGTCAATCAGATCGTCCATATCTGGTTCGACCCCGACGGCGGCGCGCCGAGCTGGGAGCTGCCACTGGACAAGGCGATGAACGGCGCGCCGGGCTGGACCAAGTGGTATTTCAAGCGTTGGCGCGTCCGCACACAAGGCAAGGAGATCATCGAAAACCTGGTGGATACGCCGCACTTCACTTATGTGCATGGCTCGCCGATCGAGGAAATCGCCGTCCACTTCGATGGCCACGTCGCGTCGCAGACATCGATGATCGGGGGCCACCCGACCCTCGGTAAGAAGCTGATGACCGAGGCGACCTATTTCGGCCCGGGTGTGCAGCATGTCACGATGGGCGGGACCTACGCGAGCAAGCAGGTCAATATCCATACCCCGATCGATACCGCGCATGTGGACGTCTGCTACGGCATCAAGATCGAGCGCGACCCCGCACTGCCGGATACCGATGCGATCGCCCGGGAATATGCGCAGTACGCCCATGACGCGTTCGACCAGGATGTGGTGATTTGGCAGAAGAAGATTTACCGCCCTAACCCGCTGCTCTGTGACGGCGACGGGCCGCTGTTCCAGCTGCGCAATTGGTATCGGCAGTTCTTCCCGGCAACCCCCACGCAGATGCCAACCGCGACATAAAGGGACGAGCTAGAACCACTAAAGGCCCGCGATCAATTGGCGCTCGAGTACCCCCGGAACGTTCCCTGCTCGGCGGGAATGGCGCCAGGCTTCTTTCTTTGCCCGGGATGACAGGGGCTTTGTTGAGAGCAAGGTTGGTCGAAAGCATGACTATTCGGCCAACCTTGGTTGCAGCCTCAACAAAAAAACGCCAAGCCCCGTATCGATCGGCTTGGCGCCCTGTGGCAATCTCGAGCGGGCTCGTGATCAGGCCCACGGTCTCACTGGCCGACATCCCCGGCCAACTCCAGGTAGCAGTACTCCGCCCGCGCTTCGGTCACTGCGGACAGATCCAGCGTCACCTCGACGACGGCCTCCTCGGAGGCAGAGGCAATGACCAGGTTCTGGCCCTGTGGATCGACGACCTGGCTCTGCCCGCAGAACCGATAACGCTCCCCCTGCCCCACCCGATTGCACAGCGCGATGAACAGCTGGTTCTCCATCGCCCGCACCGGCAACATGGTGCGGTGGACATGGTCATAGGGCTCCATCATGCCGTCGAGGACGATGATCAGCTCGGCGCCGTTACGGGCCAGCGCGCGGACCGACTCCGGGAACTCGATGTCGAAGCAGATCAACAGCCCGAGCCTGCTGCCCCGCCAGTCGCACACCGGATACTCATGCCCCGGCTCGAAGACGCCGGCGTCGGACTCGTAGAGGTGCGATTTGCGGTACTTGAGCAGCACCTCGCCCTCGGCATCGACGAGCAAGGCGGTGTTGAAGAACCGGCCTCCGTCCTCCTCGGCGAAGCCGAACACCACGCTCACGCCGGCGGCCTTGGCCGCCGCCCGGATCGCCGTGACGGAGGGGCCGTTCAGCGGTTCGGCCAACGTTGCGATGTTGTCCGGGGTCGGAAAGCCGGGAATGAAGGTCTCCGGAAACACCAGCAGGTCGGCCTGAGCGCCGCAGTCGGCGATCGCGCGAAGCGCTTTAGCGAGGTTGAACGCGACATCCCCATCGCGGCAGCTGGCTTGGAACAAACGAATGGCAACGGTATTCATGGTACTCCCAAGAAAATGCCGCCTCCGTCAGGTGAGCGGCATGGCCAATGCGCTTAGGCGGTTAACGCCGGGATGGTTTTGCCATCGCTATCGGAGGGTGGGACGGTGCTCAAGGTACCCAACGCCCGTTCGCTCGCCAGAATGGCCGATTGTTCCGCCTCCACGTCCAGCGAGCGGCTCAGCGCGTAGTAGCTGATACCCGACACCAGCAGCCCGACCAGCCAACCGATATCCACGCCGCCCAGCAGCTTGGCGATCGGCCCGCTGTACACCTCGGGCAGCACGAAGAACGGGATGGTCGCGACGAAGCCGATGGTATAGGCGATCAGGCCACGCGCGCCCCAGGCGCCGTAGATGCCGTTGGGGGTGAACAGGTGGGTGATCGCGTAGCGGCCACGGCGCACGCAGAAGTAGTCGACCAGGTTGACCGCGGTCCAGGGCACCAGCAGATACAGCATGATGGTCAGCGCGGCGAACAGCATATTGATCGCGTTGACGCTGGTGGCCAGCGCGATGCCGCCCCACAGCACGGTCAACGCCACGATCACCACCACGCGCAGCGAGCGGGTCGGCGTCACCTTGCGCAGCGAGTCGAGCGCGGTCACCACGGTCAGCATGCCGCTATAGGCGTTCAGACCCATGGTGGCCACCATCGCGGCGATCGACGACAGCGCGATCAGCGCACCGAAGCCGTGGAACACCGCGTTGCCGGAACTGTACAGCGCCACGAGGCCATCCGAGGCACCCAGGCGGGTCGCCAGCCACGCGCCGAGCACGATCAGCCAGATCGCCGAGCTCGCCGCGCCCCCGAACACCGAGGCGATGATCGAGCGCGCCGGGGTGTGGCGCGGCAGGTAGCGCGAGTAGTCGGACACGTACGGCGCGTAGGTGATGTTGTAGCTGGCGCTGGCGGCGATCTGGGCCGCGAACGCCACCCAGGTGAAGCCGCCGGCCGTCGGCACCTTGCCGCCCGCCCCGCCCATCAGGATCGCCGCGCTCAGGATGATGTAGAGCGGTAGGCTCAGATAGAAGATCCACTTGAATACGCGATGCAGCCAGTCGTGCCCGTAGATCGCCAGCAGCATGCCGATCAGCGAGGTGACGATGGTGATGGCGACCGTATTCCAGCCGAAGATGCCGTGCAGGCCGCTGGCCATCAGCACCACGTCGACCACATTGAAGCCGACGAAGGTGAACAAGGTGCCGATCAGCACCAGCGCCACGCCGCGATAGCCGAACTGGGCACGCGACTGGATCATCTGCGGCAGGCCCAGTTCCGCGCCCTGCGAGGCGTGAAAGGCCATGAACAAGGTGCCGAACAGGATGCCGATGATGCCGCCCAGCGCGGTATAGCCCAGCGACAGGCCCATGCTCGGGCCGATGAAGCCGATGGCGATGGTGAAGAATTGGAAATTGCCCAGGAACCAGAATGGCCCCTGGTCTTTGACCTTGCCGTGCCGTTCGTGCTCGGGCACGTAGTCGATCGAGCGCACTTCGATGCCGCCGCGCGATGCGGCGTGACTTCCCGATTGCTGCGTCATGATGGGTTTCTCCTTGCAGACTATAGGCGGACCCCGGGTTTTTGTGTGGGTGTCCGTATGATGAGGCGGGTGCTGCCTTGAAGCGCCAGCGCCGGATCAGATCACCGCGCTGGCAACGACATGCTTGATCTCCTGGAAAGCGCGCAGGCCCCATGGCCCGAGCTCGCGGCCGATGCCGCTCTGTTTGAAACCGCCCCAGGCGGTATGCGGGAAAATCACCTGCGGGCTGTTGATCCACACCAGCCCCACGTCCAGCTCGGCTGCCACCTGCTCGGTGTGTTCGGCATCGCCGCCGACGATGGTCGCCACCAGGCCGAAGTCGCTGTCGTTGGCAATGTCGACGGCTTCGGCGTCGTTAACGAAGCTGCGCACGCAGGCCACCGGGCCGAAGATCTCCTCGCGCCACAGCACGCTGTCATCGGGGAGGTCGGTGAAGATGGTCGGGCCGATGAAGTAGCCGTCCGATGGCTGCGCGTGGCGGCGACCGTCGCTCAGCAGCAGACCGCCTTCGGCCAACCCTTGCTCGATGAAGCCCAGCACGCGCCGTTGCTGCGCGCGGCTGATCAGCGGGCCCATCTCGACCGCCTCGTCCGGGCCGCCGACCTTGAGCGCATCGGCAGCCTCGCGGAAGCGCTCGATGAAATCGGGGTACAGCGCACGCGCCACCAGGATGCGCGAGGTGGCCGAACACATCTGGCCGGCGTTGAAGAACGCCCCGCCGAGCGCCAGGCTCACCGCCTGGTCGAGATCGGCGTCGTCGAGCACGATCAGTGCCGACTTGCCGCCCAGCTCCAGGCTGACGCGCGCCACCCGCTCGGCCGCCGCCTGCATCACCGCCTGGCCCACTTTATTGCTGCCGGTGAACGACAGCTTGGCGATGGCCGGGTGCGCCACCAGCGCCGCCCCCACCTCCGGCCCCGCGCCGCAGACCAGGTTGAGCACGCCGTCCGGCAGGCCGGCCTGCTGCGCGATCTTCACCAGCTCGATTTCGGTCAGCGGGGTCAGCTCGGAGGGCTTGAGTACCACGGTGCAGCCGGCCGCCAGCGCCGGGGCCAGTTTCCAAGCGCTGGTCACCATCGGGAAATTCCACGGCACGATCAGGCCGACCGGGCCGACCGGCTCGAAGCGCACCCGGGCGCTGAACGCCTCGTCGGGCAGCGCCACCGGGCTTTGCGCCAGGCCGGCGCCGGTTTCGCAGCACTCGGCGTAGTAGTCGAAGGTGGCGATCACGTCGCCCACGTCCAGCTCGGCCTCGAAGCGCGGCTTGCCGTTGCACTGCATCTGCAGCGCCACCAGCCGTTCGCGCGCCGACTCCACCTGGCGGGCAATGGCACGCAATACCTCGCCGCGCTGGCGCGCCGGGGTGCGCTTCCAGGCCGGGAAGGCGCGCTTGGCCGCCCGGGCCGCCGCCTCGATCGCGACGGCATCGCCGCCCGAGACCTGCGCGATGGCACGCCCCGTCGCCGGGTCGACCACCTCGAGTACGGTGCCGTTGCCGGCCTGCCAGCGGCCATCGATAAAAATGCCGTCAATCGGAGACATCGCTCACTCCTGCGGTAAGGGCGACAGGTGTTCGTGCACGGCCAGCCAGCGCTGAGCCGCGTCGCGTTGGAAGACGATGGTTTCGCGCTCGCGCATGGCTTGCTCGACCCCGTCGATGGCGACCACCGTCTCCACCGTATGGGTAAACAGCGCCGCCTCGCCCGCCCATTGCACCTGCTGCTCGCTGGAAGCGCAACGGATGACTCGGAAGCCGAAATCGCGCTCCCAGTTGCGCCACTCGGCCTGGTAGGCGGCGCGGCTGTCCAGGCGCTGCGGCAGCGTATGGAAGACGAAGGTCGCATTGGGCGAAAACGCGGCGAAGTAGGCGTCGCTGTCGTGACGGCCAAAGGCCTGCACCAGCGCGTCGGCCGCTTGCAATACTTGTTGAGTCAGGCTCATCGCTTATCCCCGGGCTTAATCGCGGTACTTCACGCCAGGCAGCACGCACAGCATCTCGAAGGCGAGGTTCGCACCGAGCAAGGCGGTGGTGCCGAGCGGGTCGTACGGAGGTGACACCTCGACCAGATCGGCGCCGACCAGGTCGAGCCCCTTCAGGCCACGGATGATTTCCAGCGCCTGCGGGACGGTCAGGCCGGCGATCTCCGGTGTGCCGGTGCCCGGGGCGAAGGCCGGGTCGATGCCGTCGATGTCGAAGCTCAGGTACACCGGGCCGTCGCCCATCATCTCGCGCACCTCGCGCATCAGCGGCGCCAGCGACTTGCCCCAGCAGTCCTCGGCCTGCTCCACGCGGAAGCCCTGCTCGCGGCACCAGTCGAAGTCCTCGGCGGCGTAGCCGGTGCCGCGCAGGCCGATCTGGATCACCCGGTTGCAATCGAGCAGGCCCTCTTCCACCGCGCGGCGGAACGGCGTGCCGTGCGCGATCTTCTCACCGAACATGGTGTCGTTCACATCGGCGTGCGCATCCACGTGCACCACGCCGACCTTGCCGTACTTCTTGCGCATCGCGCGCAGGATAGGCAGCGCGATGGTGTGGTCGCCGCCCAGCGTGATCGGGCGGCAGCCGCCGGCAATGATCTCGTCGTAGGCTTGCTCGATCCGGTCTATCGAATCGTGCATGTTGTAGGGGTTGGTGGCGACGTCGCCGATGTCGGCGACCTGCAGCGAGTCGAACGGCGCGGCGCGCGTCGCCATATTGTAGGGGCGCAGCAGCACCGACTCGGCGCGGATCTGGCGCGGACCGAAGCGGGTGCCGGTGCGGTTCGACGTACCCAGGTCGAACGGCACGCCGACGAAACAGGCATCCAGCCCCTGGCTGCTCGCCTGCTGCGGCAAGCGCATCATGCTGGCGATGCCGCCGAAACGCGGCATCTCGTTGCCGCCTTGAGGTTGGTTGTACTCATTGCTCATCGCTGCTCTCCATCATCCACATCGAAGTTTGTCAAAACACCTAGTTCGGTGGTTTTTCAGTAGTATGTGGCGTACAGCGAAAAGTAGAATACGCAATGCATCATGTTTACATTGATAAAAATCAATGTATCGATCCGGCCATGGCGGCGGTCGTCTCACACCACGAGGAGGACTCATGCTCAGAACGATTAGCGATCTGGATTTGCGGCTGTTGCACGTGTTTCTGGCCGTGGTCGACGCCGGCGGCGTCACCCCGGCGCAGACCACGCTCAACGTCGGCCAGTCCACCATCAGCGCCCAGTTGTCCACGCTGGAAACCCGGCTCGGCTACCGGCTGTGCGAGCGCGGCCGCAGCGGCTTTCGCCTGACCCCGCGCGGCGAGCGCATGGTCGATCTGGCGCGCGAATTGCTGGCCGTGGTCGACGACGTCGGCGAGCGGGCGCGCAATATGGGCCAGCAGCTGGTCGGCACGCTGCACCTGGGCCTGATCGGCCACACGCCGATGAGCGAGAACGCGCGCATCAGCCAGGCGATAGCCCGCTTCCGCCAACGCAGCCAGGCGGTGCGGTTCTCGATCTCGGTGCGCGCACCGGGCGATCTGGAAGAAAAACTGCTGAGCGGCGAGATCGAGGTGGCGGTCGGCTACTTCTGGCACCGGGTCACCAGCCTGAGCTACACGCAGTTGTTCGTCGAACGGCAGATCGCCTACTGCGGCCTCGGTCACCCGCTGTTCGAGCGGGCCGGCGACCTGCAGCTCGACGAGGTGACCGAGCACGAATGGGCGTGGCGCTCCTACCCGCTGCCCGAGGCGCAGCTGTCGCTGCCGCCCAATAGCATCACCGCGGTCGCCGACAATATGGAAGCGGTCGCGGTGTTCATCCTGTCGGGCCATCACCTGGGCTATCTGCCGGAGCACTTCGCCAGACCGTATATCGAGCAGGGCCTGCTGCGTGCGCTCAACCCGGCGCGCTTCCACTACGAGGTGCCGTTCCACATGGTGACCCGCAAGTTGAACCGCCATACGGACATCGTCGCGGCGTTCATCGAGGACCTCAAGGCGGTGCACCTGAGCGAAGGCGGCGCCCTGCTGCCGGACTGAACAGCGAACCGCCCTTTCGGCCAACCTTGCCGCCCGCCCGTCCAAAAAAAAATCGGCAACCGTCGAAAACGGTTGCCGTAAACACTCCTACCATGACCACCCAAGGCGGAGAGAGGGCTAACGCGGCCAGGAGACGGCCCGCGCTAGTTGCTGCAAAAACTCACTTGCCGCGGAAATGCGGGATCACGTACTTGCCGATGTTGCGGATCGTTTCCAGCTGCGCCCACTGCGGCACCGTGCCCATCTGGCAGATGAACAGGATCTCGTCGGCGCCGGCTTCCTTCAGGCGCTGCACATAACCGATGCAGTCCTCGACCGTGCCGTAGGCGTGGTTCGGGTTCATCATCGCCAGTGCCGGATCGGAGAAATCGACCACCACCTCTTCGGACGCGAAGCGCGACTTGATCACCATCTCACCGCTGGTCGCCTGGGTCAGGTCGTCCTGCCATTGCGCCGGGTCCGGGCGCTCGCCGCCGGCGTACCAGTAGGCGAGCGATTCCATGAAGTAGCGCTGGCCGCGGATGCCGATCTGGCGCGCCTGCTTGCCGTCGTCCAGCACGATGGTCGGACACAGCGCCGCCAGGTGCTGGTGCGGGCGATAGCCGACCTGCTGCTCCGGCTTGCGGCTCTCCCAGGCGTCGCGGTAGACCTTGTTCTTCTTCGCCACCTCGTCCGGGCCGCCGAAGCCGAGCACCAGAGCACCCATGCCGCGCTGGCCGGCGCGCGCGAGCGTGTCGGTGTTGGTACACGCCATATACATGCGCGGGTGCGGCTCCTGGTACGGCTTCGGGTGGATCGGCCGCTTCGGGATCTTGATGAAGTCGCCGTGGTGCTCGATCTCGTCCTGCACGAACATCTTCGGGATCAGATACATCGCCTCGTCGACCATCGGGTGCAGCTCGGCCAGGTCGTAGCCGAACGCACCGGCCTCCTGCTGGCTGCCGCCCTTGCCGACGCCGAAGTGCACCCGGCCCTTGGACAGCAGGTCGAGCGTCGCGATGCGCTCGGCCACCTTGATCGGATGGTTCATCGCCGGCGGCAGGCAGACCACGCCGTGGCCGAGTTCGATGCGCTTGGTGCGCCCGGCGATGAAGGCGAGGAAGGTTTCCGGCGCGCTCATGTGCGCATAGTTGGTCAGCGAGGTGTGCTCGACGCACCACACCACGTCGAAACCCATCTGTTCGGCCAACTCCACCTGCTCGACGATCTCGTCGAACACCCGGCGATCGCCCAGACGCGAGTCATCGACCGTCTGCGCTTCATAGATCAGGGAGAATTTCATGTGCCCATCCTTTGGCTAGATTGTCCGTCGCGGGCTCCGGGGCGCGCCGGGGCGGGCCGTACCGTTACCTCTGGCGACGATTCTTGCCCAGCCACTCCCCCGCCAACATCGTCCATTCGGAGTAACGGCGGGCCCGCATTGCCGTGCAGGATCGACCAGCCTGATAGACATGCGCCGCGGCCGTCCTGTTGCGGGCGGCCACGGCAATAATGACGACTCGATGAGCCGGGTCAGCCCATCTAGTCCGCGACCTGCAACACCAGCTTCACCCTGGCGGCACCGGACTGGACCCGGTCCAGCGCCTGCGCCACCTGATCGAGCGGCATTGTTTCGAAGCGGGGCGGGCGCACTTGTTCGCTGGCGAGCAGCGCGGCGATCTCGCCGAGCCGGGCACCGCTCGGCATCTTGCTGTAAGCCACCGCGGTGCGCAGCCCGCGCCTCACCGCCTCCTCGTGATCAGGGCCGGCATCGCCGTTGGCCAGCGTCAGGATCCCGACGAGGATCCCACCGGGCCTTAACATGTCCAGACCCATCGGCAGCGTTCCGCAGCCCACGGCATCCAGCACCATGTCGACCCCATCGACAGACCAGTCGCGCACCGCCGCCAGCATGTCTGCCGCGCGGTAGTCTATGCCCCGGTCGCAGCCGAGCGCGCCGACGTACTCCATGTTGTACGCCCCGCAGGTCGCGGCCACGCACGCGCCGGCCAGTTTGGCAAACTGAATCGCAAAGGAACCGACGGCTCCGGCTCCACCGTGGATCAGGACCTTCTGCCCGGCCGCGAGGCCCCCGTCGTCGAACAGGCCGGCCCAGGCCGCCAGCGCTGGCGTCGGGACCGCGGCAGCCTGAGCAAAGCTCAGCTTGTCCGGCATGCGCACAACGGAATCCTGGGAGACGGTCGCGTATTCGGCGTACGAGCCCCATTTGCCGGCGCCGACGTCGGTTTGCGCGAAGACCCTCATGCCCTCGGTGAAGCCCTCGACACCGGCGCCGACGGCGGCCACGGTCCCCGCCACGTCAAAACCGATGACGAACGGAAATGCATAGTTCAGGAAAGGGCTCAGGTAGCCCTCCCGGCATTTCCAGTCGGCTGGATTGACGCCGGCACAGGCGACCCGGATCAGGACTTCACCCGCGCCCGGTTCAGGCGTTGGAACGTCGGCAACCCTCAATACGTCCGAACCACCGACCCGATCGATTACAACAGCACGCATCGCAGTGTCTCCTCAATATTCATGTAGCTTGGAATCCGGACGACCCAGTCCGGGATGCCTGGGGACGGCAGGCCGTCAGATGGGTAACGGTGGCCAGGTATCGGCCGGGGAGCCGTGCAAGAAAGAGGACGCGAAGTGGTAGCGATCATGCGGACTCCCCTGCGCTGGCGGAATGGGCCAGGATGCTCGATGCGAGCGGACAGAACGCATGGGAAATGGCCTCTACCGTCCACTCGGGACACTCGACATCGAACCAGCGATCCACCCGGCCCCAGTGGAAAGGATGGGTCAGGTACTCGCCGAGCAGATCGTCGACGCAGGCGAACTCTTGTTGCCAGACGTGAGTCCACCGGCTTGCCGATGTGACGCGACTGAGCTGCCAATTACGAATTCCCGGCATGTACTGCGGCATGCGCAGCAGATCGCGCTCTAGCGCGGCGACGTGTTCCTCGCGCGCTTGCGGGCGGACGCGGAACAGCAGGGTGCGCCAGATCCCGCCCCGAAGGTTGGCCGAACGCAGGCTCCCGGCCAGCCGGCGGTACGCGACGCGGTCGATCCGCGCGACGCCTTTCAATGGGGCCAGGCTCGCCGCGTTGGCCGAACTCGGTGTCACTGACTCGAAGTGCAGGTCCAGCGTGTAGTCGCCGACCCCCCAGCTGCCCTGCAGATTGCGGCCGAGCTCGACGCGGCGCACGCCGGGCAGCACCTGGGCCTGTGCATGCAGTTCGCGCTCGAACGCGGTCGCATCGGCGCCGGCGGCGAGATAGATCTGTGCCGTTTCATGCCGCATCTTCATGCTCCATCGCTTGCGATAACGGCTCTTCCGCGCACGTCATCACGTGGCGGCGGCGCAGTTGGCAAAGCTCGTCTACCGCGGACCAGAAGCCGAGTACGTCGGCGCCGGCGGTACTGCGCATGCCGTAGTAGGCGTAGACGCCCGGCACCTGCCACAACAGCCAGAGGGTGTTGGGCGCGTCGGACACGGCCACCGGCGGCGACACCCAGCGATTAAGCAGAGTGAGACCCCGTGGCCCGCAGCCGGACAGGTAGCGTTCGTCAAGCAGCGCAAGCACGGCGGGAATACGGTCGGCGTCCAGCACGATTTCGTCGAGCACGTGGATCGCCCGCTGCCAAGAGCACGGCTTTGCCGGCCCCGATTCGGCGGGGTTAACATCGGTCGTCATGGTTCTCCTTTCCCGGCATCGCTTAGCCGGTGAACGGATTATGTGGTGGGTCTGGGCTAACCGACCCCTACCGTGTCGATCAGTAATAGCTACCGCGGCGATCAAAATGAAAACTCGCAGGAAGGCTTCCTCGTTGCGAAATGTTCCTCCCGGATTGGAGGCGCGGTTATTGGACGAACTGAAACGCAGCAACATCGCGACGCAGGAGCCGGCCCCGGACGGTCGGCTGTCGGCGGAGCGCTTCGTCGCGCTGTACCGTGCCGCCATAGAAGGCTTGGAGGTGCAGGTGGCCCGAGGGGACAGCCATCCACCGATGCGCAAGCAGGAGGTCGACCTGATGTGCCGCTGCCTGCTGAGCTGTCGGACCTTGGCCGAAGCGGTGCGCTGCGCGGCCGAGTTCTGCGCGATGCTGTACCCCCGCGCCGGCGCACTCGAGCTTGAGACAAAGGGCGGGACCGCGACCTTCCGTATGGATTCGCTCCGGCACAGGCAAAGCTCTGCGGCCTGCCTGGTCGACCTCACCGGGCTCTTTTGCTACCTGCAGCTGTTCGGCTGGCTGATCGGCCAGCCATTGCATCCGACTGGCGTCTTCCTGGCGCATCCGCGCCGTGACGATGCCATGCCCTTCTTGGGCCTTTTCAACGCCCCGGTGGCCGTTGGCCAGGAATCCTACGGCTTCACCTTCGACGCCGCCTTGCTGTCGCAACCGATAGTGCGACAGCCTGCGGAGTTGGAGCCGTTCCTGGTGGATTTTCCGTTCCGGCTCATCGGCGCGCCGGCGAGCGTGGTGCCCTGGGTACAGCAGGTACGGGGGTTTCTGGATGCGGTGCTCGCCCGTGAACACGCGCTGCCGACGCTGGCCGAGGTGGCCCAGTGTTTCGGCGTCAGCGAGCCCACGCTGCGGCGCCGCTTGACCGCCGAGGGCGCCGGCTACCAGGCGCTGCGCGAGCATTGCCTGCGCGAAGCGGCCGAGCGCGGCCTACGGAATACCGATTGGTCGATCGGGCGAGTGGCGGGCCATCTGGGCTTCAGCAGCGAAGAAGCGTTCCGCCGCGCCTTCCTGCGCTGGACTGGCCATGCGCCAAGCCACTTCCGGCGTAAAAAGTAAACTCGCCGCGCGCCGCGTTTTCCTGACTCGTGCGACGACGGGCGCTCGGCTCGTTCGGCCGTCACACCCCACACCTTCGCCCCCCGTCTTCCGCTCGCGTTAAAGCCGCGTCTTTTCTCCGACGTTCATTCGGACGATGCCGCAGTTCCTGCTCGCTCCCACACTCTGTCAGCAACCCTGCAGATAGGAGCCATGCCATGCAGTTGACCATGCTGATCCAGCCGGTGGACGACCTGCCCGCCGCCGCCGACTTCTACCGCGACGCGTTCGGCTACCGCGAGAAATTCCGTGACGGTACGCGCTTCTGCCTGTTCGACACCGGCGCCTTGCCGCTGGCGCTGGCCGCCGGCGACGAGCGCCTGACCGAGCGCACCGCACCGGTCTACCGGGTCGACGACGCACCCGCCGCGATCGCCCGGCTAACCGCCGCCGGCAGCCACGTGCTGCGGCCGCTCGAGCAGGGTCCGCACGAATGGCGTGCGGTGCTGGCCGACCCAGCCGGCAACCCGCTGATCGTCACGTCCCGCCTCACCCCCGCACAGCCCTGATACCGGGCAAGGAGACCAGCATGGAAACCGTCGCGTCCGCCTCCGCCTTCGACCGCCGCGAATTCCGCAGCGCGCTCGGCAGCTTCGCCACCGGTGTCACAGTGATCACCACCCGTGCGCCGGACGGCAGCCCGGTCGGGCTGACCGCCAACAGCTTCAACTCGGTGTCGCTCGACCCGCCGCTGGTGCTATGGGGCCTGGCGAAGAACGCCCGCAGCATGCCGGTGTTCGCCGACGCCGAGCACTGGGCGGTGCATGTACTGTCGGCCGAACAGGAGGCGCTATCGAACGCCTTCGCCAAGAGCGGCGAGGACAAGTTCGCCGGCGTCGAACTGGAGGCCGGACACGCCGGCCTACCGCTGTTGCCCGGCTGCGCGGCGCGTTTCCAGTGCCGCACCCGCTTCTGTTACGAGGGCGGCGACCACATCATCTTCGTCGGCGAGGTGGTCGAGTTCGACCGCCGCGACGCCACCCCGCTGGTGTTCCACGCCGGCCGCTACGCGCTGGCGGCGAGCAAGGACGCCGGCCGCGCCACGCCGGCTCAGGAGCGCCTGGCCGGTAGCTTCGACGACGATCATCTCGGTTATCTGTTGGGGCGCGCCTACTTCCAGTTCTACGCGCCGATCCGCGACGCGGTACGCCAGCACGGCCTCGACGACGGCGAATACTTCGTGCTGTCGACGCTGACCATCCGCGGTCGCGCCACGGTCGCCGAGCTGTCGCGGCTAATTGCACTGACCGACTGCCTGCTGTCCGAGGCGCGGCTCGACAGCCTGGTGCTGCGTGGCCTGTTGACGGTCGACGACGACGGCGAGCGCCACTACGCATTGAGCGCGCGCGGCCGCGAGCTGTCGTTGCGGCTGATCGCCGCCGCCAAGGCGCGCGAGACCGATCTGCTGCAGACGCTCGGCGACGCCGACGCGCTGGCGCTGAAGACGCTGTTGCACCGACTGACTGGTCTCGCCGGCCCCAACCCGGACCTGTGGCAGCCGGGCGGGCACCCGAACGCCTGTTGAACAGCTTGTTGATGACAGAACGCGCTCCAGGACGGAGGCGTTTTGTCGTTGGGGCAACTCGGATGAATGCTGCCTGACTATCTGATGAGGGGGCTGCACGCATCAAGAACAGCCTGGCCTTGCGCTGCAGGGGCCGGAAAGGCGGGTGACGGCCAACTGAAAGTCTGGCCCCTTCACACGACCTGCGCCTGCTGGACGAACAAACCAAGGGGCAAGGTGAGGCGGTCAAAGCCTCCCGCCGCGCCGCGCAACTCGCGCTTACACTACCAGGAAGGCTCTTTCAGCTATCTTGAAGTGATCGAACGCCGAACACAGCCGCAACTGCCACTACGCAATTGTCTGGCGCGCAGGCGGGGTCCACGGTGAGTTTATCCGCGCCTTGGGCGGCGGCTGGGACGATTCGGCGGCGGCCAAAGTGAATTAGCCTCAAGCAGCATCTTCACTCTTAACGATCAAGGATCAGGCGCTCGCCTGATCCTTCCTTATCAGGAGCCAGCGCATGTCTCTCTCCATGTACCAAGCTTCCATTCCGGTGCTAATCCGTGGCTTGACTAATCTAACGGCCATCCTCAACAAGGCCGCCGCACATGCGGAAGCGAAGGCTATCTCGCCGGAAGTATTCATCAACGCCAGGCTCGCCCCCGATATGTTTCCACTGGTGCGCCAAGTGCAAAGCGTTTCCGACACAGCCAAGGGCTGTGCCGCGCGCCTGGCCGGCGTTGAAGTGCCGAGTTACGCCGATACCGAAACCAGCTTTCCCGAGTTGCAGGAACGCATCGCCAAAACCGTGACGTTCTTGCAAAGCATCTCGCCGGAACAAATTGACGGCAGCGAGGAGCGCCCCGTCACCCTCAAAGTGCCCAGCCAAGAAATCCATTTCACTGGGCAAACCTATCTGTTTGGCTTTGCCCTGCCCAACTTTTATTTTCACCTGACCACCGCTTACGGCATTTTGCGGCACAACGGCGTGGAGATCGGCAAGATGGATTACTTGGGCGGGGTTTGAAGCTGGTAGGGAGGGCGGGTTAGCCGAAGGCGTAACCCGCGCAACTTGCGCCGGCGTCTTCCACTCACGCCAAACGTTGAACAGCCGCTTCGGGTCGATGCCGGGCTGATGAGCTGACTTACAAGTTTCCCTGTCGCGCCTAAGGGGCGCGTCCCGCTGGACGGCTCCATGCATCCCAGTATGGCGGGTCGCCGATGGCCTCGCGGATGCATTCAACAAATGCCCGCAGCTTGGCCGACGCACGCCGGCCCTCAGGGTGCGCCACATAGATGGATTCGGCTGCCGCCTGTGCACCCAAGTCGATCACCTGTAGGGCACCGGCCTGGATCGCCGCGCCGGCGATAAAGGTCGGCAGCAGCGCGATGCCCAGCCCCGCCACGGCGGCGTCGCGCATCATGTCGCCGTTATTGACGCGCAATGCGACGGGTGCACGAACGACCAGTGCGCCTTCCTGGCCCTGGAACCGCCAATCGGCCACGCCCCGATTGACATAGAAGATGCCGCGGTGGTTCTGCAACTCGTCCATCGTGCCTGGGCTACCCTGCCGCGCCAGATAGTCGGGGGACGCGACCAGCTGGCGCCGGCTCGGCGCCAGCCGCCAGGCCACTAGCCGCGAGTCCGCCAAAGCCCCGTGCCTGACTACGGCGTCATAGCCGTCGGCGGCCGCGTCCACACGGCGGTCATTTAGGTCCAACGTCAGCTCCAGCTTGGGGTGCTGGGCAAGAAAGGGATAGAGCGCCGGCCCCAGATGCATGCGACCGAACGTGACCGGGGCCGAAATGCGCAAGGGCCCCGACAAGCTGCCGCGGCGCTCGGCAATGTCGGCAGCCGCCTCTTCGACCTCGCGCATGATGCGTACCGCTCTCTCCAGAAACGCCGCCCCATCCTCGGTGAGGCTGACCTTGCGGGTCGTGCGATGCAGCAGGCTTGCGCCCAGCATTCGCTCGACCTCGGCCAGCCGCTCACTGACCACGGATTTAGACAGATGCAAGCACCGCGCCGCCTCGCTGATCGAGCCAGATTTCGCGATGGCCACAAAGCTGGCAATACCGTCTAGCTTGAGCATTGTTCGGCACTCCCGAAAAGCAGTTCCGTGATCTGCACCCTACTGTGAACAGCGACTGGAAACCATACTCATCTATAGCAGCGAACGTGAGCCGGCAATGCCGACACTAGCCAGTGCCGGGGTGTATGTCGCGAGCCTCGCTACCGCTTGCAAGTCAATCAATGAGTATCAAAGCGCTCGAAGGTGGATGCTGTCCGCCCGGCGCCAATCAGGAGATCGCTATGGGACGCCTATCTGAAAAAGTCGCCATCGTCACCGGTGCCAGTGCCGGCATCGGCCGCGCCACGGCGAAGCTGTTCGCTGCCGAAGGGGCTAAGGTCATCGTCGGTGCGCGGCGCCAGGGCGAGCTGGACGAACTGGTCGCGCAGATCCGCGCGGCCGGCGGCGAAGCAGCCGCATTGGCTGGCGATGTGCGCGCGGAGGACTATGCCAAGGCGCTCGTCGCACTGGCGGTCGAGCGCTACGGCCGGCTGGATGTCGCCTTCAACAACGCCGGCACGCTGGGCGAAGCCGGTCCGAGCACCGGTGTGTCCGAGGCAGGCTGGAATGACGCCATCGCCATCAACCTGACCGGTTCCTTCCTGGGCGCCAAGCACCAGATCGCGGAAATGCTCAAGCACGGCGGCGGTTCGGTGATCTTCACTTCCACCTTCGTCGGCCACACCTTTGCCTTCCCGGGCGTTGCGGCCTACGCGGCTAGCAAGTCGGGCCTGATCGGCCTGACGCAGGCCCTGGCTGCCGAGTTCGGACCGCAGGGGGTGCGTGTCAACGCGATCCTGCCGGGTGCGGTGGACACGGCTATGTACCGCAGCATGAACAGCACGGCGGAATCACAGGCCTTTATCACCAACCTGCACGCCCTGAAGCGCGTGGCCAGCGCCGAGGAACTGGCCCGTTCGGTGCTGTATCTGGCCTCGGACGATTCGGCCTTCGTGACCGGCACGGCCTCCTTGGTCGACGGCGGTGCGTCGATCACTCGCACCTGAGCAAAGTCAGGGGCTCGCCAGTTCCTGGCCCAATGAACCCTGCCGATCACCCTCGCACTACTGGCCTAACAGGTACTGGGCCAGCAGTGCCGGCCCTGTCAACCGAGGAAAAGAAACCATGCTCAGATTGCTTGCAGCCATCGTGCTCACGATCGTCACGGCGCTGCCTGGCTACGCACAGGTCAAGCAGTATCCGATCGCCTTCCGTCAACAAGAGATTCAGACCGATGGCGCCACGCTGCACGTCCGTGTCGGCGGTAGCGGCCCGGCCGTCGTCCTGCTCCACGGCTTCGGCGACACGGGGGATATGTGGACACCGCTGGCCGTCGCCCTTGCAAAGGACCACACCGTGGTCGTGCCGGATCTTCGCGGGATGGGCCTGTCGTCGCACCCCGAGAGCGGCTACGACAAGAGGACCCAGGCGGCGGACATCCGATCCGTGCTCACGAAGCTCAACATCGATCGCTCCGATATTGTCGGGCATGACATCGGAACCATGGTCGCGTATGCGTATGCAGCGCGCTACCCAGACAAGACCGATAGCCTCGTGGTCATGGACGCGCCGGTGCCCGGCGTTCCGCCTTGGGAGCAAATCGTTCGCATGCCTGCCCTCTGGCACTTCTCATTCGGCGGTCCCGATGCGGAACGGCTCGTCAAGGGCCGGGAACGCATCTACCTCGACCGCTTCTGGAATGAGTTCGCGGGCGATCCGGCCAAGGTCGACGAGGCGACCCGGGTCCACTATGCCAAGCTGTACGCGCGGCCGGGCGCAATGCATTCGGCGTTCGCACAATTCCTGGCGATTCCTAAGGACGCCGAGGACAACCTGAAATCGATCACGACCAAACTCGGCATGCCGGTGTTGGCCATCGGCGGGGAGAAGTCCTTTGGTGCGAACGAGGCCATCGTGATGCGCAACGCGGCCAACAACGTGACCGGGCTCGTGATTCCCAACGCCGGTCATTGGTTGATGGAGGAGCAGCCGGAGGCCACCGTCCAGGCGGTTCGGGACTTCCTTGACAGAAAGCGTTAGGTGGAACCACCACCCGCGTCGATAGCGACGCTTCGCTTGCTCGGACACCGAGGAGAAGCGCCGAGCGTCCGCTTTCCCGCTTAGTGGGCCGGTCAGTGGGCTCTGTTGCCTAGACGGGCGCTAGTTACAGGCTTGGCAAGCGGAGGGCATGGCTGAGAAAGTTGCCATGTCCGCGAGGTGTCCGATAGGCGATCCGGAGATGAACTCATCAGCCATGACTTTCCGCCAGCCCACTCTCATTCCGAACGCAAGCTGTCACCGAGGAAACGATGCGTAAGACTACCTTGATGCTCTCAGTACTTGCGGCCGTAGGTGGGCCTGCCCTCGCCGGACCCGGAACCGACACCTCCCAGGCTCGACAAGCTGCTGACGGTCGCTGACCGGCCAAGAGCGGCCATTGAGCACTGGTTCTACGCTAGTAGAGTGAGATTTCCCAAGCGAGGAAGCCATGAGAACCACGTTCAGATTGGCGTTCTTTATCATGGTGTCGACCCTTGCCTATCTCGGGCTTGCCGTCCTCGGCTGGGGCGGATTTGCGGCCTTCTTCTCCCACCCGGCCCTGCTTGTCATTGCGATGGCAACCATTGTGATGGCTGGCATAGCGCCCTTCACCGACGGGAATCTGAGCTCTGGTGAGTGTGAGGATAGGGCCAACCGCTGGGTTCTCCCTGTCATTGGGCTGATCGGCCTGCTGGCCGCCTACCTACCGGCCTATACGGACCGGCTGGGGGTGTGGACCCTCGACGGCGAGAGCATGCGTTGGTTTGGTATCGTTCTCTACATCGCCGGAGGTGCGCTACGGATCTGGCCAGTCTTTGTGCTCGGCTACCGGTTCAGCGGACTGGTAGCCATTCAGCCCGGGCATACGCTGGTCACGAGCAGTGTATACCGTACCATCCGCAACCCCAGCTATCTGGGGTTGCTCGTCAACTCGCTAGGGTGGGCCCTCGCATTTCGTTCGGGGGTCGGTGTGTTGCTGACGGCGCTGACTATCCCTCCGCTCATCGCGCGCATACGCGCCGAGGAAGCGCTACTGCGCACGCAGTTCGGTGGTGAATACGATGCCTACTGCGCACGCACATGGCGGCTGATTCCCGGGCTCTATTGATGTGAACAGGTGATGTGAACAGGCACGACGGTCCGGTATCGGTCGATGGTGGCCAATCGCGTCCGGGTCCGGCGCTTCCGGCGATGCACGAGATCTCACGTCAGGAAGTCCGGGCCTCGATATGCCTCGCCAAGCGTCGAATCGAAGCGAGCGCACGCGGCGATGTCTTCTCGGGGTTTCGGAAGGAGCACATATGCAAGACGGTTCACAGGATGCGGAAGTAACCCTGGTCACGGTGCACCCCGATCGGGAAATTGCAACGAGCCAGCGCTTGCCCTATTTCGTGGGCATTTCTGCAATCACCGCGGGCGCCAAAGGCTTGTCAATGTATCTCGTCGTCGTTCCAGCAGGCGGACACGCCGAACCCCACGTGCACTGCGGCTATGAGACGGGAATCTACGTGCTGGAGGGGCGTGTCGAGACCCGATACGGGCCTGGATTGCGCCAATCGGTCGTCACCGAAGCGGGTGACTTTCTCTTTATTCCACCCGGTGTGCCGCACCAGCCATTCAACTTGAGCGTGACTACACCCGCCAGGGCGATCGTCGCGCGCAACCAGTCCGATGAACACGAGCAGGTTTTACCGTACGATCCGGCTGACGAAGGATAAGAGCGACGAGTGGGCTGTGACGCAGTTATACCTTCCACCCGGAAACGCTCTGGCGGGTGCGCATCTGCCGCATCGTCTCGCTATGTCAGCTGAGCACTGGCTTGGTGACGACCGCTTCCGGTTGGAACGCCGGCCGGCCGCAACCGTCTCAGTTCGGCCAAGAGGAGACGGTCGCCGATGTTGCTCCGAACGACCGCTGCTCGGCGAGGCTGTGTGAAAACGCTCCCCCCACTATGATGTCCGTAATGCCACGCCGGGGACTGAGCCATGACACGGTTTGTTCAGGGGGATCATAGGTCGCAGGCCGCATTGCTGCCGGCGCTGCTCGATGACTATGTCGCCGATGATAATCCCGTCCGGTTTGTTGACGCCTTTGTCGATCAGCTCGATCTGCGCGGCCTGGGCTTCACCGGGGTCGATCCTGAGGCCACCGGACGCCCGGCTTACCACCCCGCTGTCTTGCTCAAGCTGTACATTTACGGTTACCTCAACCGGATTCCATCCAGTCGCCGCCTTGAACGAGAAACGCAGCGCAACCTCGAGCTGATGTGGCTGCTTGGGCGGCTCTCTCCCGACTTCAAGACGATTGCCGACTTTCGCCGCGACAACGGTACTGGCATACGCAATGTCTGCCGGCAGTTTGTCGTGCTGTGTCGGGAGCTGAATCTGTTCACGCAGGCTGTCGTCGCCATTGATGGCAGCAAGTTCAAGGCGGTGAATGCCCATGACCGTAACTTCACGCGTGGCAAGCTGGAGAAGCGCCTGCAGGAAATCGATCATTGCATCGAACGCTATCTCGCGGCGATGGCAACGGCAGATCGCCAGCCTCCCGAGATCGCTGAAGCTAGAACACACCGGCTTCAGCAGAAAATGGCTACGTTGAAAGCCCGGCTGGAGAAGCTCAAGCACATCCAGGTGCAACTGGAACAAGAGCCCGCAGGGCAAATTTCGCTGACAGACCCGGATGCCCGAGCCATGGCCACCAGCACCAGTCGCGGGCTGGTCGGCTACAACGTTCAAACAGCGGTCGATACCCAGCATCACCTCATTGTTGCCCACGAAGTCACCAACCATGGCAGTGATCGTCGTCAGTTGGCGAAGATGGCCAAGCAGGCCAAAGACGCGATGCAGGCGACCAATCTTCAAGCCATTGCAGACCGCGGTTACTTCCATGGGGAAGAGATCTGGGGCTGCGCTGAAGCCGGCATTGTGCCGTTGGTGTCGAAACCGATGACCTCCGCTGCCAAGGCTGAAGGCCGATTCGACAAAGAGGACTTTGTGTTTGATCCGGCTGCTGGCGAATACGTTTGCCCGGCAGGTAGCCGGTTGATCTGGCGGTTCTCAACGACGGAACGTGGCGCACTGATCCATAAGTACTGGAGTTCAGATTGCCCCCGTTGCGGGCTCAAGGAGCAATGTACGCCCAGCTCATATCGTCGAGTGACACGCTGGGAGCACGAGGCTGTGCTGGAAGAGATGCAGAAGCGTCTGGACACCCAATCCGGAATGATGAAGCTACGGCGTCAGACGGTGGAGCACCCATTTGGCACACTGAAGGACTGGATGGGGGCAACCCACTTCCTGACACGAACCCTGAAGCGGGTCAGCACCGAGATGAGTTTGCATGTGCTCGTCTACAACATGAAGCGAGCCATGAAGATCATCGGATTGGCAGGATTAATGGCGGCAGTAGCGGCCTGAAAGGGCCTTTTTGCCTGTCCAAATAGCTTGGCTTGTGCTGCGCGCCCGATATCGGCAACCCGAGCGAGGCTGGTGCAATCATCTTCAGCAGCATTAGTTCTGTGCGTTTCCACACGGCCTCCGGCCAAAGCAGACGCATGCTTTGGCGCAGCAGATGTCCACCCTCAGTCCATCAGCAGCCGTTCACCGAATCATCTGCCTGACACTTGAAAGACCGCTCTAGCCGCTGATTCACCCCGCGCTACGGCCTTTGTCGCACCATCGACCAAGGCCCTTCGATCTCGTCGCCTAATGGAAGTAAAAAAATGCTGCGAATGTGCGTTCACTGCTGCGCGCACACATCACAGGCAGAACGGATGGATGAATCGGAGAAGGCGTGAATGACTCAAAATGTCGTTGACAATTGATGGAGCTCAGCGACAGTCATGGTGAATACAAGCTTGCTGTCACTCTCGTTCGAATAGTGATGTGGCACATCGGTTCTTGCCACTGCTGAGCAGCCTTCAGGGATTGTGAGTTCGGTTTTGTCTATTTTCACCTTAAGCACCCCCTCCTCAACATGAAACAACTCGAAAGTGCCTTGCGGGTGACCTGGTGACTCAAATAACTCTCCAGGAAGCATCTCCCAGCGCCACAGTTCGATCATGTTTGGTCCGCTAGTTCCAGCCAGCAAGCGGGCAGATCCCCCCTTGGGGCCAGTCCATAGCGTCGGGATGTCCTTGCTCTCAATCAGATGAGCAAAGGGGGGGCTGGCCACGTTCACGATATCGGCCACCGACACACCAAGGGCCGCTGAAAGTTTGCAGAGGATAGCAATGCTGGGATTGGCATTGCATTTCTCTATCTCCACCAACATACCTTTGCTGATGCCTGCGCGACGAGAAAGCTCGTCTAGGGAGAGCTTCTGCTTTTTCCTATGTTCTTTGAGCCTGCTGGCAACAGCTTCGCTGACGGTTTGCACGTCTGCGCCGAAGTCGGTCGATATATTGACTTTTTTGGTCATTGGTCACTATCATGGGATGAATCAGTCACTATAGAATTCTCCGATGCTGTCCGTCCTGCCGTCAATCGATCCTAACGTCGCCAATCTAGCCCCCGGCTTCCGGGCGCTTAGCATCAGCGTTGAAGCTTCCGACATCGTCAACCCGGGTATTGCCGCTGAAGCGCTAGACCGTGCCTGCAAATCGCTTGCTACCGGCGATGCGATTTGGGCTGAGGCTCATCTCTTGGCCTGGGCTGATGTGTTCAGGAAGTTTGATGCCAAGCCGCAGCGTACGCCCTGCTCAGCCGAGGCCTTGCGCAAACGCGTTCTGCGCGATGGCATCCTTCCAAGCCTTGACCCTGTTGTTGATCTCTACAACGCCATCAGCATCCAATATGCCATTCCCGTTGGCGGCGAGAATTTTGCGGCTTATGTCGGTATGCCTAGATTGGCCGTTGCGGATGGAACTGAGTTGTTTGACACCATGAAAGATGGCGTGTTGGTCCACGAGTCGCCCGAACCGGGGGAGGTCGTTTGGCGTGACGATGTCGGGGTGACATGTCGTCGTTGGAACTGGCGTCAGGGCGTTAGGACGAGGCTGGGCTCAGAAGCTAAGCAGATGTGGTTCATTCTGGAAAGCTTGCCGGCGATGCCGCTGGAGGCGTTGCATGAAGCTGGCGATCAACTGGCTAAGGGCCTGCACCTCATGATGCCTGGTGCAATCATTCACTCAAAGCTCATTGGCTTAAATTCCCAGTAAGAGAGGCAGGATCCCAGCAATGCTTCCATCCATTACCTTCCTATTCGCCGCGACACTCCTAGCCATTACCCCGGGGCCTGGGACTGCCTATGTTGTTGCTCGTACCGTTGCCGGCGGGAGGGCGGAAGGAATCGCGTCCACCCTCGGCACCGCCGGTGGCGGCATGGTGCATGTCTTGGCAGCTGCGCTCGGATTATCACTACTGATTGCTCAGTCGGCTCTTGCCTACTCAATCGTGAAGTACCTTGGGGCGGCCTACCTGATCTACCTTGGAATCAAAATACTTGCATCGCGCGCCTCATCTACAGAGCTGCCGACCCTTCAACGAGCAGGAGCACGCAAGGCTCTCAGGGATGGAATCATTGTTGAGGTGCTCAATGTCAAGACAGCGATGTTCTTCCTGGCCTTCATTCCACAGTTCGTGTCCGCCGAACATGCGTTGGCGCCTCAGTTCATCTTGCTCGGAACCATCTGCGTCGTACTCAATAGCACCGTAGATTTGTTGGCTGTTGTTGCTGCAAGCCGCTTCGTTGCGTCGGGCGCTGCCAGAGCCACACGAGAACGTTTGTTGTCGCGAGTATCCGGAGTCACCATGCTTTGCCTTGGGATATTTGTCGCCATTGCCAATCGAGAGTAAAGCGCTGCTTGCCCCACAAATTTATCCAAATTGGATGCGTGGCGTAAGCCAATCCAAGCGTCACAATGCGTACAGAACAAATACGCACCAATGACCTTCGACATCTCAGTCAGCTAGCGGAACCGACATGTACATTCCAGCCGATTTCAATGAACCGCGCACCGAGATGCTGCACGGCCACATCGCACAACATCCGTTTGGTACGCTGATTACGCATGGGAAGAGTGGGTTGGACGCCAACCATCTTCCGTTCGAACTAGCAGCAAATGAAGGTGAGTTGGGCGTGCTGCGTGCTCATGTCGCGCGAGCCAACCCGATATGGCAGGACGTCGAAAACGGTGATGAAGTGCTTGTGGTCTTTCGTGCGGGAGATGCCTATATCTCCCCAAGTTGGTATCCGAGCAAACACGAGTTCCACAGGCAGGTACCGACCTGGAACTACATCGTCGTCCACGCCTATGGACGCATCCACTTTCACGATGACGAGAAATACGTGCGCGGCGTGGTCGCTCGGCTGACCCGCACGCACGAGGCGTCGCAACCCGAGCCATGGAAAATGACCGACGCACCGAGGGACTACATTGATACCTTGCTCAAGTCGATCGTCGGCGTGCAGATTGATATCACGCGACTGGTCGGTAAGAGCAAACTGAGCCAGAGCAAGGACGCGCAGGACATTCGAGGTGCTGGTGAGGCGCTCAGAGCGCGCGAGAACTATCAGATTGGCGACGCAATGCTCGCCCATGCTGCGGGGAAGTCGGAATAGAACAGTCTGATCCGGTCAACTGGCCCGGCAAGATGCCGGACAACTGACTATGACGTGGACTGTTCTTAGGGCAGTAGATAGTCCCGACCCTCATGCCGAGGCTTGTTCAAACGTCATGGATCTGGCACCGCTCAAGTGGCCGCTCCTCGGCGAGGCTGTGTGAAAACATCCCCAGGGCTATGATTTCCGTAATGCCATGCCGAGGACTGAGCAATGACACGGTTTGTTCAGGGGGATAACCGGTCACAGGCC
>NZ_JBVMAE010000014.1:0-114828 GCF_055597485.1 Crenobacter sp. CS_VA4
CCGACACGTCGGCGTCCTCGGTCAGCCGTGCGGCCAGCACGCAGCCGGCCGAGCCGGCGCCGACGATGATGTAGTCGTATTCCTTGATTGCGCTCATCGCAATCTCCTCTTCGATGAGGGAAACGTTGGCCGAACCCGGTGTCGTTCACCGAGCCCGGCGCAGCGGTTCTGCCGGGGCGCGCCAGCGCACACAGTACAGCCGGCGCGACGACGGCAGATGTGGACGACGCCTACGCGCCGAACCAGCCCATCGCCTTCGGTGCCAGGTTGATGTAGCTGTGCTTGAGCTCGGTGTATTCGTCGAGCCCGATGCGCGCCAGCTCGCGGCCGATGCCGCTCGCCTTGTAGCCGCCCCACGGCGCTTCCGGGAAGTAGGGGTGGTAGTCGTTGATCCACACCGTGCCGAAGCGCAGCGCGCGCGACATCCGGTTCGCCTTGTCGAGATCCTTCGTCCACACCGCGGCGGCCAGACCGTACGGCGTGTCGTTCGCCAGGCGCAGCACTTCGGCTTCGCTGGTGAAGCGCTCGGCGGTGATCACCGGGCCGAAGATTTCTTCCTTGGCGATCTTCATCTCGGCTGTCACGTCGGCGAGCAGGGTCGGCTCGAGCCAGAAGCCCTTCCGATAGATCTCGCCGGCAGGGCGCTTGCCGCCGTGCACCAGCCGCGCGCCTTCGGTGAGACCCAGCTCGACCAGGCCGAGAATCTTCTCGTGCTGCTGCGCCGATTGCACCGGGCCCATCTGCGTCTCGTCGTGGAAGCCGTTGCCGATCACGATGCGCGGCAGGCGTTCGGCCAACCTCTCGACGAATTCATCGTAGATCGCGTCCTCGACCATCAGCCGCGAGCCGGCCGAGCACACCTGGCCGGCGTGGAAAAACGCGGCGTTCAGCGCGTAGTCGACCGCGGTGTCGAGATCGGCGTCGGCGAACACGATGTTCGGGTTCTTGCCGCCGAGCTCCAGGCCGATGCGTTTGAAGTTGCCGATCGCCGCCTTCATGATGCTCTCGCCGGCGTACGCGCCGCCGGTGAACGACACCAGATCCACGTCATGGCTCTCGGCCAGCTCGGCGCCGACCTCGGCGCCGCCGGTCACCAGGTTGAACACGCCCTCCGGCAGGTCGAGCTCGGCCAACAGCTCGGTGAAGCGGTGCGTGGTCAGAGGCGTCAGGTTGCTCGGCTTGATGATCACCGTGTTGCCTGCGCCGAGCGCCGGCGCGATCTTCCACGCCGCCTGCAACAGCGGGTAGTTCCACGGCGTGATCAGCCCGCACACGCCGACCGGCTCGCGCAAGGTGCGGCTGATCACATGCTGCGGCGCCTCGTTGACCGCGCCCGACTCGGACGCGACCAGGCCGGCGAAGTAGCGGAAGGTCGCCGCGATGTCGCCCATGTCGGTGCGGCTCTCGGTGATCGTCTTGCCGGTGTTCAGTGACTCGAGCCTGGCGAGGTTCTCGGCGTCGCGGTCGATCAACTCGGCGATCTTGTTCAGCAGCTTCGCGCGCTCGCGGATCGTGCTGTTGCGCCACGGGCCGTGGTCGAACGCGTTGCGTGCGGCGGCGATCGCGCGGCGCGCGTCGTCGCGCGTGCCCTCGGCGGCCTGGGCGATCACGGTCTCGTCGGTCGGGCTGAGAATCGCGCGCGTGCCGCCGGCGAGCGGGGCCTGCCACTGGCCGTCGATATAGAGCTGGGAGTGGATCATGTCGTTATTCCTGATGTCTGTGGATAAGGCTTAGGCGAGCGCGTTGAGCACCATTTGCTGGAAGTGTTGGACGCCGTGTTCGCCGATCGCCGAGGTCTTGTCGTCGGTGACGAGCAGCGGGCCCTGGCCGTTGCGGTAGCCGCGCGATTTCAGGCCGCGCTGCACCGATTCGACGATCGACAGGTCCTCGGGCTTCAGTACGTTCTTGTAGTACTCGATCAGTTGCTGCTGCTCGGCCGTCGGGGTGCTATCGCGGAAATAGAATTCGAAGTGCTGGATGGTGGTGTCGGCGTCGGCCGGGAACATGTAGAACACGCCGTAGTTGCCGTAGCCCGGCAGCACGTTGATCGTCACGTTCGGCCACAGCCAGAACGCGGCGAACTCGGTGTGCGCGGCCTCGTCGCCGTAGTTGAACGCGTCGCTGTCCGAACGGGTCTGGCCGACCTGGCTGGTATAGATGCCGCGCACCTCGTGTTTGTACGTTTCCATCTTGATCGACTCGACGAGAGCGGGGTGCGCGGTCTGGCAGTGCAGGCACTCGAGGTAGTTGTCGACGACGACCTTCCAGTTCGCCTTCATCTCGTAGGTCAGCCTATGCGCCGGCACCAAGCTGTCGACGTCCGGGCAGCGCGAACGGATCTCGTCGTTCAGCCCCTTCGCCTGTTCGGCGAGCGGCGTGACGTCCATGTCGAGATTGACGAACACCAGACCGCAGAACTCCTCGACCCGCACCGGCGTCAGGCCGGCACTGTCCTTGCAGAAGCCCGGCACGTTCTCGGCGTTGCGCACGTGGATCAGCTTGCCGTCCAGACCGAACGCCCACGCGTGGTACGGGCAGGTGATCACGTTCTTGACCTTGCCCGAACCTTCGGCGAACAGCTCGTGCGCGCGGTGCGGGCAGACGTTGTAGAACGCGCGCAACACGCCGTCGCGGCCGCGCACGACGAGCACGTTCTCGCCGGCCACCTTGGCGGTCGCGTACTGGTTCGGCTCGGCGACCTGGCTCTTGTGCATCACGCAGACCCAGCTCTTGCTGAAGATGGTCTGCTTCTCCTGTTCGAACACCTCGGCCGAGGTGTAGTAGTGCGCGGGCAGGGTGTAGGCGAGTTGGCCGGCAATGTCGCAGACCGGGGCGGTGTGGGCGTGTTGCATAGTGTCTCCTCTTTAGTCCTCTGCGGGATAATTTACTATTGGTAAAATAAATCACCATTAGTGATTTGACTGGAGTCTAGTAACAGCGCCACCGGTAAATCAACTACAAAAAACATATCGGAAATTGAAATTCGATTTGTATTGGCTATTTTGCGGCCGATGAGCACCGCGGCAAGGTCGCGCAGACCGCCCCGGCTGGTGTAAGGTGCGCAGCAACGATTCACCATCAGTTAAAGGACGGTGCCATGAGCGAAGATACTTTTGCCACGCGCCTCAAGGGCGTGCTCGACGGCAAACGGATCATGTTGAAGCAGGTGGCCGAGGCGCTGTCGGTGTCGCCGTCGGCGGTGCACAAGTGGACTCGCGGCGGCGAGATCGAATACGAGCGGCTCTTGGCGCTCGCGCGCTTCATCGGCGTCAACTGGCTGTGGCTGCGCTACGGCGAGCAGGCGATCGCCGACCTCGAAGCGAGCAGCGCCAGCGACCCGCACATCAAGGAACTGCGCCAGAAGCACCTGGCCGAGATCATGGAAAACGAGGCGCGGATGAAATTCGCGCAGGAGGTGTCCGGCATTGTCACCTGGGAGTGGAACGTGCTGACCGACGCGCTCACCTATTCGTCGAACGACGAGACGCTGTTCGGCCGCCACATCCGCTCGATGGACGACTTCTGGGCGTGCGTGCCCCCGGACGACGTCGTACACCTGAAGGAGGTGCTGCAGAGGAGCCTGGCCGCGCAGGAGATGCACGAGTGGGAATTCCGCATCGTCGTCGCTGACGACACCCGCTGGATCTCGTCGCGCGCGACGCTGGTGCGCGATCTCGAGCAGCGGCCGGTGAAGATGATCGGCGTCAGCCTCGATATCACCGAGCGGCGGCGCGCCGAGGCGGCACTGCGCCAGAACGAGGCCCTGCTCGCCAAAGCCCAGGAGATCGCCCACCTGGGAGGCTGGTACTGGAACATCCAGACCGACGACTGCTCGTGGACCGACGAGGCATACCGGATATTCGGCTGGGCCCCGCAGGCGTTCAAGGTGACGATGGACCGCTACCTGCAGTCTATCGTCGAGGAAGATCGCGTGCGCATCCAGGAGGCGATCCGCACCGCAATCGTCGACAGGCAGCCGTACCGGGTCGAGTACGCGATCTCGCTGCCCGACGGCAGCCGGCGGGAGATCCGCGAGGAGGGCGAGGTGAGCTTCGACGAGAACGGTCGCGCCCTGACGATGATCGGCGCGTCGCAGGACGTCACCGGCCAGAAGCTGGCCGAACTGGCGTTCCGCGAAAGCGAAGAGCGCTTTCGCGCGATCTTCGAGCAGGCTGCGGTCGGCATCGCCCACGTCAGCCTCGATGGCCATTGGCTGCGCGCCAACAAGAAACTGTGCGACATCCTCGGCTACGACGACGCCACGTTGGCCGAACACACCTTCCAGGAACTCACCGTCGCCGATGACCTGGACCAGAACCTGGCGCTGCTCGACAACCTGCTGGCCGGCCGGATCGACACCTACACGCTGGAAAAGCGCTTCGTCCGCCGCGGCGGCGACACGGTGTGGACCAAGGTCACCACCTCGCTGAGCCGCCACCCGGTCAGCGGCCAGCCGGCGCACCTGATCACCATCGTCGAGGAGCTCGGCGCCCGCGCCGGCTGAGCGACGTTACGCCACATAAACCGAGCCGCCCGTTAGGGCGGCTTTTTTGTTCTTCACGGAATCGTGGGAACGCGAGTTTGGACCGTGGCTTTGTCGGTCTCGCCCGACTGGCGACTTCCTTTCTTTGCTTCGCCAAAGAAAGAAAGCAAAGAAAGGCGACCCCACTGCACTGGCCTACGGCTTCCCTCGCGCCTGCCAAGCGGCCAGGCGCCGCCGAACTCGCACCGCGCTACCGTCGCGGTGCTCGAACAAGCGGCGGCTTAAAACCTGGCCGCTTGACGATCGCTCGGCAGCGCAAAGGGGGATGGGCAGGATGATTGCAGCGGATGTGGATTCGGACTGGTAAAAAAACCAGCGGCCAGTTGAGGAGCCAAATTACCCGCAGATTTTCAAACCGAACAATGTCGTGTCTGTCGCCTACAATCACCCATTCACCTTCGACGCCGCCGAGGACGGCGCGGCCAACGGGGGAAGTCGGCGAGCACTGTCCGAGCGCCGGCTTTAGCCGGCGCGAGTTGCGCAGCCGCCCGTTGGCCGTGACGCCCGCAGGGCAGCCCGCGCAGCGGGCCGGCGTCGCGGGGTCGCCTTTTCTTTGGGTGCTTTCTTTGGCGAAGCAAAGTACCTCGCCAGTCGGGCGAGACCGACAAAGCTACCGTTCGCACCAGCGCGTCCTACGGCATACATCCCCGAATTCCCTCAATTCCTGAAGAACCTGCCGCGCCCCGGCTTTGGCCAACCTTCAGGCCCCACCTCCCGTCTACGAAGCTAACGCCTCTCGGCGATCGATATAAATCTTTTATTGTTTTTTCCCAAACGCCGTTCCTATACTCGCCATCGTAACCTTTGGTAAATTAATTTACTTTTAGTTAATTTCACCATTCGGAAACACCAAGCGGGTCCACCGCACCGCTGCCGCAAGCGACGGCCAGCAAGGCAACAGCCAGCCACAGAGCGGCAGCCATACATCACGACAAAGGAGACAACGATGAAACGAGCGACCAGAATCGAAGCGACTCACCACCCGGCCGTCCGACAATCGGGCAATCACTAGACCTGAAGACGGCAGACCGTGACGGAGCCTGGCTCCCGACAAACGGCGTCCTGGGAAAACGAAGGAGAGATATCGTGAGTTCGCAAGAAGATGTGCTACCAGTCGGCGCGCTAGCCCCGCACGCCCAGACGCAGGCCCCGGCGCACAGCCACGACCTGCAGCGTACCCTCAGCTGGAAAGACGCGTTCTGGGTCACCAGCGGCGTGCCCGCCGGTGTCCTGTTCACCATCGGCGGCGTGTCCGCCACCATCGGCCAACCGGCCTGGATCATCTGGATCGTCGCGATCCTGGTCGGCTTCGCGCAGTGCTTCACCTACGCGGAGATTTCCGGCCTCTACCCGCACAAATCGGGCGGTGCTTCGGTGTACGGCGCGCTCGGCTGGGTGCGTTACAGCAAGTTCGTCGCGCCGGTGTCGGTGTGGTGCAACTGGATCGCCTGGTCGCCGATGCTGGCGCTCGGCACCAGCCTGGCCGCCGGCTACATGCTCAGCTGCCTGTTCCCGGCCAATTCGGTGATCAACACCTGGCAGCTGACGCTGCTCGACATGGGCTTCATCAGCAAGGGCCTGACCTTGCGCGT
This sequence comes from Crenobacter sp. CS_VA4, assembly GCF_055597485.1. NCBI lineage: Bacteria > Pseudomonadati > Pseudomonadota > Betaproteobacteria > Neisseriales > Neisseriaceae > Crenobacter > Crenobacter sp. CS_VA4. The sequence continues at coordinate 6,136 of NZ_JBVMAE010000014.1, forward strand.
CAACTCGACCTTCATCCTCGCGACGCTGTTCCTGCTGATGACGTTCAAGCTGCAGCACAGCGGCGCCGCGGCGGCCGCGAAGACGCAGCGCATCCTCGGCATCGCCTCGCTGACGCCGCTACTCGTCATCGCGCTGGTGCCGCTGATCACCGGCGACATGCCGTCGACCCACTTCCTGCCCTTGTTGCCACTGACGCACGACACGAGCGGCGCGTCGGTGATGGGCAGCTGGAACGCCGCCGGCATCAGCACCGCGATGGGCGCGGTGTTCCTCGCCTGTTGGTCGACCTTCGGCTTCGAGACCGCGGTGTGCTACACCCGCGAGTTCAAGAATCCGCAGAAGGACACCTTCAAGGCGATCTTCTCGTCCGGCCTGTTGTGCCTGTTCATGTTCATCGCGGTGCCGATCGCGTTCCAGGGCGAACTGGGCCTGTCCGGCATGCTCGCGCCGAGCATCGTCGACGGCTCCGGCGTCGGCGCGGCGATGGCCAAGTTCGTCGGCGGTGGCGCGGTGGTGTTCAACGTGATCGTGGTGATGCTGGTGCTGTCGATCCTGTTGATCGTGATGACGTCGATGATGGGCTCGTCGCGCACGCTGTACCAGGCGTCGCTCGACGGCTGGCTGCCGCGCTACCTGTCGCACGTCAACGAACACGGCGCGCCGACCCGCGCGATGTGGACCGACCTAGTCTTCAACCTGTTCCTGCTGTTGATGTCGAACTACATGGCGATCCTGTCGATCTCGAACGTCTGCTACATGATCTTCGTGTTCCTCAACCTGCAGTCGGGCTGGATCCACCGCCTCGACCGCGCCGACTGGCCGCGCCCGTACAAGTGCAAGAACTGGCTGTTGGCGCTCGGCGCGTTCTGCGGTTTCTTCGACCTCGCCTTCGTCGGCGCCGGCGCCAACTTCCAGGGCGAGAACACGCTGCGCAACGGCCTGATCGCCACCTTCCTGATCGTGCCGGTGTTCGTCTACCGCCACTACGTGCAGGACAAGGGCCGCTTCCCCGAGTCGATGCGCCGCGACATGGAACTGCCGCACGCGCGCGCCGGGCTGCTGCCCTACCTCGCGCTCGCCGCCGGCGTCGCGGTGGTGTGGATCGCCGCCAAGCTGACGGTCATCAACTGAGCCGCTGCCGGGCAGGCGGGACAACGCCTTCCCGGCGCCGTACCTCTTCCAAGGATTCCAAGATGAACGACACGCTCAGAGTCCGGGTCGCCGGCATCGAACAGCTGGCCACCGGCATCAAACGCTTCACCCTGCAGCCCATGTGCGGCGCGCCGCTGCCCGCCTTCGACAGCGGCAGCCATATCGTGGTGCACATGGACCACGGCCGGATCAGCAACGCCTACTCGCTGACCGGCAGCCTCGACGACACCAGCTGCTACCGGATCAGCGTGCGCCTCGAAGACGCATCGCGCGGCGGCTCGCGCTTCCTGCACGAGAACGTCGCCGAGGGCGACCAACTCGAGATCGGCCCGCCAGGCAATCTGTTCGGCCTGGCCGACGCGGCCGGCAAGCACCTGTTGATCGCCGGCGGCATCGGCATCACGCCGTTCATGACCCACATCCAGACGCTCAAGCAGCGGCACGCCGACTTCGAGCTGCATTACTGTTTCCGCAACCGCAAGAGTGCCGCCTACCTCGACAGCCTGCCGCTGTGGCTGAACGACGCGCAGCTGAGCCTCTACGAGAGCGACGACGGCGGCCGGCTCGACCTCGCCGCGCTCTTCGAGGCCCAGCCGGAGCACACCCACGTCTACGTCTGCGGGCCGGCCTCGCTCAACGACGCGGTGATCGCGACCGCACGCCAGGCCGGCTGGAACGACGAGCGCATCCACTACGAACAATTCCGCAACGAGGTCGACGCCACCGGCGGCGCGTTCGAGGTGACGCTCGCCAAGAGCCGGCTGACGCTGCAGGTCGCCGCCGGGGAAACGCTGCTGCGCACGATCGAAAAAGCCGGTGTGACGGTGGACTGCATGTGCCGCGAGGGCATCTGCGGCTCGTGCGAGACGGCCATCATCGACGGCGAGGCCGACCATCGCGACAGCTACCTGTCCGACGCGGAAAAGACCGCGCAGAAGACCATGATGCTGTGCGTGTCGCGCGCCAGAGGCGGCCGGCTGGTGCTCGACCTCTAAGCCCCCTCCGTGAGGTTCCACGTGAAACGCCCCGGCATGCCGGGGCGTTGTGGTTTCCCAAGCTGCCGCTAGCCGCGCACCAGCCCGCACGCCAGCGCCAGCAGGATCGCCGCGACGCCGACGTCGAGCACCCGCCACGCCAGCGGCCGCACGAACAGCGGCGCCAACAGCCGCGCGCCGTAGGCGAGCGCGAAGAACCACACGAACGACGCGACGATCGCTCCGGCGCCGAACAGGTAGCGTCCCTCGCCCGGGTAGCGCGCGGCCAGCCCGCCGAGCAGCACCACCGTATCCAGATAGACGTGCGGGTTGAGCCAGGTCACCGCCAAGGTGGTCAGCAGCGCCACCGCCACGCCGCGGTCGTCGTCGCCGGCGAGTTGCATCGACTCGCCCCGCCAGGCGCGCCGCAGCGCCGATACGCCGTAGCAGAGCAGAAACGCCACGCCGGCCCAGCGCACCAGCTGCAGCAGCGTCGGGCTGGCGGCGATCAGCGCGCCAACGCCGGCGACGCCGAGCGCGATCAGCAGCACATCGGACAGCGCGCAGCATAGCGCGATCGGCAGCCTATGCCGGCCGTGCAGCCCGCTCTTCAGCACGAAGGCGTTCTGCGCGCCGATCGCCACGATCAGGCTGGCGCCGATACCGAATCCCTCCACCAGCGGCACTAGGGTCATCTCAACTCTCCCTCATCAACGTTTTCCCTCGCTCATGGTGGGCCGCCGCTACAATGAAGAAAAGCTAATTAAATTTACGAACCATTAGAAAAAATCATGTTCGACTACAAGCTGCTCGCCGCGCTCGAGGCGGTGGTCCAGGAAGGCACATTCGACAAGGCTGCCCGCTTGCTGTGCATCACCCAGTCGGCGGTGTCGCAACGGATCCGCCTGCTCGAGGAACGCCTCGGCCAGATGCTAGTGGTCCGCGGCACGCCGGCGCGCGCCACCGCCGCCGGCCAGCGGCTGCTGCGCCATGTGCGCCAGGTGGGGCTGCTCGAACAGGAGCTGCTCGGCGAGCTGCAGGGCGACGCCGACGAGGACTACGTCGTGCTGCCGGTCGGCCTCAACAACGACTCGCTCAGCACCTGGTTTCTCGATGCGGTGAGCGACGTTGTCGCGCGCGAGCGGCTGCTGTTGCAGATCACCGTCGAGGACGAGGCGCACACGCACGCGCTGCTGAAGAACGGCGACGTGATCGGCTGCGTCAGCAGCACCGCGACACCCGCCACCGGCTGCCTGAGCCAGCGGCTCGGCCTGATGCGCTACCGCTGCATCGCCACCCCCGAGTTCGCCGCCCGCCACTTCGCTTCCGGGGTCGACCGCGCCACGCTGCAGCGTGCGCCGGGCATCATCTTCAACCGCCGCGACACGCTGCACCTGGGCACCCTCGAGACGCGCTTCGGGATCGGCATCACCGAGTTTCCGGTGCTGATCGTGCCGTCGGTGCAGAGCCTGCTCAAAGCGGTCGAGCGCGGCCTCGGCTACGGCATCTGCCCGGAGCTGCAGGTGACCGAGCGGCTGGCCGAAGGCTTGCTGGTCGACCTCTTGCCCGACGACCCGCCCGAGGTGACGCTGTACTGGCACAGCTGGGCGCTGCAGACACCGCGGCTGGAGCGCTTCTCGGCCACGCTGTTGGCCGAAGCGCAGCGGCGGCTGCCGCAGTAACAGGCGACGAGCGGCTGAGCGGCCCACACAGGCGACAAGGTGCTGCAGAACGAGCTGTGACGGGCCTATGCTTGGGAAGAAGGACTTCGGCGCAACACGCGCCGGGCCCGAGCGGCAATACCGCTGTAATACGACCCACCACCCGCTCTAGAATGGGGCGAACGACCAGGAGCCGACCATGACCCGCTTCGCCCGCCACCTCGACCACCACCCAATCGTCAACCCCTTCCCCGGCATCGTGAACCTGGAGACCGCGCTCGGCCGCCCGATCACCGCGCGGATCGGCTCGAACGAGAGCATCCCGCAGCCGGCGCCGGCGCTCTTGCAGCTGCTCGGCGCCACCGCCACCGAGCTCGCACGGCTCTACCCCGACCCGTACGCGCACGCGCTGCGCGAGCGGGCGGCCCTGCTCAACCGCGTGAAGCCGGCCGAGGTGCTGTTCGACACCGGCGCCGACAGCCTGATCCTGCTGACGCTGCGCCTGATCGGCAACGTCGGCGACACCGTCGTCGCCAGCGCCGGCACCTACCCGACCTTCCGCTACTTCGCCGAGGGCTGCGGCCTGAAGGTCGACGAGGTGCCGTACCTCGCCGGCGAGGGCCTGCTGGCGCCCGACCTAGGCGCCTTGGCCGCCCGCGCGCACGCGCTCGGCGCGCCGCTGGTCTACCTCGCCAACCCGGACAACCCGAGCGGCCACTACTACCGCGCCACCGAGATCGCCACGCTGCGCGCCGCGCTGCCGACCGACACGGTGCTGCTGCTCGACGAGGCCTACGTCGACTTCTGCACCGACCCGGCCGACGCGCCTCCGCACGGCGTGCTGCCGAACACGGTGCGGCTGCGCACGCTGTCGAAGGCGTACGCGCTGGCCGGGCTGCGGGTCGGCTACGCGATCGCGTCGGCCGAGATCGTCGCCAAGGCCGACCAGATCCGCCCGCAGTACGCGCTGTCGGGGCTGGCACAGGCGGCCGCGCAGGCGCTGTTCGACACGCCGGACTACGCCCGCGACCTGGTCGACGAGACGCTGGCGCTGCGCGAGCGGCTGGCCGCCGCGCTGCGCGCGCGCGGGCAGAACCCCTTGCCGAGCCACACCAACTTCGTCGCGCTGCACTATACGGACGCGGCGTTGGCCGAACGGATTCAGCGCGGCCTGCTCGCCGACGGGGTCGCGGTGCACCGCCCGCCGCACCCAGCGCTGAGGGCGCTGCTGCGCGTCACCGCCCACCCGCAGGCGCTAGACCCGGCGGTGCTGGCCGCGCTGGCCGGCTGATTCAGTCCTCAGAACCTGTTCTCAACGCGTAGCGAGCGGGCGTCAGCGAGGGGCGGACGGAGCGCAGGAACCGGAATGTACTGGAGTACATGAGGATTCCGAGCACCGCCCAACCCGAGATCACGCCTGCGCAGTAGCGTTGAGGGCGGGTTCCTGCAGCAGCGTCGCCAACGCGTCCACCGCCGGCGCCGCCACGCCGGCGCGCCGCACCAGCACGGTGCTGGCGTGGGCGATCTCGGCCGGCAGCGGGTGCACCGACACCGCGCCGCGCGCCGGCAGGCTCTCGAGCAGGCTTTTGGGCACCAGTGCGATCCCCATGCCGCTCGCCGCGCAGCCGACCATCGTGTGGTACGACGACAGCTCGACGATCCGCTCCGCCGTCACCCCGGCGCCGGCGAGCCAGCTCTCCAGCCGCTGCCTATAGGCGCAGCCGGGCTCGAACGCGAGCAGGCTGCGGGTGCGCACGTCGGCGGCGCTGTTGATAGTCGGGTGGCCGAGCGCGGCGACCACCACCAGTTCCTCGTCGAACAGCGGCAGGCTCAAGAGCCGTGGGTCTAGCACCGGCCCGCACACCAGCGCCGCGTCGAGCTCGCCGTCCAGCACCCGCCCGACCAGGCTGCCGGTGCCGCCGGTGCGCAATTCCAGCTGCACCTCCGGATAGCGTTCGTGGAACGCCGCCAGCACCGGCGCCAGCCGCGCCGCCGCGGTGCTCTCCATCGACCCGAAGCGCAGCCGGCCGCGCGGCACGTTGTCGGCGACCGCGGCGCGCGCCTCGTCGGCCAGGTCGAGCAGGCGCCGGGCGTAACCGTCGAGCACCCGGCCGGCGGCAGACGGGATCAGCTTCTTGCCCTCGCGAAGGAACAGCGCCACGCCGAGGTCGTCCTCCAGCTGGCGGATCCGGGTGGTGACGTTGGACTGCACCCGGTTGAGCCGGTTGGCAGCGCGGGTGATGCCGCCTTCGCGCAGCACCGCCTGGAAGATGCTCAGGTCGTCAAGGTCCATCGTTCTCTCCTGGGGATCGTAACTATCAGGATAATTCATTTTTCAAGAACATAAATCCGGCCTAGCCTAGAGGGCAACCTTCACCCGGAAGACGAGCATGTCCCCCACCTCGCAACGCGCCGGCTACCTCGCCGCCTTCGGCACGCTGGTCATCTGGACCGGCTTCATCGTGATCTCGCGCCTCGGCGGCAAGAGCGTGCTGACCTCGTACGACATCCTGGCGCTGCGTCTCTCCACCGCGTCGCTGTTGCTGCTGCTGATGTTCGGCCCGCTGCCGAAGGCCAGCCTGCGCGACGCGCGGCTATGGCTGTTGGCGGTGCTCGGCGGCGTCGGCTACGGCGTGCTGGTCTACGCCGGCTTCAAGCACGCGCCGGCCGCGCACGGCGCGATCCTGCTGCCCGGCATCCAGCCGTTCCTGATCGCGGTGATCGCCTGGTGGCTGGCCGGCGAACGCCCCGGCGCCGGACGGGTCGCCGGCTACCTCTTGATCGGCACCGGCGTAGCGCTGACCGCGGTGCCGCTGATGCACGACCCGGCGCCGACCGGCCAGCTCGGCGGCGACGCGCTGCTGCTGGCCGCGTCGCTGGTCTGGGCGCTGTTCAGCGTGCTCGCCAAGCGCTGGGGCTTTTCGCCGTGGCTGCTGACCCGCTTCATCGCGCTCGGTTCGGCCATCCTCTACCTGCCGGTGTACCTGGTCGCGCTGCCGAAGGCGCTCGCCGCCGCGCCGCTGACGACGATCGCGATCCAGGCGCTCTACCAGGGCATCGGCCCGACCATCCTGGCGATGGTGCTGTTCCTGAAGGCGGTCGAGGCGCTCGGCCCCTCACGGGTCAGCGCGCTGATCGCGCTGGTGCCGGTGCTCGCCGGCCTCGCCGCCGTGCCGTTACTCGGCGAGCCGCTCACTACCTGGCTGGCCGCCGGCATGGTCAGCGTGTCGCTCGGCGCACTGCTGGCGTCCCGCCCGCTTAAGGCCGCGCTCGCGCCCGTACGCGCCTGAACCCTCCCCACCGTAAGATCAACAGGAGAAAGCCATGCCCTATGTCAACATCAAGATCACCCGCGAAGGCGCCACCGCCGAGCAGAAGGCCGAGCTGATCGCCGGCGTGACCGAACTGCTGCAGAAGACGCTGAATAAGAACCCGGCGACCACCGTAGTGGTGATCGACGAGGTCGACACCGACAACTGGGGAATCGGCGGCGAGAGCGTCACGGTGCGGCGCGCACGCGGCAGCTGAGCCGTTCGGCCAGACGCAAAAACGGCACGTTAGCAACGTGCCGTTTCTTGTTTGCAGACTAAACGCCGCTTCTGTGACGGTCGTTCAGCCGGCGACCTTGGTGAACGCGCGGCGTGCGGCGGCCAGCGTCTGCTCGATGATCGCGTCGTCGTGCGCGGCCGACACGAAGCCGGCCTCGTAGCCGGACGGTGCGAGGTACACGCCCTCGTCGAGCATCGCGTGGAAGAAGCGCTTGAAGCGTTCCAGGTCGCTCTTCGTCACGTCGGCGTAGCCGGTCGGGATAGCCTCGCTGAAGTAGACGCCGAACATGCCGCCGACCGAATCGGCGCACATCGTCACGCCGGCGTCCTTGGCCGCTTCGGCCAACCCTTGCGCCAGCTTGGCGGTCTGTGCCGACAGCTGCTCGTAGAAGCCCGGGCGCTGGATGATTTCCAGCGTCTTCAGACCCGCCGCCACCGCCACCGGGTTGCCGGACAAGGTGCCGGCCTGGTAGACGCCGCCGAGCGGCGCGATCTTGGCCATGATGTCGGCGCGGCCGCCGAACGCCGCCAGCGGCATGCCGCCGCCGACCACCTTGCCGAGTGTGGTCAGGTCGGGCTTGATGCCGTGCAGGCTCTGCGCGCCGCCGAGCGCGACGCGGAAGCCGGTCATCACCTCGTCGTAGATCAGCACCGTGCCGTGCTGCTCGGTAAGCTGACGCAGCGCCTTCACGAACTCGGCCGACGGCTTGATCAGGTTCATATTGCCGGCGATCGGTTCGAGGATCACGCAGGCGATGCTGTCGCCGATCTCGGCGAAGGTCTTGGCCAGCTGCTCGACGTTGTTGTACTCGAGCACCAGGGTGTGGCGGGTGAAGTCGGCCGGCACGCCTGCCGAGCTCGGGTTGCCGAAGGTCAAGAGGCCCGAGCCGGCCTTCACCAGCAGGCTGTCGGAGTGGCCGTGGTAGCAACCTTCAAATTTGATAATCGTGTCGCGGCCGGTGAAGCCGCGCGCCAGGCGGATCGCGCTCATCGTCGCCTCGGTACCGCTCGACACCAGCCGCACCTGCTCGATGCTCGGCACAAGGCGGCAGATCGCCTCGGCGATGTCGATCTCGGCCTCGGTCGGCGCGCCGAACGACAGGCCGCCGACGGCCGCCTGCTGCACCGCGGCGATCACCTCCGGGTGGGCGTGGCCGACGATGGCCGGGCCCCAGGAGCCGATGTAGTCGATGTACTGTTTGCCGTCGGCGTCCCAGAAGTGGGCGCCGTTCGCGCGCGAAACGAAGCGCGGGGTGCCGCCGACGCTGCCGAAGGCGCGCACCGGCGAGTTCACGCCGCCCGGGATGTGCGCCTTGGCGCGTTCGAACAGCTCGAGGTTGCGGGACATAGGGTTTCCTTCATGTAGAAGAGCGGCTGACAAGCTCAGCGTAGCGTTGGCAGTACACGTAGTACGAGGCACAGCAACGCAGGAAGAGTTTGTCGGCCGCGGTCAATCTTTCGGCCAGCGGGTGTACGGATGCGTGCTCAGATAGGCGTTGGTGTAGCGGCCGTCGCTGGTCACCTCGGCGCCGATCCACGCCGGCGTCTCGAACGCGGTCGCCTCGTCGGGCAGTTCGATCTCGGCCGTCACCAGCCCGGCGTTGTCGCCGAAGAACTCGTCGACCTCCCAAATGAAGCCCTGGAAGGCGATCTTGTAGCGGATCTTGTCGACCACCATCGGGCACATCGCGTCCATCATCGTTTCCGCGTCGCTGCGCGGGATCACGTACTCGAACTCGTGCCGGCTGGCGGCGCTGATCTGGCTCTTCAGCGTCAGCCAGGCCTGCTCGCCGACCACCCGCACCCGCACGGTGCGCGCCGGGTCGACCGACAGATAACCCTGCCGGTAGCGTTCGCCGACCGCGCCGACGCGCCAGGCGTCGCCGGCCACCAGGAAGCGGCGTTCAATTTCCAGAGCCATGCAAAATCCTCATGCCGCCGCCCGCCTGCGCGGGCCACGGCGTCAAAACGGTTTCAATACCACCAAAAACACCACCGCGAACATCACCAGCACCGGCGCCTCGTTGAACACGCGGTACCAGCGGTGGCTGCGGCGGTTTTGCCCGGCAGCGAATTGTTTCAGCAAGCGCCCGCACCAGCCGTGATAGCCGATCAACAGCGCGACTAAGACCAATTTGACATGCAGCCAGCCGCCGGCGAAGCCAAACGCGATCATCAGCCATAAGCCGAACACCACCGCCAGCACGCCGAGCGGCGTCATGAAGCGATAGAGCTTCTGCGACATAAGGAGCAGCAGCTCGCGTTCGGCCGACGTTTCGGCCATCGCCAGGTTGACGTACAGCCGCGGCAGGTAGAACAGCCCGGCGAACCAGGCGATCACGAAACAGATGTGCAGCGCCTTCAGCACCGGGTAGCTCATACGATCACTCCGAGCTCGCGCTGGGCACGCTTGGGCAGCCGCGCCACCACCTGCTGCCAGGAACGGACGATGCCGTCCTTGAGCGCGGCCATGTCGAGCGCTTGGTCGTCCTCGACCTGCACCCAGCGCGCCCGCGCCAGGTACGGCGCCGGGCGCACTCCGGACAGGTCGGTCAGCGCCAGGAATTCGTCGACGTCGACCTTATAGTCGACCCAGTCGGCGCCGACGATGCAGAACATCTTGCCGGCGACGCTGACCACGTCGAGGCCCCACTTGAGGTCGTGGCTGGCGCCGGGCAAGGTCAGCGCGTGCGCCAAGAGCGCGGCGGTATCGGGTTTCACGGGGACGCTCAGCGTTTCCCTTTGGCCGCCTGGTAGAGCGGCATCACCTGCGGAATGTGCGACTGCAGATCCTGGATCCGCGTCGCGCCGGACGGGTGGGTGGACAGTAGCTCGACGCCGCCGCCGCTGCCGAGCTGTTCCATCTTGCGCCACACGTTGACCGCCGCCTCCGGGTTGTAGCCGGCGCGCGCCATCAATTCCAGCCCCATCGTGTCGGCCTCGGTTTCCATCGTGCGCGAGAACGGCAGCGTCAGCGCGTACTGGCTCGCCATGTTCACCAGCCCCATCGTGTCGCCGGACAGTCCGGCCAGCGCGCCGACGATAGCCATTCCCTGCTGCTTGGCCACTTCCTGCGACAGCTGCTCGCGGCTGTGCTCGCGCAGCGCGTGCGAGATCTCGTGGCCGAGCACCGCGGCCAGCTCGTCGTCGGTGAGCCTGAGCTTGTCGATCAGGCCGCTGTAGACGCCGATCTTGCCGCCGGGCATGCAGAACGCGTTCACCTCGTCGCTCTGGAACACGTTCACCTGCCACGGCCAGTTGACCGCGTCCGGGCGGAACACGCCGACCTGCGCGATCAGCCGGCGCGAGATCGCGTTCACCCGGGCAACATAGGCCTTGTTGGTGTTGAGCGTGCCACTCGAGCGGGCCTTGGCCAGCTCCTTGTTGTACGCGAGCGCCGAACCCTGGTTGACCTCGTCGGACGAGATCAGCAACAGCTGGCTGCGCGACGACTGGGTCGCGCCGCCCATCGTGGTGCTCTGGCAGCCGGCCAAGAGGCCGCCGCCCAACAGCGCGGCCAGACTCAGGGTGATCAGGTGGGTACGCATGTGGTTTCTCCCAGGCACTCGGTGGATATTCAGATCACGATCATCTCGAAGTCTTCCTTACGCGCGTCGCAGTCCGGGCAGGTCCAGTTCGGCGGCACGTCTTCCCAACGGGTACCCGGCGCAATGCCATCCTCCGGACGGCCGGCTTCCTCGTCGTAGATGAAACCGCAAATCAGACACATCCAGGTACGCATGCTTTGTCCTTACGCTCGGGTAAAATGAACATTGTAATGGCAATCGCGCCCGCGTTGCTCGCCGCGGCGCCGGGCTTGCCTGCCGGGCCGTTTCGCGCTTGAATGCCGGCAGGATAGTCACCGATCACAACGAGGGTTCGCCTTGAGCACGTCCATTCTACTGCCCCCGGTGGTGATGAGCCTGAGCGGTTCCGACCCGTCCGGCGGCGCCGGCCTCCAGGCCGACATCCTGACGCTGGCCAGCCTCGGCTGCCACCCGCTGTCGGTGATCACCGCGATCACCGCGCAGGACAGCAGCGGCGTCGCCGACCTCTTGGTGATGGACGCCGAATGGGTACTCGACCAGGCGCGGCTGCTGCTCGAGGACATGCGCGTCGCCGCGTTCAAGGTCGGCCTGATCGGCAGCGTCGAGAACGTCGCGGCGATCACCGAACTGGTATCCGACTACCCGGACGTGCCGCTGATCCTCGACCCGATCCTGACCAGCGGTGCCGGCCACGAGTTCGCCGACGAGGACCTGGTCGAGGCGCTGCGCGACCTGTTGCTGCCGCAGGTCACCGTGCTGACGCCGAACGGCCAGGAGGCACGCCGGCTCGCCGCCAACGACCCGGACGAGGAAGACAGCCTGGAGCTGGCCGACGCGGCGCACCGCCTCACCGCGCTCGGCTGCGAGTACGTGCTCGTGACCGGCGCGCACGAGAACACCCGGCAGGTCACCAACACCCTGTACCACGGGTCGAGCGTGGTGCGCGCCGACCACTGGGAGCGGCTGCCGGCCAGCTACCACGGCGCCGGCAGCACCCTGGCCGCCGCGATCGCCGGCATGCTCGCCAGCGGCGCGCAGGTGCCCGAAGCGGTGCGCGAGGCGCAGGAATACACCTGGCAGACACTGAAGCATGCGTTCCGCCCCGGCATGGGCCAATACATCCCCGACCGGCTGTTCTGGGCGCGCGGCGGCGTCGACGAGGACGAGGGCGAGCCGCCCGGCTGAGTCTCCACCGAAAACCCCTTCCATTCACGCCGTCACGCAGCCCAGCGGACGGCGTTGTCTTTTGGCACGCTTGTTGCTATTCCCAAGTAGCGGGCCGGCTCGATCCGGTCAGGCCGCAGCGCTTAGCGGCACCGGATCGTGCCCACCGACTGCCTTACAAACGGTTACGCTTTTGGAAATGATTTTCGACAAAACGCCGCGTAGTCTCTTGACATAAAACTGTGTTACTGACCAACCCAACGGCGGTCAGCACCGCGCGTACCTGGCGTGCTCACCCGGCCGCCTGCCCCGTTTCGGTGCCCGCCAACGACGCAGCCAACGCCCCATGCACCGCGATCTACCCACTGCCGCGACCGGCCTGTTGCCCGGCTGGTCGGCCCGGCTGGAACTGGGCTACGCCCGGCACGGCGAACGCACCATCCCGGTGCATCGTCGCCACTATGGCCCGCTTCGGGTGCAGAAACACTTCCACCCCGAAGCATCCGGCGTCTGTCACCAGATCCTGGTCCACCCGCCCGGCGGCATCGCCGGCGGCGATGCGCTCGCCTTCGACATCGAGCTCGCCCACGGCGCGCACGCGCTGATCACCAGCCCCGGCGCCGCCAAGTGGTACCGCGCGCACGGCCGCGCCGCGAGCCAGACCCTGAACGTCCGCCTGGCCGACGGTGCGCTGCTCGAGTGGCTGCCGCAGGAGACCATCCTGTTCGACGGCAGCGACACCACCTTGACCAACCGTTTCGACCTCGCCGGCAGTGCGCGTCTGATCTACTCGGATGTGGTCTGCCTGGGCCGCCCGGCCGCCGGCGAACGCTACACGAGCGGCCAGTGGCGCCAGGACAGCCGTATCTACCGCGATGGCCGGCTGGTCTGGGCCGAGCCGGTACGGCTCAAAGGTTCCGACCCGCTGCTTTCGAGCCGCATCGGTCTGGCCGGTCACAGCGTGGTCGGCACCCTGCTGTTCGCCGGGCCACGACTGTCCAACGAGCTGACCGCCGCCTGCCGCGAGCTCGAAGCCGACGGCTTGCTCGCGATCAGCCAGCTGCCCGAGCTCTGGGTGGCGCGCTTTCTCGGCGACTCGACCGAAGCGGCGCACGCCTCATTTCGCCAACTCTGGCGCCTGATCCGCCCCGAGGCCGTCGGCCTCGCCGCGGTGGCGCCGCGCATCTGGAACACCTGATATGGACCTGACCCCCCGCGAGAAAGACAAGCTGTTGATCTTCACCGCCGCGCTGGTCGCCGAGCGGCGTCGCGCCCGCGGCCTGAAGCTCAACTACCCGGAGACGGTGGCGCTGATCTCCGCCGCGATCATGGAAGGCGCGCGCGACGGCCAGACCGTCGCCGAGCTGATGCACTACGGCACCACCATCCTCGGCCGCGACGAGGTGATGGACGGCGTGCCGGAGATGATCCCGGACATCCAGGTCGAAGCGACCTTCCCGGACGGCACCAAGCTGGTCACCGTCCACCAGCCGATCGCCTGAGCGATGACCATCCTGCCGCTGACTCCCTCACGGTTGGCCGAACAGCGCGACGCGCTCGCGGGCCTCTTGATCGACGCGGTCGAGCACGGCGCCTCGGTCGGCTACGTGCTGCCGATTTCGCTGGCTAGCGCGCGCGACTGGGTCGACAGCCTGGCCGCCTCGCTCGCCGACGGCTCGCGCCGGCTGTGGCTGGCGCTCGACCGCGACGAGCTCGTCGGCAGCGTGCAGCTGGAATTGAGCCGGCGCCAGAACGGCGTCAACCGCGCCGAGGTGCAGAAGCTGCTGGTCAAAAGCGGCCAGCGCCGCCAGGGCTGCGGGCGGCGGCTGATGACCACGCTCGAGGCCGAGGCGCTGGTCTTGGAGCGCGGCCTGCTGTTTCTCGACACCGAAGCGGGCTCGCCGGCCGAGGCGTTCTACCGCGCGCTCGGTTACCAGTACCTCGGCGGACTGCCCGACTACGCCTGCGGGTCGGACGGCGTATTCCGCGCCAACGCGATCTATTTCAAGACCCTGTTCCGGAGAAATACCTGATGATTCCCGGTGAAATCGTCGCCCAGCCGGGCGATATCGAACTCAACGCCGGCCGCGCCACCGTGACGCTGACGGTGGCCAATACCGGCGACCGGCCGATCCAGGTCGGCTCGCACTACCACTTCGCCGAAACCAACCCGGCGCTCGCGTTCGACCGCGCCGCGGCGCGCGGCTTTAGGCTCAATATCGCTGCCGGCACCGCGGTGCGCTTCGAGCCGGGCCAGACCCGCACCGTCGAGCTGGTCGCGCTGGCCGGCCGTCGCCGCGTGGTCGGCTTTCGCGGCGAAGTGATGGGGGACTTGCCATGAAGATTTCCCGTCAGGCGTACGCCGAGATGTTCGGCCCCACCGTCGGCGACAAGGTGCGGCTCGCCGACACCGAGCTGTTCATCGAGGTCGAGCGCGACTACACCGTCTACGGCGAGGAAGTGAAGTTCGGCGGCGGCAAGGTGATCCGCGACGGCATGGGCCAGGGCCAGGCGCTTTCGGCCGACGTGATGGACACGGTGATTACCAACGCGCTGATCCTCGACCACTGGGGCGTGGTGAAGGCCGACATCGGCATCAAGGCCGGCCGCATCGCCGCGATCGGCAAGGCCGGCAACCCGGACATCCAGCCGGACGTGACCATCGTCATCGGCGCGGCCACCGAGATCATCGCCGGCGAGGGGTTGATCGTCACCGCCGGCGGCGTCGACACGCATGTGCACTACATCTGCCCGCAGCAGGTCGACGAGGCGCTCTACTCCGGCGTCACCACAATGATCGGCGGCGGCACCGGACCCGCCACCGGCACCAGCGCCACCACCTGCACGCCGGGGCCGTGGCATATGGCGAACATGCTCAAGGCCGCCGACAGCCTGCCGATCAACCTCGGCTTCACCGGCAAGGGCAACGCCAGCGAACCGGGGCCGCTGATCGAGCAGATCAAGGCCGGTGCGATCGGGCTGAAGCTGCACGAGGACTGGGGCAGCACCCCGGCGGCGATCGACAACTGCCTGTCGGTGGCCGACCAGTACGACGTGCAGGTGGCGATCCACAGCGACACGCTGAACGAGAGCGGCTTCGTCGAGGACACGCTGGCCGCGTTCCGCGGCCGCACCATCCACACCTACCACACCGAGGGCGCCGGCGGCGGCCACGCGCCGGACATCATCAAGGCCTGCGGCCTGCCGAACGTGCTGCCGAGCTCGACCAACCCGACCCGGCCGTTCACCGTCAACACCATCGACGAGCACCTCGACATGCTGATGGTGTGCCACCACCTCGACCCGGCGATCGCCGAAGACGTGGCGTTCGCCGAGAGCCGGATCCGCCGCGAAACCATCGCCGCCGAGGACATCCTGCACGACCAGGGCGCGTTCGCGATGATGTCGTCGGACAGCCAGGCGATGGGCCGGGTCGGCGAGGTGGTGCTGCGCTGCTGGCAGACCGCCGACAAGATGAAGAAGCAGCGCGGCCCGCTGCCCGAGGACGCGCCGGGCAACGACAACTTCCGCGCCCGCCGCTACATCGCCAAGTACACGATCAACCCGGCGATCACCCACGGCATCGCGCACGAGGTCGGCAGCATCGAGGTCGGCAAGCTCGCCGATCTGGTGCTGTGGCGACCGGCGTTCTTCGGCGTGAAGCCGAACCAGATCCTCAAGGGCGGCGTGATCGTCGCCGCGCTGATGGGCGACATCAACGGCTCGATCCCGACCCCGCAGCCGGTGCACTACCGGCCGATGTTCGGCGCACTGCCCTCGGCGGTCGCCGACACCAGCCTGACCTTCGTGTCGCAGGCGGCGCTGGCCGACGGCATCGGCGAACGGCTCGGCCTGCGTAAACGCCTGGTGGCGGTCGAGGGCTGCCGCAAGGTACAGAAGGCCGACCTGATCCACAATAGCTGGCTGCCCGACATCCGGGTCGACCCGCAGACCTACCAGGTCTACGCCGACGGCGAACTGTTGTGGTGCGAACCGGCCGATGTGCTGCCGATGGCGCAGCGCTATTTCCTGTTCTAAAAGCCTGTTCAGAATCTGTCGCGAGCGGCCCTCAGCGGAGTGAAGAGCAGCGCAGAAACCGGAATGTACATGGAAGTACATGAGGATTTCGAGCAGCGCATGAGCCCCGATCAGGGCCGCGCAGCAAGATTATGAATAGGCTTTGAAGGAGAAAACCATGCTGGTATTGACCCGCATTGTCGACGACGCCGCCCGCGTCGACGACACCCTGGCGCTGACCTTCGAGCTGCGCCAGAAGAGCCGGCTGCGCACCCGCGCGGTGTCCGGCGAGGAGGTCGGGCTGTTCCTCGAGCGCGGCCAGTTGCTCTCCGACGGCCAGCTGCTCGGCACCGACGACGGCCGGGTGGTGGTGGTGCGCGCCGCGACCGAGACGCTCTGCCACGTGGTCGCCGCGAGCGCCACCGAGCTCGCGCGCGCCGCCTACCACCTCGGTAACCGCCACGTGCCGGTCGAGGTCGGCGACGGCTGGCTAAGGTTGGCCGAAGACCACGTGCTGATTGACATGCTGAGCCGCCACTTCGCGGTGACGCTGTCGAGCGTCGACGCGCCGTTCAATCCCGAGACCGGCGCCTACGGCGGCGGCCACCACCATTCGCACGGCCAGGAGGCCGAGTTCCACTACGCGCCGAAGCTGCACCAGTTCAGCAAGGTGCGCGCATGAATACGCTCTCCTTGCTGCAACTGTTCCGGCTCACGAGCCCGGCGCTGCCGATCGGCGCGTACAGCTACTCGCAGGGGCTCGAATCGGCGATCGAACACGGCTGGGTGCACGACACCGAGAGCGCCCGGGGCTGGCTTGCCGAGCAGCTGGAAGGCCCCTTGGTGCGCTTCGAGCTGCCGCTGCTGCGCCAGGCGCTGGCGGCCGCCGGCGACGCCGCCACGCTCACCACCGTCAACACGCTGTGGCTGGCCAGCCGCGAGGCGGCCGAGCTGTACGCCGAGACGGTGCAGACCGGCTATTCGCTCAAGGCCTTGCTGCTCGAGCTGCCGGAGCTCGATGAACACCAGCGCGCCACGCTCGCCAGCCTCGATCCGCTCGGCCTGCCGGCGGCCTGGGCGCTGGCCGCGGCGGTGCTCGGCGTCGACCCTGATGCGGCCTTGTCCGGCTACGTCTGGGCCTGGCTGGAAAACCAGGTGATGGTGCTGATGAAGGCGCTGCCGATGGGCCAGCTGGCCGGCCAGAAGCTGTTCTCGGCGCTGCTGCCGCAGTTGGCCGAAACCCTTGCACTGCTGCCGGCCGCACCCGAGTCGGGCTTCGCACCGGGCCTCGCCTGGCTGTCGATGCAGCATGAGACCCAATATTCGCGGCTGTTCCGTTCGTAAAACGGTTTCAACGATGCTGAAAACCGCTTTCCCCGCTACCGTTTTTAACCCGAGGAGAACCCCATGGCTTCCAACCCCCTGCGCGTCGGCATCGGCGGCCCGGTCGGCTCCGGCAAGACCGCGCTGACCTTGGCGCTGTGCCGGGCGCTGCGCGACAAGTACAATATCGCCGCCGTCACCAACGACATCTACACCCAGGAGGACGCGCAGTTCCTGGTCAAGCACGCCGCACTCGACCCGGAACGGATCATCGGCGTCGAGACCGGCGGCTGCCCGCACACCGCGATCCGCGAGGACGCGTCGATCAACCTCGAGGCGATCGCCCGCCTGAACGCCCGCTTCCCCGGCCTCGACATCGTGTTCGTCGAATCGGGCGGCGACAACCTGGCGGCGACGTTCAGCCCGGAGCTGTCCGACCTGACGATCTACGTGATCGACGTGTCGGCCGGCGACAAGATCCCACGCAAGGGCGGGCCGGGCATCATGAAGTCCGACCTGTTGGTGATCAACAAGATCGACCTCGCGCCCTTGGTCGGCGCCTCGCTCGAGGTGATGGAACGCGACGCGAAAAAAATGCGCGGCGAGCGGCCGTTCGTCTTTTCCAACCAGAAGATCGGCCAGGGCCTCGATGACATCATCGCCTTCATCGAGGATAAGGGCATGCTCAAACTCGGCGGACAGCCTCGATAAACACTGGGCAAAGGAGTGCCTGACATGGCAGGTAGAAACTTGTTGACCGTGCTGAAACACGTGTTCAACGATAATGAAAACAATCTGCGCGGCAAGGTGCTCGGCATCTACGGCCTACTGCTGGCGTTCAATCTGGCAGCCTGGGCATGGGCGTTGATCGCTTTCCACGACCACCCGGTGCTGCTAGGCACCGCGCTGCTGGCGTACAGCTTCGGCCTGCGCCACGCGGTGGATGCCGACCACATCGCCGCGATCGACAACGTGACGCGCAAGCTGATGCAGGAGGGCAAGCGCCCGGTCACCGTCGGGCTGATGTTTTCGCTCGGTCACTCCACCATCGTGGTGGTGCTGTCGGTCGCCGTGGCCGCCACCGCCATGGCGCTGCAGACCAAGTTCGACGAATTCAAGGACGTCGGCGGCGTGATCGGCACCACGGTATCGTCGCTGTTCCTGCTGACACTCGCCTTGATGAACCTGATGATCCTGCGTTCGGTGTACCAGGCCTTCAAGCGCGTGAAGAACGGCGAGCGCTACGTCGAGGAGGATCTCGACCTGCTGATGGCCGACCGCGGCTTGCTGGCGCGACTGTTCCGCCCGGTGTTCCGCCTGGTGACCAAGGGCTGGCACATGTATCCGCTTGGCCTGCTGTTCGGCCTCGGTTTCGATACCGCGACCGAGATCGGCCTGCTGGGCATCTCGGCAGCGTCGGCCGCCAAGGGGATGTCGGTGTGGTCGATCCTGGTGTTCCCGGCCCTGTTCACCGCCGGCATGACGCTGATCGACACCACCGACAGCATCCTGATGCTAGGCGCCTACGGCTGGGCCTTCATCAAGCCGATCCGCAAGCTCTACTACAACATGACCATCACGCTGGTGTCGGTGCTGGTGGCGCTGGTGGTGGGCGGCATCGAGGCCCTGGGCCTCGCGGCCGACAAGCTGCAGCTGAAGGGCGCGTTCTGGGAGGCGATCGGCGCGCTCAACGACAATTTCGGCACCATCGGCTACTTCATCATCGGCCTGTTCGCGGCGAGCTGGCTGGTGTCGGCGGCGATCTACAAATGGCGCCGCTACGACGAGCTGGAGCTGAGGACCTGACCGGCTGACGGCATCACACCCGGCAAAAACAACAACGGCTCGGCCAACCTTGGGGTTGGCCGAGCCGTTTTGCGTGGCGAGCACCAGCTTACTCCGCGGCGTCCAGCCGCTCGGCGAAGTAGTCGACGATGCGTTCGCTGGCGCCGCGGTGCGCGGCAGTGAAGCGCAGTGCCGCCGACCCCATCGCCGCACGCCGCTCGGCATCGCCGAGCAAGGCCACCGCCTCGGCGACCAGCGCGTCGGCGTCGGCCACCTGCAGCGCGGCACCGGCCGAGAGCGCCAGCTCGCTCGCCTGCGGGAAATTGAACATCGACGGGCCGAACAGCACCGGCACGCCGACGCTGGCCGGCTCGATCAGGTTCTGGCCGCCGAGCGGCAGCAGGCTGCCGCCGACGAAGGCGAGATCCGCCGCCACGTAATACGCGAACAGCTCGCCCATGCTGTCGCCGATCCACACGTCGACGTCGTCCGCGAGCGGCCCGCTCGTGGCGCTGCGCCGCGCGACCTTGAAGCCCTGCTGTTCGGCCAACATCGCCACCGGGCCGAAGCGCTCCGGGTGGCGCGGCACGATCACCAGCAACGCGTCGGGCCACGCGGCGCGCCAGGCGGCGAGGAGCAGCGCCTCCTCGCCGTCGCGGGTGCTGGCGGCGACCAGCACCGGCCGGCCGCCGATCCAGCTTCGGAACGTTGCACCGAGCTTTAGTTGTTCTGCCGGCGGGCTGAAGTCGTACTTGGTGTTGCCGCAGACCTTGACATGGCGGGCGCCGAGCAACACCAGCCGCGCCGCGTCGGCCTCGGTCTGCGCCGCCACCCCGGCGAGCTCCTGTAGCGCCGGCCAGATCAGCGGCCCGATGCGCCGATAGCCGCGGTACGACTTGTCCGACAGCCGTGCGTTGCCGAGCAGCAGCGGTATTCTCGCTTCGCTGGCCGCGTGGATCAGGTTCGGCCACAGCTCGGTTTCCATCAGCACGCCGAAGCTCGGCCGGTAGGCGGCGAAGAAGCCCGCGACCGCGCGCGGGAAGTCGTACGGCAGGTAGCGCACCTCGGCGTCCGGGTACAGCTCCAGCGCGGTCGCACGGCCGGTCGGCGTCATCTGCGTGATCAACAGCGGCGCGCCCGGGTAGCGCGCGCGCAGGGCCCGCACCAAGGGCAGCGCGGCGCGGGTTTCGCCGACCGACACCGCGTGGATCCAGATCGCCCCGGTCGCTCGCGGTTCATACCGCTCGCCGAAGCGCTCGTCCCAGTGTTCCAGATACGCCGGCGCCTTCGTCGCACGCTTTCGCAGATAGCGCTTCAACAGCGGCCTGATCAGCCAGCCGGCCAGCGTATACAGCAACCGCGCCACGCTCATCGCGGCGCCCCGTGCATCGCGAGCAGGGTCTGATAGACGCTGTCGACGTCCGGGCACTGCCGCTCGCCGCCGAGGTTAGCCGAACGCACCGTCTCGACCACCCCGGTCGCGGCCGGGTCGGTGTCGGTGTAGATGCCGACCAGCGGCAGATCGAGCGCGTTCGCCAGGTGCAGCAGCCCGGTGTCGACGCCGACCACCGCCTCGGCGTGGCCGAGCAGGCCGGCGGCGTCGCGCAAGGACAACCGCTCCGGCACCAGCGCACCCGGCAGCGCGGCGGCGAGCCGCACGGCGCGTTCCCTCTCCTTCGCATTGCCCCACGGCAGCACCGCGCGCCAGCCGTGCCGTTCGGCCAACCTGTTCCCCAGCGCGATCCAGTGCGCCTCCGGCCACAGCTTGCTGTCGCGGCTGGTCGCGTGCAGCAGCACCACATAAGGCTCGGCCGGCGCGGCGGCCGGCTTGGTCGGCGCCGGCACACCGAAGCGCGGCGCGCCCGCCAGCGTGTAGCCGAACACCTGCGACAGCAGGCGGCGGCAACGCTCGATCGCCGGCAGCTGCCAGCTCGCGGCGTAGGTCTTGTCGTAGAACAGGCAGGCGAGCGGCTCGCGGACGCTGTGGCGGTCGTAGCCGGCCAGCGGGGCGCGGCCCCAGCGGGCCGGGATCGCGCTCTTCACCAGGCCCTGCAGGTCGACCACCTGGTCCCAGCCGCCGTCGGCGATCGCCGCGCGGCAGGCACGGATCTCGCGCCAGGTATTAGGAGAGAGCGGCGCGCGGCGCCAGCGTCGCCAGGAGATCGGAATCACCCGGACCACCGCCGGGTGCAGCGCGGCGATGTCGGCGAAGGAATCCTCGACCAGCCAGGTCAGCGAAAGATTGGGGTAGTGCGTCTTGAGCTCGGTGAGCGCCGGCCAGGTGTGGATAAGGTCGCCCATCGACGAGGTGCGCACGATCAGCACGTTCATCATGCCGCGCATTGTAACCGAGCGCGGCTGTGGTTAACCAAGCGCAAGCCGGCAGAACCAGGTGTGGATAAGCGGTTGTGGATAAGCAGCAGCGGTTTTATCCACAATTTACTGGTGCCTCCCCAGCCTGCTCGTCAGCCTGGCTATCAACAAGTGAAGGCACTGAAAACAAGCTGTTTTTTCTGCTTATCCACACAATTGTCCCGAGTACATCAGTAGTTTCCTTTTATAAAAGGGCAAAGAGATTAGTAAGAAAAACGACAGCGAATTGCCATACACAAGCAACGACGGCCAACCGTGTCGCAGAGTGTGGATAACTGCTCGATCCGACGAGAGCCTCAACTTATCCACATCCGCTACCGGTCTACGACAGCAATCGCCAACAGGGAAAATTACGATACAAGTCATTGAAACAATGAGTGAAAACGACTTATCAACAACAAGGAGCCGACTAGTATCAGTTTCATCAAATTTAAAAAAGAATAACTAAGAAAAGAACCGCACGTGTGAACCGAACCATTTTCCTGTCTGCAAAAACGAACGGCACATGGACGTGGGAACAATCAGGTTGTGACTGAGAGAAGTGGCACACCAGAAAGGCAGCCAGGCCGATAGCAAGGCGCTATCGAGGCAGTTTTACCCCCAGAAATACGGCCTTTTATGCGTTTGGATTGTCTTGCGGATGCCATTTGAATGGGGTCGGCCAGAACGGCCCGGATACCGGAAAACCAGGTCGACACGATGTGGATAAACCGCAACGGCCGGATAAGTACGCGCCAACTCGACCGGTTCAAGCCGCAACACGGTTGGCTTTATCCAGTGTCTGCCATCGTAAGGTCGGCCGTAACGACAGGCGCCCGTCGGCATGGCGGCTTTCCGGACGTGGTAAAGTGCCGCCACGACACGATGGACAGAACAAGCATGAAGATCGGCATTGCCTGCAACGCCTTCGGCTACAGCGGCGGTTTCGAACGCTACGCGCTCGACCTGGTGAACGGTCTGAACCGGCTGGGGATTCGTCCGACCTTCTTTGCCCGCCGCTTCGACAGCACGCTCGCCGAATACCGGATGATCGAGCCGGTCGAGATTGCGGTCGGCTGGCTGCCCGGCAAGCTGCGCGACGGCGCGTTTTCCCGCGCACTGTTAAAGGAAAAGGCCCGCCACGGCGTCGAGCTCATGATCGGCTGCAACCGCAACACCGCATCCGAGATCGCGGTGTGCGGCGGCACCCACCGCGGCTACCTCGCCGCCAGCGGCAAGTCGGCTGGTTTCTGGGATCGCCGCCAGATCGCGCTGGAACAACGCTTCTACGCCAATGCGCGCCGGGTGATCGCGCACTCGGCGCTGATGGCCGAGGAACTGACCGCGCTCTACCGGGTGCCGGCAGACAAGCTTGCGACGCTCTATCCGCCGGTCAGCGGCGAACGCTTCACTACTGTCGGCGATGAGCAGCGGCTGGCGCTCCGCCACCGCTTCGGCCTGCCGGCCGACAAGGTCGTGTTCGTGTTCCCGTCGTCCAGCCACCAGCGCAAGGGGCTCGCCGTGCTGCGCGCGGTATTCGAAGCGAGCGACCTGCCGGTGCTGTTGGTGGTGGCCGGCCGGCCGCTCGACCAGCCCGGCCGTAATCTGGTCGACCTCGGCTATCAGAAGAACATCGAACAGCTCTACCAGGCGGCCGACTACACCATCCTCGCGTCGAGCTACGAGCCGTTCGGCCTGGTCGGCATCGAATCGGCGCTGTGCGGCACGCCACTGGTGTTGGCGCGCAATATCGCCTGTACCGAGGTGCTCGGCGACGCCGCCTGCCTGCTGTTCGAGCGTAATGACCCCGCCAGCCTCGCCGCAGCGCTGGCCGAGGCGGTACGCCGGGTGACGGCAGGCAAGGCCAGGTTGGCCGAACCGCGCCGCGAGATCGGCTACGACGTCGACGTCACCCGTCACGTCGAACAGCTGCTGGCGGCCGCCGGCGTGCGGTAGAATCGGCGTTTTGTTCCGGCTTGTCCCCTTATGACTGCTCCTGCCAAGCGCGCCACGATTAGCGTGATCGTGGTGGCGATGAACGAAGCCCACGATATCGGCGACTGCCTGCGCTCGGTGCGCGACTGGGCCGACGAGATGATCGTGTTCGACTCGGGCAGCACCGACGGCACGCAGGCGCTGTGCCGCGAACTGGGCGCGAAGGTGTTCGAGACCGACTGGCCGGGCGATGGCCCGCAGAAGAACCGCGCGCTCGATCAGGCGACCAGCGACTGGGTGCTGTGCCTCGATGCCGACGAGCATGTCGGTGAGGTGTTGCGCGGTGAAATCCTGCAATTGCTCGCAAATAACAGCGAACAGGCGGCGTTCTCCACGCCGCGCCGTTCGCGGTTCTGCGGTCGTTTTATGGCGCATTCCGGCTGGTGGCCGGACCGCATCGTGCGCTTGTTCCGCCGCGAAAAAGGCCGCTTCACCGACGTGCGCACCCATACGCATCTGCAGATCGACGGTTCCACTGGCCGCTTCGACGGCCCTATCATCCACTATGCGGTCGCCGACCTGCACGAGTCGCTCGCCAAGGTGAACGACTACTCGAGCGCCGGCGCGCTGACGATGCAGGAACGCGGCAAGCGCGCCTCGCTCGGCTCGGCGATCGGCCACGGCTTCTGGGCGTTCTTCCGCACCTATGTGATCAAGCGCGGCTTCCTCGACGGCGCCGAAGGCTTCGTGCTGGCGGTGTCGAACGCCGAGGTGTCATACTACAAGTATGTCAAGCTGATGCTGATGAACAAGCAGAAAGCGCGCTGATCGCGACTCGATAACGTAAAAAGCCGGCTGATGCCGGCTTTATTGCACTGCACGATTTGTTCGACACCGACCGCCAAACTGGGCTAGATTTAGTCTGATGGCATGCCGAGGGAGCATGCCGCGGCCCACGGAGGAGGACGGTCATGGACACGGCAAGCATCGAGTTCGGCGAGGCGACACCCGAGCAGGCGCCGGCGATCGGCCTGCTGCTGCGCGAACACGGCCCGAACGCCTGGAACTGGCTGCCCGAGGACGGCGTCGCCGCGACGC
Source organism: Crenobacter sp. CS_VA4 (assembly GCF_055597485.1). Lineage (NCBI taxonomy): Bacteria > Pseudomonadati > Pseudomonadota > Betaproteobacteria > Neisseriales > Neisseriaceae > Crenobacter > Crenobacter sp. CS_VA4. The sequence continues at coordinate 30,694 of NZ_JBVMAE010000014.1, forward strand.
TGGCCGAACTGGCCGCCGGCCGCGGCGGCGCGCTGTTGGCGTGGGCCGGCGGCGATATCGTCGCCGCGCTGATCTGGCGCCGCGACGACCCGTACCCGGCGGTGCGGCCGGCCGATATTCCTCCTGAACAGGCGGCGTATCTGGCCGAGGCGGTGGTCCACCGCGACTTCGCCGGGCGGGGACTCGGCGGCCGGCTGCTGCGCGAACTGAACGGCCGGCTGGCCGAACGCGGCATCCGCTGGTTGTGCGCCGAACGGCACGAGGAAAACCTCGGCTCGGCCGGGATGATGCGCAAGGCTGGCTACAGCGTGCTGACCGCGTACGACGACCCGCGGCGCCGCCACGCCGGCAACCGCCGCACCGCGGTGTGCGGCCGGCGGCTGGACGAGGCGGGCAGCCGGCTGGCGCATGTGCGGCGGATGGCCGAGTACAACCACTGGATGAACGAAAAGCTCTACCACGCGCTGGAAGAGCTGCCCGAGGCGGCGCTGAGCAGCAATATGGGCGCCTACTTCGGCTCGCTGCTCGGCACGCTCAACCACCTGTTGGTCGCCGACCTGCTCTGGTTGAAGCGTTTCGCCGAGCTGCCGGGCGCGGCCGCGCTGGCATCGCTGCGCGAGCGACCCGCGCCGGTCGCGCTGAACAGCTGGCTGACGCACAGCCTGGCCGGCGGTCTGGCCGAGCGCCGCCTGTTCGACCGCCTGCTGCTCGACTGGTGCGCGACGCTGTCCGAGGCCGAACTCGACCAGCCGCTCAGCTACCGCTCTATGCGCGGGGTGGCCGCCACCAAGCCGCTGTTCCCGGTGCTGATGCACTTCTTCAACCACCAGACCCATCACCGCGGCCAGTTGACTACGCTGATGTCGCAGCTCGGGCTGGATCCGGGCGTTACCGACCTGATCGTGCTGGTCGGCGACGTGTAGCGAGCCGGTCAACGCGCAAAAAAGCCGCCATTCGGCGGCTTTTTTCATCGTCGTCGTTCAATGCGCTACCCGGTCAGTCGAACAGGCTCGGCGTCGCCGTCAGCGCCCAGTCGACGGTGCCGCGGCCGCGCGCGGCCAGCCAGGCGTTGGCCTGCGAGAAATGGTGGTTGCCGAAGAAGCCGCGGTGCGCCGCCAGCGGCGACGGGTGCGCCGAGCTCAACACGCCGTGCCGGCCGGTGTCGATCCGCTCGATCTTGCCCTGCGCCCAGTTGCCCCACAGCAGGAACACGCAGCCGGGATTCTGCACGTTGACCGCGTCGATCAGCGCGTCGCTGACCCGCTGCCAGCCGAGCTTGCCGTGGCTGCCGGCGCGGTCGGCCTCGACGCTGAACACGCTGTTGAGCAGCAGCACGCCCTGGCGTGCCCACGGCGTCAGGTCGCCGCTGTTGGCCGGGCCGACGGCGAGATCCGCCGCCAGCTCCTTGTAGATGTTGCGCAGGCTCGGCGGCACGCGCACCCCGTCCGGCACCGAGAACGACAGCCCCATCGCCTCGCCGGCGCCGTGGTACGGGTCCTGGCCGAGGATCACCACCCGCACGTCGGCCGGCGCGCCGAAGGTCAGCGCGTTGAAGATCAGCTCGCGCGGCGGGTAGATCGTCTTGCCGTCGTGCGCCGCGGCCGACAGTGCGGTGTCGATCGTGGCAAGCGTGCGGGCGCAGCCGGGCTGGCGCAGCACCGCTTCCCAGTCGGGGTGGACGCGGTTCAGGGCGGGGGAAAGGTAGTCGAAATTCATGGCTTGCCTGCGGGTTGGCCATCGGCCTGCGCGCGCCATGCGGCGCGCAAGAAAAAAGGCGGCCTGCGGCCGCCTCGTGGTGCTGGCCGGCTGGCTCAGTAGTGCGCCATGCTCGGGTCGACCTCGTTCGCCCAGGCGTCGACGCCGCCCTTCAGGCTCAGCACCGGCTCGAAACCGGCGTTGGCGAGGAACAGCCCGGCGTGGTAACTGCGCACGCCGTGGTGGCAGACGGTGACGATGGTCACGCCGTCCGGCAGCTCGCCCATCTGCAAGGGGATCCGGTTCATCGGCATGTGGCGTGCGCCGGGGATGGCGGCGATCGCCACCTCCCAGTCTTCGCGCACGTCGAGCAGCAAGGGCGGCTGGCGCGACGCGTCGGCCAGCCAGGCGGCCAGCTCGACCGCGCCGATTTCCTGGACGCCGCTCATCAGAAGCTGAAACGGTCCGGTTCGGCGGCGTCGATCGCGCTCAGGCGGTCGATCACCACGTCGAACAACACCGTTTCGCTGAACACGCCCTGGCTTTCGTGCTTGATGCGCAGCGCGCGCATCATCGGCAGGTCGCCGACCACCACCACCATCCGGCCGCCGACCGCCAGCTGCGCCTTCAGCGTTTCCGGCACCACCGGCAGCGAGCCGCCGACGTAGATCGCGTCGTACGGCGCCTGCGCGGCGTGGCCGTGCAGGCCGTTGCCTTCGACCAGCGTGACGTTCTTCACGCCGGCCTTCCTCAGGTGGGCGGCGGCCAGCGCCGACTGCGCCGGGTCGATCTCGACGCTGTACACATGTTGGCCGAACGCGGCGAGCAGTGCGGTCACGTAGCCCGAGCCGGTGCCGATCTCGAGGATCTTGTCGTCGGCTTCGACGTCCAGGTCCTGCAGCAGGCGCGCTTCCACCTTCGGCTGCAGCATGCGGCTGCCGTTGGGCAGCGGCAGCTCGGTGTCGATGAACGCCAGGGTCTTCTGCGCCTCGGCGACGAATTCCTCGCGCTTGACCTCCATCAGCAGGTCGAGCACTTTGAGATCGAGCACGTCCCACGGACGGATCTGTTGCTCAACCATATTGAAACGGGCTTGTTCAAAATTCATTGACCGACTCCGGCTGCAAGTGCATGAGATAACTTGCGATTATCCCATATTTGCCGTACCTTCACAGCACTGCGGGCAGGCTGGAAATCGTTTCCAGTGGTTTGCCCGCCCGAATGTCTGGCATCGCTAGGGGTCCTGCGCGGTTTTCGCGCCGGTGAGAAACACCCTTGGAACCTGACCCGGTTAATACCGGCGTAGGGAAGCGTACAAGCCGCCAGCCCCTGCTTGGGGGCAGTCCGTGCGGCCATCCCGTCTCCTGCGTCGAAAACCCCACACTTTTCGCAGGAGTTACTCCGATGACTACACCCGCCGACCTCAACCTGGCGATGAAGGTGGACGAAGCCGCCATCCAGCCGCTGCCCAATTCCCGCAAGGTCTACGTCGAGGGCTCCCGCCCCGACATCCGCGTGCCGATGCGCGAAATCAGCCAGCACGACACCCCGACCCAATTCGGCGGCGAGAAGAACCCGCCGATCTACGTGTACGACTGCAGCGGCCCGTATTCGGACCCGGCGGTGAAAGTCGACGTGCGCGACGGTCTGGCCGCCTTGCGCGCCGCCTGGATCGACGAGCGCGGCGACACCGAACAGCTCGCCGGTCTGTCCAGCGAGTACGGCCGTCAGCGCGAAGCCGACCAGAGCCTCGACCACCTGCGCTTCAACCTGAAACGCAAGCCGCGCCGCGCCAAGCCGGGCTGTAACGTCACCCAGATGCACTACGCGCGTCAGGGCATCATCACGCCGGAGATGGAATACATCGCGATCCGCGAGAACCAGAACCGCCAGGCCTACCTGGAATCGCTGTTGGCTACCGGCCCGATGGGCGAGAAGCTCGCCAAGCTGATGATGCGCCAGCACCCGGGCCAGAACTACGGCGCCGCCCAGGTCGACACCATCACCCCGGAATTCGTCCGCCAGGAAGTGGCGAGTGGCCGCGCGATCATCCCGAACAACATCAACCACCCGGAATCCGAGCCGATGATCATCGGCCGCAACTTCCTGGTGAAGATCAACGGCAACATCGGCAACTCCGCCGTCACCTCGTCGATCAGCGAAGAAGTCGACAAGATGACCTGGGGCATCCGCTGGGGCGCCGACACCATCATGGACCTGTCGACCGGCAAGAACATCCATGAAACCCGAGAGTGGATCCTGCGCAACAGCCCGGTGCCGATCGGTACCGTGCCGATCTACCAGGCGCTGGAAAAGGTCAACGGCAAGGCCGAAGACCTGACCTGGGAAATCTTCAAGGACACGCTGATCGAGCAGGCCGAACAGGGCGTCGACTACTTCACCATCCACGCCGGCGTCTTGCTGCGCTACGTGCCGATGACCGCCAACCGCATGACCGGCATCGTGTCGCGCGGCGGCTCGATCATGGCCAAGTGGTGCCTGGCGCATCATCAGGAAAACTTCCTCTACACCCACTTCGAAGACATCTGCCAAATCATGAAGGCGTACGACGTGGCGTTCAGCCTCGGCGACGGCCTGCGTCCGGGCTCGATCTACGACGCTAACGACGACGCACAGCTCGGTGAACTGAAGACGCTGGGCGAACTGACCCAGATCGCCTGGAAGCACGACGTGCAGGTGATGATCGAAGGCCCGGGCCACGTGCCGATGCAGTTGATCAAGGAGAACATGGACAAGGAACTGGAATGGTGCGACGAGGCGCCGTTCTATACCCTGGGGCCGTTGACTACCGACATCGCGCCGGGCTACGACCACATCACCTCGGCGATCGGCGCCGCGCAGATCGGCTGGTACGGCACCGCGATGCTGTGCTACGTCACCCCGAAGGAGCACCTCGGCCTGCCGAACAAGGACGACGTCAAGGAAGGCATCATCACCTACAAGCTGGCCGCGCACGCTGCCGACCTCGCCAAGGGTCACCCGGGCGCGCAGATCCGCGACAACGCGCTGTCCAAGGCCCGCTTCGAGTTCCGCTGGGAAGACCAGTTCAACCTCGGCCTCGACCCGGACCGCGCCCGTTCCTTCCACGACGAGACGCTGCCGAAAGACAGCGCCAAGGTCGCGCACTTCTGCTCGATGTGCGGCCCGCACTTCTGCTCGATGAAGATCACCCAGGACGTGCGCGACTACGCCGCCAAGCAGGGCTTCGCCGAAGGCGAGGCGCTGGTCAAGGGCATGGAAGCGAAGGCGATCGAGTTCGTGAAGGGCGGCGCCAAGCTGTACGACAAGGTGTAAGCGCGGGCCGTTCGGCCAACGTTGGATAGTAAAACGGCAGCCTGCGGGCTGCCGTTTTTGCGTTCGTGCCTCAACGCGCTGAGACGGGTTTGCCTGCGGGCTTGTGCAGACTATGTTGTCATAGAGGCGGGTGTGGATAAGAGCGGCTGGAAGACCTCGGTGGCAGTCCTGACGCCTTTTTTACGTCGTTAAGGACGTTCAATGTTCGTTATGACTCCCACAACCGGAGGAGTTCTCCCATGAAGCTATTTAGCGCTGTTGTATTGGCGTTCGCGCTTACCGGATGCGCCACGCAGCAAGGCATGCCAGCCAATACACAGGCCTCGCGCACAGAAAGCTGCAAGGTCACGTCAGAGCAAGAGATTGCGGCGTTGTTTGATCGGTGGAATCAGTCACTGCAAACACACGATCCGCACAAAGTGGTCGCCAACTATGCGGAGCGGTCAATTCTGCTTCCTACGGTATCCAATACGCCTCGCCTCACCGTTGCAGAGAAGTTGGACTACTTCCATCACTTCCTAGAAAACGGCCCATCCGGAAAGATTGACCTGCGTAGCATTGAGCTGGGCTGCAACTCTGCCCTTGATGCCGGGCTATACACTTTCACCTTCGCAAAAACGGGCGCCGTCGTTCATGCCCGCTATACCTACACCTATCGCTGGGATGGGTCGCAATGGCTAATTACCAGTCATCACTCGTCGGTCATGCCGGAGAACAAGTAACAGGGGCATAACCCAAACGTTAGGCCGCATCAATCGCGTGAGAATCCTCTGCGAGGAGAAGGCTATGAATACCGACTCGACGAACTCCCCCGCTGACTTCGAGCTGCACCTGCATTTTGCCGTTCCCGGCGAACGCCTCTTCGCCGCGCTCGCTACCGCGGATGGGGTCAAGGGGTGGTGGACGCCGTTTAGCGAAGTGGGCGAGAGCGTCGGTAGTCGGTCGTCGTTCCACTTTCCCGGCGACGGCTTCTTTGCCGTGATGAAAATTTTACGGCGGGAACCGCCACGGCTGTTGGAGTGGGAATGCGTTGCCTCCAAGCACAGCGAAACCACGGGATACACCGATTTGCATGACTGGGTCGGCACGCGGATTCGATTCGAGATTAAGGACTTGGCTAACGGCGAGTCACAACTCGACTTCACGCACGTTCGTCTCAATCAGTTGGAGTGCCTCACCTCGTGCAGCAGCGGGTGGTCGTTTTTCCTCAATGAGAGCCTGCACGGCTACCTGGAGAAGGGCAAAGGTCAGCCGTGGGATAGAGAGGCTTGAGATGACTGACTGATCGTTCCTTCCAGCGCACGGCCCAGCCGCTGAGCTCAAACGTTAGACGCCTACGAGGAGCCCTCATGCTCGATCAACCCCAGATCGTGCAGACCTGCGCCCAGCCCACCGCGATCATCCGGCTGACGGTGCCGCGGGCGGTGAGTCGGCAGGTCATGGAGCCGGTTGGCCGCCGTCGCCGCCTTGGCCATAGCCTGAGGCCGGTCCCGCTAGTTGTCTGCACACCGTCGCCGCTTTCATCCCACCGTTGAGGAGAACATCATGAACTTGCATGCAACAGGAACGTTTGAGGTCAACCTGTCCCCACAACCCTTGCACGACGCAGCGGCAGGCTCGGCGCTGGGCAGGATGTCGATCGACAAGCAGTTTTTCGGCGACCTCGAGGCGAGCAGCAAAGGCGAGATGCTGTCGGCCGGAACGGCCGTCAAGGGCTCGGCGGGGTACGTGGCGATAGAGCAAGTGACCGGCACGCTGCAGGGCCGCACTGGCACATTTGTCCTCCAACACAGCGGAACGATGACGCGCGGCTCGCCCCAGTTGCTGATTTCCGTCGTTCCGGACTCCGCTACCGGTGAGCTGTCGGGGCTTTCCGGTCAGCTAGCGATCGAGATCGTCGACGGAGTGCACCGTTACGAGTTCGAGTACAGCCTCCCCGAGGCGACTTAACGCCACCCATCCCGATGAGCCAGCGCCAGGGTCAGCCAAACAGGCTGCCTGGCGATTGAAATCGCGTTTTTCCCTGTATCCCAACATGCTGCCCGGCAGGCTGAAATTGATTTCTTAACAATTAATTTTTATGAATAAAGAATGATTGCGCCGGCAAGGCGCGGTTGAGCTAAAAACCCAAAATGCTACGCCACGGGGAGCATCGCCATGTTAGACAGGTTATTCAAGCTGACCGAACACAACACCAACGCCCGCACCGAGGTGATCGCCGGCCTCACCACCTTCCTGACGATGGCCTACATCATCTTCGTCAACCCGACCATCCTGTCGACCACCGGCATGGACAAGAGCGCGGTGTTCGTCGCTACCTGCCTGGCTGCCGCGACCGGTACGATCATCATGGCCTTCGTGGCGAACTGGCCGATTGGTCTGGCGCCCGGCATGGGGCTGAACGCGTTCTTCGCCTTCACCGTGGTCGCCGCGATGGGCTACACCTGGCAACAGGCGCTGGGTGCGGTGTTCATCTCGGGGACGGTGTTCATCATCTTGACCGTCACCGGCATCCGCTCCTGGTTGATCTCCGGGGTGCCCAAGTCGCTGCGCTGTGCGATCGGGGCGGGGATCGGGCTGTTCCTCGCGATCATCGCGCTCGGCAATGCCGGCATCGTGGTCGCCAATCCGGCCACCAAGGTCGGCCTCGGCAACCTGCACTCGCCGACGGCGCTGCTGGCCATCTTCGGCTTCTTCGTGATCGCGGTGCTGGACGCGCTGCGCGTGCGCGGCGCCATCCTGATCGGCATCATCGCGGTGACCGTGCTTAGCATGCTGCTCGGTCTCAACCAGTTCAACGGCGTGTTCTCCGCACCGCCCAGCCTTGCGCCCACCTTCCTGAAGCTCGACATCGCCGGCGCGCTGCACGGCGGCTTCATCCAGGTGATCCTGGTGTTCGTGCTGGTCGAGGTGTTCGACGCGACCGGCACGCTGATGGGCGTGGCGCGCCGCGCCGGTCTGATGGAAGGGGAACGCTACAAGGGCCTGGGCCGTGCGCTGTTCGCCGACAGTATCGCGATCTTCCTCGGCTCGCTGGTGGGTACCAGCAGCACCACCGCCTACATCGAGAGCGCGTCTGGCGTGCAGGCCGGCGGCCGCACCGGGCTGACCGCGCTGACCATCGGGGTATTGTTCCTCGCCTCGCTGTTCCTGGCGCCGCTGGCCGGTTCGGTGCCGGCCTACGCGACCGCGCCCGCTCTACTGTACGTGGCTGGCCTGATGCTGCACGAACTGCTCGACGTCGAGTGGGAAGACATCACCGAGGCGACGCCGGCCGCACTGGCCGTGCTGGCGATGCCGTTCACCTACTCGATCGCCAATGGCCTGTCGTTCGGCTTCATCGCCTACGCCGTGCTCAAGCTGTTCACCGGCCGCGTCAAGGAGGTCCATGCGGCCAGCTGGGTCATCGCCGCACTATTCCTGATCAAATACGTCTTCTTCGGCTAGATCCTGTACAGGGCATCGGTCCTTAACGGCAAGCGTGAGCGCTGGGATCAGATGAAAAACGGCAGCCCATGGGTTGCCGTTTTGCGTAGGTCCGGACGGTGGCCCAGTGGAAGAACAGCACCCGCGCGCCGACGATCCAGCAATACGCCGCGTACCCCGGATAGTGACCGAGTAGGGGTGAAGGCCGCGCAAATGGTCTATGAACATAACTCGCAGCCTGCCAGGACCTGCTAAAGCAGGCCCCTTAACTCAAGTGTTGGGCGGACAGAGCGGTACGAACCGGATTGGCAGAATGGTTGCTCAGACACGACAGCAATGGTCCCAGAGGGTGACGGAAAACAGCAATGCCTTGGATCTGGAGCCCGGCGTGTTCACTCTCGATGACCCTCGTCAAATCGCCTTGTCGCTGCAGAGGTCGGCCGAGCGTAGCGACAGAAGGAAGACGGACCCGTTTCGCTCGGCGATGTCGATGCTCAACTTCTACATCAATCGAATGGGACGCAAGCTGTCAGCCCCACAGCGTGAACGTCTGGAGATGGCAAAGGATGAACTCCGTGCACTCTATGGAAAACCACGGCGAAGGCCGTGAGGATGAAGACTGAAGCGCCACCTAAGCTGTCCATCGAGGGGGTGGTCACCAGCAAGCGGCTGCCCGCCCGATGAAGGCTGCGCAAATGGTCGACGAAAAACGGCAGCCCGTGGGCTGCCGTTTTACATAGGTCCGGACGCTGGCTCAGTGGAAGAACAGCACCAGCGCGCCGACGATCCAGCAATACAGCGCAAACGGCCGCATCGCGTTCACCTCGTGGCGCTTGAACCAGCTCATCAGCGCCCACACGCTCAAATACGCCACCACCCCGGCCACCACCCCGCCGACCAGCGCGGTCTGGAAGATCGCCGGGTCGGCCTGGCGGGCCAGCTTCGGGATCTCCAGCACGCTGGCGCCGACGATGATCGGTGTGGCCAGCAGCATCGAGAAGCGCGCCGCCGCGCCGTGGCTCAGCCCGGCCCAGAAGCCCGCCACCATGCTGGCGCCCGAGCGCGAAAAGCCCGGAATCAGCGCCAGCGACTGCGCGAGACCCACCCCCAGCGCCTGCGAATAGGTCAGCTCGGTCAGCTCCTTGCGGCCGCGGCTGCGCGCCTTCTCGCCGACGAACAGGATCACCCCGTTCACGATCAGGAAGATCGCCGCAAACATCACGTTGGCGAACATCCCCTTCAGTGCCTTCTCGAAAATCAGCCCGAGCAGCGCTGCCGGCACCGTGCCGACCACCACCAGCTGCAGCTCACGCCGCGCCACCGGGTCGCGTCCGCCGACCAGGCTCTTCGCGTAGGCGATCCAGTCCTGGCGGAAATACAGCAGCAGCGCCACCGCGGTGCCGAGGTGCAACAGCACCACCACCGGCAGGAAATGCACCTTCAGGAATTCGGGCGTCAGGTTCCAGTGAAACGCCCACGGCGTCAGCACCGCGTGCGCCACGCTGGAGATCGGAAACAGCTCGCTGATGCCTTGCACGATGGCCATCAGAATGGTTTGCAGCAGTGTCATGGCAGGGTCCTGTGGATAACTGCCGGGAATTGTAGCGGGCCCGTGTGAACGGATTTGTTACGAGATGCACAGGATCCGGCCGCTGGTGTCGGCTTGGTGGGGAAATCGCGAGCGGGCGCCCGGCGCCAAGGACGGTACGCTGGCCGTAGATGTATTCCAATGGGCGGTCTTACCAGGGGCGCCGAAGCGGGCGCCAGCCCTACTGATCGAGCCGCTCGGGCGAAGACACGACGTGTTTGCCTGTATGTTTACGTCAACCCTTTTGTCATAGACGCTGATGTGGCAAGCTGTCCAGAGTGGTCGGGGCTGAACAAAACGGCAACCGACGCCTTTTTTTTACGTCTTTTAGGACGTCTAATTCTAGTTAGGCCCCAGAGCTCATGGACACATTCCTTCAGCGCGTGTATGTCGGCGAGATCAAGACTCAGTGCCAGTTCGCGCTAAACGCGATAGGCGGTTTGAACAATGCGCTACAGCAGCTTGGGGTCGGCTCCACTCCAGACGCAGCCAGGCGTACGTTCTTTCATGCTGAGGTGTTCCGACAGATACATAGCTTTCTCACCCACGCTAGCAACGTATCCAGATTGTTCTGGCCGCCTGTTCCGAAGCAACGGGAGAACGAATCCGCGAACCAGTACGAAGCGCGGATCGGACAGATCGACAAGGTTCAGCGAGCAGTCTCACTAAGGCAGCTATACGCGCTAGACGAACACAACTGCCTGCGGAATCGGACGCTCCGCGACCACCTAGAGCACTACGACGAACGACTAGATCATTGGCGGCAAACCAGCGTCAATCGAAATATCGCAAGTGACACAATTGGCCCTCGGAACGCAATCGTCGGCTTGGCCGCCACGGACATGATGCGCTGGTTCGATCCGTCGAGGAATGCGTTTAGCTTTCGCGGCGAGGAATACGATCTTCAGGAGCTTGCGACTGCGATCGATCGGCTCTTGCCACAATCTGTGCAATTGGAGTCCGCGTTGTGGGAGCATCAAATTGGACAGGCCTAACCCTTCCTTCAAGCGGACCCGCCTACGGCGGTCCACTTAAGTCAAACGTTAGGTGCAGCATGACTACTCACCAAGAGCAGTGGGGGCGTGATGAATTTATTTCCGCGCTTACTTTGCGATTCCCCAAGGTTGCATCTGAGATCATGGACATCTCAGAGGGACTACTTCATTGCGAAATGGGAGACTTTGCACGTTGCACGCTTAGTGCAATCCAGGTAGGTAACTTCACCCTAGTTGAAGAGCACTTTCGCTTCTTGGAGGAGGTCCGTAGCAGGGCTTCCAGTGAGCTATTGAATGCGATCGTTGTGTCGTATCTGGAAAACGTCTTTCTCGGCGAGTCTGCCCAAGCTTTCTTGAAGGCGCGAGATATGCTCGGAACAACCATGCTCAGGGATTTGGAAGGCTTAGAAGAGCATTGGAGGAATATGGCCTAGTCAACTAAGCACCTAACAAGTCAATCCAGCGGACCCGCTGAAGCGGGCCGCTGATCTCAGGCGTTAACCGTTAAAACCAAAGAGGTTCGGCCAACCTTAGCGTTTTGGCTGTTTCAGCAGGTTGGCCGAAGGTGCCCGTTGCTTGTTTGGGTGCTCTTCGTCGGAGCCATCCGTTTTCCCCACCGGGTAAGTGGGCCAGGCGTTGAGCAGTTTGCTCCGGTGGGGCAAGCCGGCGGGGTTTCAGGGTTCAGACGGTGTCAGGCTGTTTGGCGTAAAAGCGCGGTTTCAGGTTTTGTTAGGCATCGGGTCGTAGGAGTGGTTTGTGCCTAACTGTTCGTTCAAACGGGACCGCCAAAAGCTGGCGCTTTTGTCGGCCCCTTAACTCAGGCGTTAGAAGGCAAGAATGAGTTTAGAGGTTATTGAAGAGTCCAATCTTCTATCACTACAGTGCGATGATAATTCACTGTATGTAGAACTCATTGTGTTGGCCTCTGATGGTGCTAAATACAAAGTGTTTGCGCATAACAAAGATACAAGCCAGATTCAGGTAAAGTTTATTGGGTTAAATATAAGGGCTGGCTTTACCACTTATGAAGGGGTGCCTTCACTAGGGGAAATTGAAAGTATCAGTATGCATTCAAACATTTTGACCTTAGAAGGCGACATTGGGGCAATCACCATTACTGCTGATAGTGTGGTTATTGAGCCCACGGTCTAACATTTCGTTGAAGACGCGCCCTTTGGGCGCTGGGACCTGCTGGCGCAGGCCCCTTAACTCAGGCGTTAGCCTTCTATGAACATCAGAAAATTCACCGACAACGACTTTGCCACCGTTCTTGAGATTTACGCGCTATCCAAGCTTGATGAACTCAGGTTTGAAGATCGCCATTTTGAGCTCATTCCACTGGATAAAGACTTGGCTCGTTTAGCGTTGTTTAACGAATCAGATGTTATTGTCTGCGAGGATGATGGAATTGTTGGTTTTGCTGCAAGTTGCGGAACGGAAATCAGATCGCTATTTGTTCATCCAAACGGCAGAGGAAAAGGTATTGGAAAGCGTCTCTTGGAACATATGCTATCCAAAATATCCGGATCAGTTACTTTGCACGTTGCAAAATCCAATACCGTAGCAAAGAACCTATACACTCAATACGGATTCAAAATTGTCAAGGAATTTGAGGCTTCGTATAGTGGTGTTACTGTTTTGGCCAATACAATGCAGCGCTTTCCAGAAAACGGCTAACACGGCGGTCAACCGGGATGCCAAAATGCTGGCGCATTTTGCCACCAGTTACCTTTATCGTTAGGGCCAATTAATTCGCCCCGCGTTGGTTTGTTTTTCATCCGCGATTTCGTGGCCAATTACGGTCGGTGGCTATGGCTACACCGATTAGACATTATCTACTTTGCTGCTCATGCTTGAGTTTATGTTAGAAATTTTTGGTGAATTTCTGCTTCAGTTACTTCTAGAAATGCTAGTTGAGCTTGGGCTACATTCGGTAGTAGAACCATTTCGGCCATCACCGAACCCTTGGCTTTCCGCTCTCGGCTACTGCATTTTTGGCGCTGTTATTGGCGGCATTAGTCTCTTGGCATTTCCCGTGCACTTGATGCACACTGAACATTTACGACGAATCAACCTTATGATCACTCCCATCATGGTTGGCTTGCTTATGTATGCCATAGGAGCTTTGCGGGCACGCCGTGGTCAGACATTGCTGCGCATAGACCGATTTGCGTATGGGTATCTATTTGCCTTCTCACTTGGGCTTATTCGCTTCTTGTTCGCCAAGTGAAAAGATAAATAGCTAGTGATATTTTTGATGCCATCGTGGTAAAAACCGGGTGGTAATTAAAAACGATGGTGGTGAATGCCACCAGTAAAAGACGGTGGTACGCGTAGGTCCGTGCTTCTTGGTAGGCATCCTAACATTGCCATTAACTGGGACACGCGGCGCGCCGCGTGCCCGTTGTGTCATTCGTTAGGTACGGCAAGTTTAACGATTTTGCAAATCAACTACAGTTTGGCTGAATGGTGATGTTTTTTAGGTCGCTGGGTAGCGAGTCTTTGTTTAAAATTGTAGTTGTTTTTGATTTTGGAACAATTTTAAATATGAATAAATTAAAAACTATACTTGCAGCTTCTATCTTTCTGTATGCTGGTGGGGCAATTGCAGGAGAAGACGCGCTAATGTATAAAGAGGCCATGGCTGATTACAAAGACCATTATGTTAAATCTGAAAATAACAAGGCCTTCGCTCTATCTCCAGACGGCGCATGGGGCTTTGTTAGTGATATGACCACGGCTGAATTTGCCAAAGAGGCCGCATTGCGTGAATGCTCGAAATCCCTGAAATCTGGTGAGCGTCCCTGTGCGCTCGTAAATGTAAATGGCGAATGGATTTAGCAGACGCTAAAAGTAAAGTGCGAAGCAGTAGGGCTGCTTGGGAAGGTGGTACTTATCAGGCAGCCTAACACCAAAATCAACCGGACGCGCTGCGCGCGCCGGTTATTTAGCGCGTTAGAAGAGACCAATGGAGACGTTATGCCAAGCGTGCTAATTGAAGTAAGGCAACAATACACGCAGGAGCAAGAAATAGCTCTTATGGAAGCTGTTCATTTGGCTCTGCGTGAGGCTTTCAAAATTCTGCCGGGTGACAAAAATGTTCGCCTAATTGTTCACGAGCCACATCGTTTTGCATGTCCTCTCACTAGAGAAAAGCCTGAGTTTTATACCCACATAAGCATTGACGCTTTTGCGGGGCGTTCCCTCGATGCAAAACGGACTCTTTATCAGGCCATCGTTAATAACCTTGAGCTATTTGGCATACCAAAAGACCACGTAAAAATTCTTCTCAGGGAAATATCAAAAGAGAATTGGGGTATTCGTGGGGGCCAAGCTGGTTGTGATGTTGAGTTGGGCTTCAAGGTGGAAGTCTAGTTCTAACTTTTCGTTCAAAGGGGCTGGTAAAAGCGTGCCGCTTTTACCAGCCCCTTAACTCAGGCGTTAGCGTGAGGAGCAGATGACACCGTCCCCCGAAGTGCAATGGCCCGATGCCTACCAACCCGGCCACTGCCCCGTCCATGTGCGTAACGAACTGGACATGGCGGCCAGTCCGGCATGCGTGTGGGCATGGTTGACGCGCGCCACGCTGTGGCCCGGTTGGTATGCCAATTCCGCGAGCGTCCGCCTTCTCGACGGGCTGGGGCACGACCTTCAGGCAGGCACCCGCTTCCGCTGGAAGACCTTCGGCATCACCATCACGTCGACGGTGCTGGAGTATGTGCCGGGGGAGAGGATCGCGTGGGATGCCCGGGCTTTCGGCATCGACGCCTATCACGCCTGGGTGTTGCAGCCATCCGAGCGGGGTTGCCGGGTGCTGACCGAGGAAACCCAGCACGGTTGGCTGGCCCGTCTCAGCGACCTGGTGATGCCCTGGCGCATGCACAAGTATCACCAGCTGTGGCTGGGGGCGCTGGAGCGCCAGGCTCAAGCCGGCTGGCCGCCGGCCGTCTAGTCTAATCAACCGTTCCGCTGAGCCGTTTTGGGCGGGGGCGGAACGCCAACGTCACTCCTCGAGGGACATGCCTGTATGAACCTCAACCAAGTCACCCTCCCCGCTGCCGACATCGAGCGGTCCGCCGCGTTTTACCGTGCGATGGGCTTCACCCAGATCGTCGGTGCGCCCCACTATGCGCGGTTCGAATGCCCGGAGGGTGAGGCGACCTTCTCGATCCATCAGGTGGATCACTTGCCGGCCGAGTCCGGCGTCGTTGTCTATTTCGAGTGTGTCGATCTCGATGCCCGGGTGGCGCAGCTGCAGGCGCAAGGCATTGCGTTCACCCAGCCACCGACCGACGAGCCTTGGCTGTGGCGTGAGGCCCGCCTGAAGGACCCGGCGGGTAACGAGCTTTGCCTGTTCTGGGCCGGCGAGCAGCGCAAGAACCCGCCGTGGCGGCTCAAGACGAGCTGAGAGCTCTGCGCCGTTATGCGCCGAACCGATTTGCTGCATAGGAGCCTTGCCTTGGCATTGGAATGGAAAGAGACGTTGGACGGGGTGGACTGGGCGGCGCTCGCCGCACTATATCGCGCCACCCCGCTGGGCGAGAAGCCGGCGGCCGATCTGGCCGTGGCGTTTGCCAACAGCCGGTTTCGCTGCTTCGTGTTCGACGAGGGGCGGTTGGTCGGGGCCGGGCGGGCGTTGGCCGACGGGGTCGATTGTTCTTACATCTGTGATGTGGCGGTGCATCCTAGCCATCAGGGCCAGGGTATCGGCAAGGCGATCGTGGCGCGGCTGGTCGCGCTGTCGCAGGGGCACAGGAAGATCATCCTGTACACCTTTCCCGGCAAGGAGGGCTTCTACCAGCAGCTCGGCTTTCAGCGCATGACTACCGCCATGGCCTTGTTTGACAACCCGGTCCGGGCGCTGGAGAAGGGGCTGATCGAGGACAACTAGCGGGTCATTTGCCCGGGCGCGCAGTGCTGAGCGCTGTTTCCGCTTTGGTATCGCGGGTTAACGGGTCCAGGACAAAAGCGGCTCGCATTGACTAGTGCAGGAGAGTTTTGTTTGCGACTCTTACAATCCGCATTTCACCAACGAGGAAGCCGCGTGCATGGTGGTGTCCGACGACATCGACGTCATGCTGCCGACCGAGGAAAAATTCAGGACCTTCACGCCGAACCCGATCTGCGACGCGACGCGCACCACCGAGGAGCTGGTTTGCCGTCGTGCGACAGTCGGCAAGCGGTCGACGAGACGGTGCGCAAGACCGCCACCGCCGCCGGCAGCACGTACAAGGCGCCGTAGGACCACTGTTTCATGTCCGGGCACGGTTTCCAGGATCTGGACGGCGATATCTGGGAACGGATTTATCTGGAGCCTGGTCACGCCTGACGGCAGGCCGGCCAGCAATGACAAGACCCCATTTGGGAAAGGAGACGTGATGTATCGAATGGCCTTTGCATTGACCGCCCTGCTGGCGATAGCCGGCTGCGCGGCGAAGGAAGCACTACCCATGCCTGAGACGGTGGGCCTCAGTTGTAGCGCTAACAAGCTGGATGACCAGGCACTGGTCGGCAAGACCGAAACGGACGCCGCGACCTTGCTGAAGGGCTGCCCATGGCGGGTTTCGGAACGGGATGGTCAGAGCCTTCCCGGCACGATGGACTATGTGCCGGAGCGGCGTAATCTGGGGCTCGCCGGCGGCAAGGTCATCTGGGTGCGGCGCGGCTGACATGTTAAGGGTGCTGTCACTCGGGGCGTTGCTGCTGATGGCGCTGGCGATGACGGGGCTGTGGCTGCGCGGTGCGTTGTTCTCGGCGGCGCCTGTCGTCGTTGCGGCGCAGTGCGCCGCGGTCGCGCTGATGGTCTGGGCCCGGGTGAGCTTCGGGTGGCGCAGCTTCCACGCGGCGGCGAATCCCACGGCCGGCGGGCTGGTCACCTCGGGGCCGTACCGCTTCATTCGGCATCCGATCTACACCGGGGCCTGCTTGTTTGGCTGGGCCGGCGTGCTGGTGGATGGGGCGGTGATGAGTATCCTGTTGGGCGGGGTGCTCGTTGGCGGCGCGCTGGCTCGAATGCTGTGCGAAGAGCGGCTAGTGGCGGCGGTTTACCCGGAGTATCGCGAGTACGCTCGAACGACGAAACGGATGCTGCCGCACGTCTTCTAGCGGTCGGTTTTCGTGGCCCTGGGGACGGCTAGGCTGGCGGCGTCGGGAGGCTTGGCCTAGCTTGAGTTTGTTGGGCAGTCGAAGCCCTTGCCGGGTGCCCGGCTAGCGGTGCGTAAGGACCCACGAATCAGGAGGCGCCGCATGGAGGAACTCCTCAAGAAGCTGCCGAATTGGCTGATCCTGGCGGCGGCCGCCTATGTCGTCCTGCTGGTGAGCTACGCCATCATCGACAACCGGACGGTGGAACTGTGGCCGCCGAAGATCTACGCGAGGAATGAAGCGTCGGGCCCGGCCTCGACCAAACAGCCCAGTTTGCCGAGAGTCAGTATCGACACGGTGACGCGGGTGTTCCCCACGACGGAGTGTCCGGAACGGCTGCCCGCCGCGCTGGGCCGGGCCCAGGTGAGCAATGTCCACCAGGCCACCTGGGGCGGCGAAGGCGGGTTGCTCTGGTTCGGTGCGTTACAGGGAAATACCGTGTTGCTGTCGTGTCCACAGACCGCGTCGCTGATCATCGTCGGGGCGGCGGGCCCGGAGGCCGACGCCACGAAGAGCGCGGTCGACGCGTTGGTGAGCCAGCTCGCGAAGTGAGAGGGCGGTGCCCGGTAACCGTTCGGCCAACGTTAGCCATCGGCGGACAAGGCTCGCCGAGCTCATGCCTGCCGCTTAGCGGCTCGGCCCCAGCCTGTTGGCGTCATCGTGCTGCCTCGAGCGAGGTCCCATGGTCGAACACATTGCGGCAGACATCGTCGTACTGATCCACTTCGGTTTCGTGCTGTTCGTCGTGCTGGGCGGCTTGCTGGTGCTGCGTTGGCCCCGGCTTGCCTATGTTCACCTGCCGGCCGTTGTCTGGGGAGCGCTGCTCGAGTTCTTCGGCTGGATTTGCCCGCTGACGCCGCTCGAGCAGCAGTTGCGCCAAGCCGCCGGCGAAGTGCCGTATCGGGGCAGTTTCATCGCGCACTACCTCCTCCCCTTGCTGTACCCGGCCGGCCTGACCCGCTCCGTTCAGCTGGTGCTCGGGGCGGTGGTGCTGCTCGTCAACGGCGCCATCTACGGGCTGCTGCTGTATCGGCGCGCGCGGGGCAGGTATCCCGGTCGCTGAGCAGACACGGGGCGTGGCCGCGCTTCTGTGCAGCGAAGCCGCGTTCCGGTTTGCCTCTTCCCGCCTTTTTGCCGCCAACCCGGCTGTGATCGGGTCTATAACAGGCTTTCTACCAAGGTCGCGGTACGCTGCCTAACAGACCGAATCGGCATCAACGCACGGGACGGGCCGGCTCATGGCGAAACAGCAAGACTCGTGGTTCGAGACGTCGGAGGTGTTGCCGATGTTTCCGTCGCTGGTATGGAAGATCCAGCTCCAGCCGGCGCGGCATCAGGCGATCGACGCCGATATTCTGCGCGTGCTGGCAGGACTCCGGCCGGCCGGGCTGGCAGCGGGCCAGGGCTGGCAGTCGGAGCAGACGCTGCATCAACGCGACGAACTGCAGGACTTGGTCGCCTGCATCGACAAGGCGGCCAAAGGCATTCTGCGCTTCTTGCGCATCGGCTACGACGACTTCGAGATCACCGGCTGCTGGGCCACGGTGCTGGCCCCGGGGGCGGCGCACCGGGCGCACAGCCACCCGAACAATTTCTTGAGCGGCGCGTATTACGTGCGCACCCATCCGGGCGCCGACACGATCAATTTCCACGACCCGCGTGTGCAGACCGGGATCATCCGGCCGCCGGTGGTGGAGCTCACCGCCGAGAATACCGACCAGGTGGTGGTCCAGGTGCAGAACGGCACGCTGCTGCTGTTTCCGTCCTACCTGCAGCACTCGGTCGACGCGAGTCGGAGCGAGGCGGAACGGATCAGCGTCAGCTTCAATATCATGTTCAGTGCCTTCACCGAGAACCTGAGCCGGCCGCTCTGGTAGTGGTGAAGATCTACCCGGAGCGGATCGCCGCCAACGCGGCGGTGGTGTGGATCACCGCGCTGGTCGCGGTGCTGTCGCTGCTCGTGCTGCTCTTGATCCCGCGCTGGAGCTATCGGCCGAGCGAAACTAACGGCTAAGAGTCGCTAACGAAATCTTCCCGCCGTTGCCGCGCGCCGAAGCCGAATGACCCCATACACATTTTCTCCCTGACGCGCCCGTGCGGCGTCTGCCTATACTCCAAACACCTTACGCTCGGAGACGGTCATGCCTAACTACCCGGTCGAAGCCATCCGCTCTGTCGCACTGGTCGGTCACGGCGACAGCGGCAAAACAACGTTGGCCGAAGCGCTGCTGTTCAAGAGCGGTGCGATCACCGCGGCGGGGACGGTGGAGCGCGGCGACACGGTGTGCGATTTCGATCCGCTGGAGCGCGAGTACCTGCACTCGCTCGGCTCGGCGCTGGCGCACTTCCGCCACGGCGGCGCCGAGGTGCGGCTGATCGACACCCCCGGCTATCACGACTTCATCGGCCAAGCGCTGGCGGCGCTGACCGCGGTGGAGACGGCGCTGGTGGTGGTCAACGCGCAGAACGGCATCGAGCTGTCGACCCGGCGGATGATGAACTGGGCCGGCGAACGCGGCCTGTGCCGGATCCTGGTGGTCAACAAGATCGACGCCGAACGGGTCGACCTGCCGGGCTTGCTGGCGCAGCTGCGCGAGACGTTCGGCCGTGAGGTGTTGCCGATCAACCTACCGGCCGGCGGCGCGAGCCGGGTGGTCGACTGCTTCTTCAATCCGGCCGGCGAGGCCGATTTTTCATCGGTGGCCGAGGCGCACCAGGCGCTGGTCGACCAGGTGGTCGAGGTCGACGAGGCACTGATGGCGCGCTATCTGGAGCAGGGCGAGGTCAGCCCGGAGGAGTTGCACGCGCCGTTGGAGCGGGCGCTGCGCGACGGGCATCTGATCCCGCTGTGTTTCGTGTCGGCGCGTAGCGGCGCCGGGGTGCCGGAACTGCTCGACGTGCTTGCCAAACTGGCACCGAACCCGGCCGAGGGCAACCCGCCGCTGTTCTATAAGGGCGAAGGCGACGCGGCGGTGCCGTTCCGCTCGGCGCCCGACCCGACCCGCCACGTGCTCGCGCACGTGTTCAAGGTGGTGATCGACCCGTTCGTCGGCAAGCTCGGGGTGTTCCGCGTCCACCAGGGCACGGTGCGCCGCGACAGCCTGCTGTACGTCGGCGACGGCAAGAAGCCGTTCAAGGTCGGCCACCTGCTGCGGTTGCAGGGCAAGCGCTACGACGAAGTCGACAGCCTGATTCCCGGCGACTTCGGCGCGGTCGTCAAGGTCGACGAGATCGAGTTCGACGCGGTGTTGCACGACTCGCACGACGAGGACCAGATCCATCTGAAGCCGCTGGCGTTCCCGACGCCGATGCAGGGCCTGGCGATCGAGCCAAAGCGGCACGGCGACGAGCAGCGCATCGCCGAGGTGCTGCACCGGCTGCCGGCCGAAGACCCGTGCGTGCGCGTCGAGCAACACCCGATCACGCACGAGACGGTGCTGCGCGGCATGGGCGAGTTGCACCTGCGCTACCTGCTCGATCGCATGGCGACTACCTATAAGCTGGAGGTGCAGACCCGTCCGCCGCGGGTGCCCTACCGCGAAACGATCACCCACCCGGCCGCCGGCCACAACCGCCACAAGAAGCAGACCGGTGGCGCCGGCCAGTTCGGCGAGGTGTACCTGCGCATCGAGCCGCTGGAGCGCGGCGCCGGCTTCGCCTTCGTCGACGAGGTGAAGGGCGGGGTGATCCCGTCGCAATTCATCGTGTCGGTGGAAAAGGGCGTGCGCTCGGTGCTGGCGGCCGGCCCGTTGGCCGGCTGCCCGGTCGAGGACGTCAAGGTGACCGTCTACGACGGCAAGAGCCATTCGGTCGATTCGAAGGACGTTGCGTTCCAGGCGGCCGGCCGCAAGGCGATGCTCGAGGCGCTGCGCGCGGCGCGGCCGATCGTGCTCGAGCCGGTGGTCGCGATCGAGATCACCGCGCCGGAGACCAGGCTCGGCGACCTGACCGCCGACCTGATCGGTCGGCGCGGCCAGGTGACCGGCACCGAGCCGCTGTCGCAGGCGATGGTGCTGATCCGCGGCCAGGTGCCGTTGGCCGAACTGGAGGGCTACGCCGGCCGGCTCAAGTCGATCACCGCCGGCCAGGGCGCCTACGCGTTGCTGTTCAGCCACTACGACGCGGTGCCACAGGAGGTGCAGCAGCGGCTGTCGGCGGGCTATCAGGTCGAGCTGGAAGAAGAGTGAGGCAGGGTTTGATCGGGCCGGCATGAGGCGGCGGCAGTCGGCTGACTGCCGCCGTTGTTTTGGAACGGTATGGCGGCCGGCGCGGTCCTACCCGGCCATCCGCCACTGCGTGGCTCACCGTCCGGAAAGGAAAACCATGGCGATCAGCTGGATCGCGGCGTTCAAAGCCATCCCGTGGAGCGATGTGCTGTCGGCCACGCCGACCATCGTGCAGGGCGCCGAGAAGCTCTGGCACCGCGTGAAGAAGAAGCAGGGGACAGCCGGCGAGGACAACGGGATAGCGCCGCCGTCCGGTGTCGACGCGCGGGTGCGGCTCTTGGAGGCACAGGTGGCCGAACTGCGCGGCGAGGTGCTGGCGTCGTCGGCGCTGATCAAGTCGCTGGCCGAACAGAACGACCAACTGGTGCGCGCGGTCGAGATCTTGCGGGTGCGCACCCGGATCCTGCTCGGGCTGGGCGGCCTGCTGCTGCTGGCGACCGCCGCGCTGGTCTGGTGGGCGCTGGCGCGCTGACTAGACCCCCTCCTGACCGAAAATATCGCTGCCCAAGCTAACCAAATGGCATAATGTATCCGGCCTGCGGGCCGGCACGACCCCCTCCCCACATCCGAACCTTGCCCCGGAGTCACCATGAAATACCTGTCCGTCTCTGTCCGCACCGCCCTGGTCGTCCACGGCTACGATGCGGCCAACCAGGAAATCGTCGAAGAGGTGAACGAAGCGCAGTTCGCCGACAAGCTGGTGCTGATCGACCGGATCCAGTCGGTCAGCGAGAAATACCTGCTGGTGACCTCGTCGCACGGCCGGGTGATGTACTGGGAATACCAGGGCGGCCTGGCGGTGATGAGGGCCCGGCTCGCCGAAGCCGGGCTGCTGATCGGCTGAGTGACCGGCCGCGGTGTTGACCTGCCTGCGCTGTTCTACTGACCGGGAGGACCCCATGCCACGCTATTTCGCCTTCCTGCGCGCCATCAACGTCGGCGGGCACACCGTCAAGATGGACGAGCTGCGCCGGCTGTTCGAGACGATGGGCTTTGCCGAGGTGGCGACGCATCTCGCCAGCGGCAACGTGATTTTCTCGGCGCCGGACGACGATACGGCGGCGTTCGAGGCGCACATCGCCAGCGGCTTGCAGCAGGCGCTCGGCTACGAGGTGGCGACCTTCGTGCGCAGCGCCGACGAGCTCGTCGCGATCGCCGCCTACCAGCCGTTCGGCCGCGACGACGGCGGGCAGTACGTCGCCTTCCTCGCCGCGCCGCCGGCACCTGAGATCCAGCAGCGGCTGCTCGCCGAGGCGGGTGAAGCCGACCGCTTCCAGTTTCATGGCCGCGAACTGTACTGGTGGTGCGCCGGCCGCTTCAGCGACTCGCCGTTTGCCGGGGCGCGACTGGAACAGCGGCTCGGCGCCAAGGCGACGGTGCGCGGCCTCAACACGGTCGAACAACTGGTCGACCGCTACCTGCTGGTGTGAGTGCGGCGCTGCGGCCGACCCTGCTTCGGCGTAGCGGCAGGCTACGATACATGCACCCGTCACCGCCGAATAGCAGACGGAACCCGGGGGCGGGTCGAGGCCAGCGTCCGGGTTTTATCGTTCCATTTCGCCGCCGGGGTACACTGGCGGCCCTGTTCTGAGTGCCTATCTCACCATGAGCCACCCGCAAGCCAACAATCCCACCCACGGCGTGACGCTGGAGAAGATGCTTACCGAGCTGGTGGCCGCCTATGGTTGGCCGGAGCTCGGCCAACGCATCGTGATCCGCTGCTTCACCCACGACCCGAGCCTCAAGTCGAGCCTGATCTTCCTGCGCCGCACGCCTTGGGCGCGCCAACAGGTCGAGGAGCTCTACGTGCGCTTCAAGACGGGCAACGCGGCAGCCCGATAAGGCACCTTAGCGGGGGCTCGACTGCTGCCAGGTGAGATCGCCTGGGAACGCGCGCCCAAGCTATGCCGCCAGCGGCACGGTTCAGGTCAGGATCGCTGCGGTGTCGCAAGCCGCCTGCCTATACTGGCAATGACTCAGGCGTAAGCCGGCGTCGACCCGTGCAGCAGCCGGTCCGAATGATCGGCAGAGACGACAAGGAGAACGGCATGGTGGCATTTCTGGTGGCGGCGGTCGCGGTATTTGTCGCCTTCGTGGGGGTGTTGGGGCTGGCGTCGCCGGCGTCGCTGGTGGCGTTCGTGTCCGACTGGCAGTCGAAGACCGGGCTGTGGGGCGCGACGCTGCTGCGCCTGTTGCTCGGCGTCGGGCTGTGGCTGGTCGCGCCGCTGGCGCGCTTTCCGCTGGCGTTCCAGGTGCTGGCGCTGTTGTCGCTGCTCGGTGCGGTGGCGCTGCCGCTGATCGGGCTGGCGCGCTTCAGGGCGGTGCTGTTCTGGTGGACCCACCAGTCGCCGGTGATGGTGCGGGTCTGGTCGGCGCTGCTGGTGGTGTTCGGCGTGTTCGTGTCGAGCGCGCTGTACGCCTGAATCGGCGGCGTTGCGGCTCAAGCGCACGGTGCGGGTCGAGGCGTAACTGCCCTTGGGGTAACTTTCACGTTATGGCTTGGGCTGTGGATAATCGTCGTGCGGTAGCGATAGCGCGGTTATCCGAGGGGCCCTGTTGGCCGTAGCCTCGCATCACCCCGCTCATGACAAGGCCCCGCCGGCTGTTCGCAGGCGGGGCCTTGTCGTTGGGATCAGGACTCAGCGCGCCGGTACCGGGGTCCAGCCGTCCCGCCAGCGCTAGTCGTTATTCCAGTCATCGTGCCAGCCGTCCCGCCAGCGCCAGTCGTCGCGACGGCCATCGTGCCAATCGCGGTGCCGCCAGTCATCGTGCCAACCCCCATGCCAGTTGTCGTGCCAGCCGTCCCGCCAGCCGTGGTGCCAGCGCCAGTCGTCGCGACGGCCATCGTGCCAACCGCCATGCCAGTTGTCGTGCCAGCCGTCCCGCCAGCCGTGGTGCCATCGCCCGTCGTCGCGACGGCCATCGTGCCAACCGCCGCGCATGTCACCGTGCCAAAAATGATCATTACGCTCGGCTTGGGCGGCGGGAGCCTGTATGGCGGCCAGGATGGCCAGCAGGCTCAGGCTGGCCAGGCGTAACGTCGTTCTCATCGTCGTGTCCTCTCCCCTCGGCCCGTCGGCGCGGCGGCCTTGCGCTTACTGGGCGGGGGCTGTTGCCTCGTCGTGGTGATGGCGCGGCATCGTCTCGGCGTCGAAGGTCTTCTTCTGCTCCGGTGTCAGCTGGGCGTAGAACGCCTTCAGTGCGTCCAGACGCTGCCCCATCATGATTTCATGCTGCTTCAGGTGCTTGAGCTCCAAGTCCATCCGGTCCGGCGCGCTCATCTTGGCGATCGCGTCGCGGCTCGGGAATTCCGGGCGCGGACCCGGCTTCAGCGCGGTGGCGAAACGCTGCCAGGCAGCTTCCTGATTAGACTGCAGCTTGAGCTTGTCGTGCAGTTCCTGCTGGCGCTTGGCCATCATCGCGTCGCGCTGCGCCGGGTCCAGGCGGTGGACTTTCTGTTGCGGAGCGGCGGCCTCGGCGGCCAGTACCGGGGTGGCGGCGGCGCCGGCGAGCAGGCTGACGATCAGCAGCTTATTCAACACATTCATTGCGGGCTCCTTGTGGTGGCGACCGGACGACCTGATGCCGTCCTGCTGATATCCAGTGTGGTCGATAGATGTGAAGCAAGTTTTGCCTCGGCCGAGCAAATGATTGCGAAGTGTTAAGCGGCGCAGACGATCGCGCCAAACGAAAAAACGGCAGCCCGCGGGCTGCCGTTGTGGGTTGGCCGAAGCCGGCTCAGTAGGCGAACAGATCGAGCAGTTGGCTGCCGTTCTCGCCGACCAGCCGCAGCCGCGTCGGCGCGGCGTTGGCCGGTTGCAGTGCCAGGCCGTTGTAGCTGCCGTCGAGCGCGCTGCCGCAGCCTTGCAGCGTGAAGCTGGCCGGAAGGGCGCTCCCGTAGCTGTTGCTGCCGTCGAGCTTGCCGCTGATCGTGCAACCGCCGCCGCCCGTGATCGTGCCGTCGGCGGCGACGCTGAAGTCGAGCGCCTGCTGGCCAGCGACGGTGCTGTAGTTGCCGGCCAGCTGAGCCAGTGTCGGCGCGGCGGTGGCGGTGTCGCTGGCGGCGCCGCTATCGAAGCTGGGACTGGCACCGGCCGCCGCGGCCGGCACGCGCTGGTTGCCGTTGCCGAGTTTGTAGAGCGCCGTGGCCGGTTCGTCGTCGCTCGGCGATACCAAGAGATAGCCCTTGCCGTTGCTGACGTAGGCTTCGCCGTAGCCGCCGGCCGGATCGCCGCTGACCAGGCCGTTTTGCGTGCCGTTGGCGGCGACGCCGCCGATCGGCGCGCTGCCGCTGGATGGTCCGGTGCCGTCGCCGCCCGACGAACAGGCGGCGAGCAGCGCGACGAGCGCGAGGCTGGAGAGTCGTTTCATGCCGCGCTCCTTATCATTGGGCCAGCGACTTGAGCTTCAGCCGCACCGCCTCGACCAGGTAGCGGCGCGCCTGCGGCACGCCTTCCATGATGGTCACCGACACGCCGAGCTTCTGCGAGATCACATTGCCTTCCGACTTCAGGCCGCTGTCCTTCGGCAATGTGTTGCCCGACGGCAGCGTGGTGCCGCCGGCGGCCAGGCCGATGCCCGGCTTGCCGGCGAAGGCCGGGCCGTACTGGGCGGCGATCGGGTTCTTCGACAGGTCGGTGTAGAAGGCCGGGGAGTAGTCGGTGGCGGTGCCCATCCGGGTCAGGATGAACGGCAGGCTGGCGCCCTGGCCGGCGGTGAACAGCGGAATGTTGACGTTCAGGCCGGTGTTGTCCGGCAGCAGCTTGCCGCCGGCCTTGCTCTGGTTGGCGACCAGGGTGCCGACCAGTTTCACCACGATGTTGCCGACCTCGAAGGCGTGGGCGCTTTGGTTGCTGGCGATGCTGGCGAACGAGGTGACGGTGGTGTAGGCATCGCTGAACGCGATCGCCGGCAGGCCGCGGTTGATCGCGTAGAAGGCGTTGTTGACGGTGCCGGAGCTCATATTGATGTGGCCGGTGTTGGGGCCTTCGTTCGGGCCGGAGATCACCAGGTCCGGCTGCTTGCCGAACGCCTGTGGTGCGGCGACGTCGAGGCCATACAGGCAGGCCATCACCGGTGTGCCGTTGACGTAGCTGACGCTGGCGTCGTCCGAGGCGGTGCCGACACCGGCGGTGCCGGCGGTCAGGCTACCGTCGGTCACGCCGCGTTCGCTGGCGGTGACGGCCGGAATCGCTGCCAGGAAGTTCATCGCGCCGCCCTTGCCGGACTGGTTGTCGACCGGAGCGGAGACGATGACATTATGGCCGGCCGCCTTCAACTGTAGGGCGGTGGCGCGCAGATTGGCGGCGGTGAAGCCGTCGTCGTTGCACATCAGGATGTTCAGCGCGTGCGCGGACGGCGCGGCGAGGGCGGCCAGCAGCGGCAGCCAGATCAGTTGCTTGGCGGGTTTCATAGTGGAAGTGTCGTTCGGGGCTGTTGATGGAAATGTCATTCTGTGAACGGGCAAAACGGCACGAACACCTCGGATGAGGGTTGTGGCGGCGACCCGCTTGTGGCAAGCGCGGCGGGGCGGTCGACGAACGGGGGCTACACGTCAGCGAACGGTGTGGCGTGGCGGTTAAATGTCTTTGTGTCGAGAGAATAAGCGGTGACGGTGACGATTTAATGACGCGTCAATGGAGTCGACGGACTGGCGATGCCGGATTGCTGCCGGCCTAGCCGCCGCACCGTTGGGAAAATCGGGTCGCAGAGCCGGGGTTAAGGTGCTACAGACAAGTACGGCCGTTCATTGTTTGGACCGGTGCGGTTGTTCCGAGCGCAACGGTCATGTCGTCAACCTGTCTCGAGGAGCACGATGATGAGTACCAGCTTGAGTGAAGAGGGGTTGGACCTGCTATTCCGCCAGGCCCGCACCCATAGCGCCTGGCTGAACAAGCCGGTATCCGACGATACCTTGCGCCAGCTCTACGATCTGATGAAATGGGGGCCGACCAGCGCCAATTGCAGCCCGGCCCGCATCCTGTTCCTGCGCACGCCGGAAGCGAAGCAGCGCCTGCTGCCCGCCTTGGCGCCGGGCAATGTCGACAAGACGATGAGCGCGCCGGTGACGGCGATCATCGGCTACGACGTGAAGTTCTACGAGGCGCTGCCCAAGCTGTTTCCGCATGCCGATGCGCGCGCCTGGTTCGTCGACACGCCGGAGCTGGCCAGCGTCACCGCGCGGCGCAACAGCTCGCTGCAGGGCGCGTATTTCATCATCGCGGCGCGTGCCTTGGGGCTCGATTGCGGGCCGATGTCCGGCTTCGACAACGCCAAGGTCGATCACGAGTTCTTCCCCGCCGACCCGGCGCAGAACCAGTTCCAGCTGGAGAATTTCCCGGACAGCCACATCAAGTCGAACTTCTTGTGCAACCTGGGCTACGGCGATGCGAGCCAACTGTACCCGCGCAGCCCGCGCCTCGATTTCGACGAGGCGTGCAAGCTGCTCTAGCGCTCGAGCATCCGCCGGCGGCGCCCCGCCGCGTCACCTGTCCACCAGGAGGCCTTCATGAAACTGTACTATTCCCCCGGCGCCTGCTCGCTGTCGCCGCATATCGTGTTGGCCGAAGCCGACCTGCCGTGCGAACTGGAAGCGGTCGACCTGCGCGCCACCCCGCACAAGACCGCCAGCGGTGCCGACTTCGCCACCATCAACCCCAAGGGCTACGTGCCGGCGCTGCAGCTCGACGATGGTACGCTGCTGACCGAATGCGCGGCGGTCGTCCAGTACCTGGCCGATCAGGCGCCGCAGCACCGGCTCGCACCGGCCAACGGCACGCTGGAGCGCTACCGGCTGCAGGAATGGCTCAACTTCATCTCCGCCGAAGTCCACAAGGGCTTCTCGCCGCTGTGGAATCCGAGCGCCGGCGCCGAGGAGAAGGCCGGCGCGCAGCAGCGGCTCGAGCGGCGCTTTGCCTGGCTGGACACGCAGCTGGCCGGCAAGGAGTATCTGCTAGGTGGCTTCAGCGTCGCCGACGCCTACCTGTTCACCATCCTCAACTGGACGAACTACCACAATCTGTCGCTGGACGCCTGGCCAACGCTCAAAGCCTACGTCGCCCGCGTCGCCGCCCGCCCGGCGGTGAAGAGCGCGATGGAGGCGGAGGGGCTGCTCGGTTGAGCCTGCCGACCTTTCGATCCGACGCCCCGTTCGCGGGGCGTTTGTTTTGGCTCGCCGGTTTCGCGATACTGGGCTGGACGCGCTGATGCAAGGAGCTGCTATGGATCTGCTGGTGACATTGTTTTTTATCGTCGGGCTCCCGCTGCTGTCCGTGTTGGGTAGCCTCGCCGCGCTGCGCCGCCGGCGCTGAATCGTCCCTCTCGCAAGAGCGGCTTCGGCCGAGCTTGGCCGCCGCCTTGCTACTGTCTCGAAAGCATTCTGATGAACGATTCCCCATTGCTCGACCTCGCGCCGCTGAGCGCCGCGCTGCAACGCTTTGCCGACGAACGCGACTGGCAGCGCTTCCACACCCCGCGCAACCTGATGCTGGCGCTGACCGGCGAGGTCGGCGAGCTGGCCGAGATCTTCCAGTGGAAGAGCGACGCCGAGTGCGCGCGCCTCGGCGACGACCCGGCGACCTGGACCCACTTGAACGAGGAGCTGGCCGACGTGCTGCTGTATCTCGCGCGGCTCGCCGCCGTACTCGGCGTCGACCTCGACCACGCGGTGCGCGACAAGCTCGCCAAGAACGCGCTGAAGTACCCGGCGCCGCCGGCGATGTAGGACGAAGCTGCCCTTTTGGCGTATAGAACGTTGGTTTCCTATGCTGGAACGGCAGTCAATTCGTCACATGCATCGCAAAGGGGGAATGATGAACCAGATCGACTGGGATTATTGGCGTAATATCGCCGTCCAGCTCGGCATCAAGGTGGCCGGCGCGCTGGTGTTCTGGGTGGTCGGACGCTGGTTGATCCGCTTCGCCGCCGGCCTGCTCGGCCGGGAGCTGAGCCGACGCGACGTCGACGCCACGCTGGTGCGCTATGTGCACTCGTTCGTGTCGGGATTGCTGACCATCCTGCTGGTGATCGGCATCCTGGGCTTCCTCGGCGTCGAGACCACCACCTTCGCCGCGGTGCTCGCCGCCGCCGGCGTGGCGATCGGCCTGGCCTGGAGTAGTCTCCTGGCCAACTTCGCCGCCGGCCTGTTCCTGATCGTGCTGCGGCCGTTCGAGGTCGGCGACAAAATCAGCGCCGCCGGCGTCACCGGCACCGTCACCGAGATCGGCCTGTTCGCCACCACCATCGATACCTCCGACAACGTCAGGACGCTGGTCGGCAACAACAAGCTGTTCTCCGACAACATCCAGAACTACAGCGTCAACCCGTACCGCCGGGTGGATCTGAAGGCGCAGCTGGCGGCCGGCGCCGACCATGCGCAGGCGATCGCGCTGTTGCGCGACAAGCTCGCCACGATCCCGAACGTGCTGGCCGAGCCGCGGCCGGACGTCGCGCTGCTCGAATTCACCGAGCTCGGCCCGGTGTTGGCGGTGCGGCCGTACTGCAAGCCGGCCGACTACTGGCAGGTGTACTTCGACGGCAACCTGGCGATCTGCGAGGAATTGGGCCGCGCCGGTTACCCAGTAACGGAACAGGCGGTGGTATTGCGCAAGCACTGATGCCATACGGGTGTGCAGACCGCCGCCGCCGCGGCGGTTTGCGTTTTTGGGTAGCTTTCTGTCCAAATTGCGACGATGGAGCTTTTGCTCGGGCACCGCTTTGTTTTAGAATCCCGCAGTTTTGTTCGGAATACCCCTAGCCATGACCCAGAAATCGACCCGTGCTGCGCTGCCGCAGGCCTCCCGCGCCGGAGGGGTTGGGTCGTTGCTGGCCGCCGCGGTGTTCCGAGCCCTCAGTGTTTCCAGAAAATAAGCTCCTGATTCAGGGGCTTTTTTTTGGCCAAAATCCGACGAGACGCGCATTTAAGGAAAGCGAAGCCATGGCCAATCCACTCTACCGAAAGCACATCATTTCGATCCCGGACTTCAGCCGGGAGGAACTGGAACTCGTCGTGGACACCGCCGGCCAGCTCAAACGCTCGCCGCGCAACGACCTGCTCAAGGACAAGCTGGTCGCCAGCTGTTTCTTCGAGCCGTCGACCCGTACCCGGCTGTCGTTCGAGACCGCGGTGCAGCGCCTCGGCGGCAACGTGATCGGCTTCGCCGACGGCGCCAACACCTCGGCGAAGAAGGGCGAGACGCTAGCCGACTCGATCAAGATCATCAGTTCCTACGCCGACGCGGTGGTGATGCGCCACCCGAAGGAGGGCGCCGCGCGCCTGGCCAGCCAGTTCTCGACGGTACCGGTGATCAACGGCGGCGACGGCTCCAACCAGCACCCGACCCAGACGCTGCTCGACCTGTTCACCATCAAGGAAACGCAGGGCACGCTGGAAAACCTCACCGTCGCCTTCGTCGGCGACCTGAAGTACGGCCGCACCGTGCATTCGCTGACCCAGGCGCTGTCGCAGTTCAACTGCCGCTTCTACTTCGTGTCGCCGGAGGCGCTGGCGATGCCGGACTACATCTGCGAGGAGCTCGACGAGAACGGCGTGCAGTACACGCTGGTCAACAGCCTGGACGACGTGATCCCGCAGGTCGACATCCTGTACATGACCCGGGTGCAGCGCGAGCGCTTCGACGAGGCCGAGTTCAAGAAGATCCAGGGCAAGTACGTGCTGCGCGCCGAGATGCTGGCCGACGCCCGCGCCAACCTGAAGGTGCTGCACCCGCTGCCGCGCGTCGACGAGATCGCGGTAGATGTCGACAGCACGCCGCACGCCTACTACTTCGAGCAGGCCAAGAATGGCGTGTACGCGCGCCAGGCGCTGCTGGCGCTGGTGCTGAACGAGACCGTCTGAGCGGCCCCTACCGGATAGCGAATAAAGGAACTGACATGCAATACACCCGTACCGTCGAAGCGCTCAAGGAAGGCACCGTCATCGACCACCTGCCGGCCGGGCAGGGCCTGCTGATCCTGCGCCTGTTCAAGTTGGCCGACACCGGCGAGCGCGTCACCGTGGGCCTGAACCTGTCGAGCCGCCACATGGGCGCCAAGGACATCATCAAGGTCGAGAACATCGCGCTGACCGAGGAACAGGCCAACGAGCTGGCGCTGTTCGCGCCGCGCGCCACCGTCAACGTGATCGAGAACTTCGAGGTGGTGAAGAAACACCAGCTGGAACTGCCGGAAACGATCGAGGGCATCTTCGACTGCCCGAACTCGAACTGCATCTCACACGGCGAGCCGGTGAAGAGCTTTTTCTACGTCAAACCGACCGCTAACGACACAAAAATGAAATGCAAGTATTGCGAAAAGGTGTTCAGTAAGGATATCGTAGCGGAAGTGAAGTAAACGCTCGGTTGTCGACAGACGCACCGACGCGTCGCACAGGTTTATGGAGAAGCTGTACAAGAAGCGCTGCTACGACGGCGTCAAAAAAGAAGGAAAGCGCCACGGGTCTCCGTGGCGCTTTTCATTTTGCCGACAGCGGTCTTGCGTTGACCGGCCGGCGCTGCCAGAGTTCCGGCATGCTGCCGCTTCCCGTTTCGTTCCGTCCCACCTTCCGCCGCCGGCGCGTGCGCGCCGCGCTGACCGACCTGCTGCTGGCCGCCGTGCTCGGCGTGTTCGGTGCCTTGGCCACCATCCTGTTCCGTGAACTGCTCTATCTCGTCGAGTCGCTGCTCGCCGCCGCGCCGGAGCACGGCCTGGTCAGCCTCGCCCGCGGCCTCGCGCCGTGGCAGCGGGTGCTGGTGCCGCTGGCGGGCGGCCTGGCCGCCGGGCTGATCCTGCAGAAGGGCCTGATGCTCGCGCGCGGCTCGGCCACCGGCGACTATATGGAGGCGGTGCGGGTCGGCGACGGCCGGCTCGGCGTGCGCACCACGCTGGTGAAGAGCGTCTCGTCGTTGCTGTCGATCGCCTCGGGCAGTGCTATCGGCCGCGAGGGCTCGATGGTGGCGCTCTCGGCGCTGCTCGGCTCGGTGCTCGGCCAGCTGCGCGGCCTGCCGCGCTACCGGCGCCGGCTTCTGGTGTCGTGCGGCGCGGCGGCCGGTCTCGCGTCGGCCTACCACGCGCCGCTGGCGGCGGTGCTGTTCGTCGCCGAGATCGTCTGGGGGCGGCTGCACGTGCGGCGCCTCGTGCCGCTGGTGGTGGCGGCGGTGCTGGCGAGCAGCACCGTCTACCAGCTGTTCGGCTACGCGCCGGTCTACCGGCTCGCCGGCTTGCCGCCGCTGTCGCTATGGCAGCTGCCCGGCTACGGCCTGATCGCGCTGCTGCTCGGCGCGGCGGCGCCGCTCTACGTCGGCCTGCTCGAGCGCACCCACCGGCTGTTCGGCCGGCTGCCGCTGGCGCTGCCGTGGCGGATGGCGGCCGGTGGCCTGTTGGTCGGGCTGCTGTCGCTGGTCTACCCGGAGGTGTGGGGCAACGGCTACAGCACGGTGTCGCGCTTGCTCAACACGCCGCTCGCCTGGTCTCTGGTGCTCGGCATCCTGCTCGCCAAGCTGGTCGCCACTGCGACGAGCACCGGCTCCGGCGCGGTCGGCGGGGTGTTCACGCCGACGCTGTTCGTCGGCGCGGCGCTCGGCACGCTCGCCGGCCTCGCCGCCGCCGCGCTGTGGCCGGGTTGGTTGTCGCTGCCGGCGTGCACGCTGATCGGCATGACCGCCTTGCTCGCCGGCGCCACCCAGGCGCCGTTGATGGCGATGCTGATGCTGATGGAGATGACCGGCCAGTACGCGATGCTGCTGCCGGTGATGCTGGCGGCGGTGCTGGCGGTGGTGGCGAGCCGGTTGCTCGGCGGCGGGTCGATCTATCCGCGTTAGTCAACGTTGGCCGAAAAGCGGTCGAAACGGGTTTTCTCGGCGTCGTGGGGATCCGGGGGATTGTGCTGAAGGTTGCGTTGGTGCGAACGGTGGCCTTGTCGGTCTCGCCCGACGGGCGAGTTCCTTTTCTTGTTTCGCCAAGAAAAGGAACCAAAAGAAGGCGACCCCAACGACGCCGGCCCGCTGCGCGGGCTGCCCTGCGGGCGCCCCGGCCAACGGGCGGCTGCGCAACTCGCACCGACTGCGTCGGCACTCGGACAGTGCTCGCCGACATCCCCCGTTGGCCGTGGCGTCCTCGGCGGCGTCGAAGGAGGAGAGGTGGCCGTAGGTCGCGGTCATGAAATGGGTTTGAAAATCAGCGGATTGCTTGGGTAGTTGCTGGCTGTGGATAAAAGCGATGGTCGGCGCTTTGCTGTGGATAAAGCCTAAGGTTGGGCCGAAAGAACTGAATGCTAGATCAAGTCAACGACAGTCGTCTTCGGCCAACGTTGACGAGTCATCCCAGATTTACGACGTCTTATTTGCTGTTTCTGCAACGCCACATAAGTCCTGCCCATTCCCCTTTGCGCTGCCGAGCGATCGTCAAGCGGCCAGGTTTTAAGCCGCCGCTTGTTCGAGTGCCGCGACGTTAGCGCGGCGCGAGTTCGGCGGCGCCTGGCCGCTTGGCAGGCGCGAGGGAAGCCGAAGGCCAGCGCATCGGGGTCGCCTTTTCTTTGGATACTTTCTTTTGGCGAAGCAAAAGAAAGTATCCCGCCTCGCCGGGCGGGACCGGCGCTGTTGCAATGCGCGCGTCTGTCTCCATAGCCCGACACATAAACGGCGTGGCCAGTCGGGCGAGACCGACAAGGCCACAGTTCTCACCAACGTTGGCCGAACCGCACGATGGCTCCCACAGGCCTTGCCGCGTTAACGCCAAGAGCACGTAAAAAAACCCGGCCTTACGGCCGGGCGCTTCCGTCATCAACAACGACTAGGCGGCGTGTCGCACCGGCGGCGTGCGGCGAAACGCGGCGAGCAACTCCTCGCGCTTCGGCGCCACTTCGCCGGCATGGCGTGCCTTGACGTGGCCGTAGCCGCGTACCTGTTCGGTCAGCCGCACCAGCTCGACCGCGGTAGTGAGCTTGTCGCGGTTGAGACTGGTCTCCAGCTCGTCGAGCAGCGCCTCGAACTCGCCGATCATCTGACGTTCGAGCTTGCGGTCGGCCTGCCAGCCGAACGGGTCGAACGGCGTGCCGCGCAGCACCTTCAGCTTCGCCACCCACTTCATCGCCGGCAGCAGCCAGGGGCCGAAGCTGACCTTCTTCGGCTTGCCGCCGGTCAGCCAGCTGGCACCGAGATGGAAGCGCAGCGTGAAGTCGCCATCGAACTCGGCGCCCAGCTGGCGGGCGAACTCGCCGTCGCTGTAGAGGCGCGCCACCTCGTACTCGTCCTTGTACGCCAGCAGCTGGTAGTAGGCCTTCGCCACCGCCACGGTCAGCGCGGTGCTGCCGGGCTTGGCGCGTTCCTCGGCGGCGCGGATCGCCTGCACCCGGGCGCGGTAGCGTTCGGCCAACTTGGCGTTCTGGTAGGCGGTCAGCCGGTTGATCCGGTCGTGCAGCAACGCGTCCGGCGTCTCGCGCGGCATGAAGCTCAGCACCGCGTTCGGCGTCACCAGCTTGTCCAGCTCGCGCACGTCGTGCGCGGCGTGGCGGCCCCACTCGAACGCCTGCTGGTTGAACGCCACCTGCGCGCCGTTCAGTTCGATCGCCTTGACGATCGCCTCGCGACCGACCGGCACCAGCCCCTCCTGCCAGGCGTAGCCGAGCATGAACATATTGCTCGCCAGCGCGTCGCCGAGCAGGCCGGTGGCGAGCTTGGTGGCGTTGACCTCGTGGAAGTGCGACTCGCCGACCGCGTCGCGCAGCGCGTCGCGCATGCTGCGTGCCGGGAACGGCGCGTTCGGGTCTTTCAGGAACGCGCTGGTCGGCGATTCGTAGGTGTTCAGCACCACCGACGAGTAGCCCTCGCGCAGCTTGGCGAGCGCCTCGGCGCTGGCGCTGACCACCAGGTCGCAGCCGAGCACCAGGTTGGCGTCGCCGGCGGCGATGCGTACCGCGTGCAGCGCGTCCTGGCCATCGGCGATCCGC
Source organism: Crenobacter sp. CS_VA4 (assembly GCF_055597485.1). Taxonomy (NCBI): domain Bacteria; kingdom Pseudomonadati; phylum Pseudomonadota; class Betaproteobacteria; order Neisseriales; family Neisseriaceae; genus Crenobacter; species Crenobacter sp. CS_VA4. The sequence goes on from NZ_JBVMAE010000014.1 coordinate 66,025, forward strand.
ACGTGCGACCACACCGAGCCGCCCTTCTGCGCGAGGCCGGCCATGTCGAGGATGGTGACGCCCTTGCCGTCCAGATGCGCCGCCATGCCGAGCACCTGGCCGATCGTCACCACGCCGGTGCCGCCGACGCCGGTGACCATGATGCCGTACGGCTCGTGCGACGCCGGCAGCGTCGGTTCCGGCAGCGTCGGCAGCGCGGCCAGGTTGGCCGAACGGCCGGCCGGTTTGCGCACCGACCCGCCCTCGACGGTGACGAAGCTCGGGCAGAAGCCGTCGAGGCAGGAGTAGTCCTTGTTGCAGCTACTCTGGTCGATGCGGCGTTTGCGGCCGAGCGGAGTTTCCGCCGGCAGGATCGACAGGCAGCCGGACTTTTCGCCGCAGTCGCCGCAGCCCTCGCACACCGCCTGGTTGATGAACACCCGTTTGGCCGGGTCGGGGTACTCGCCGCGCTTGCGGCGGCGGCGCTTCTCGGCCGCGCAGGTCTGGTCGTGGATCAGGATCGACACGCCCTTCACCTCGCGCAGCTCGCGCTGCAGCCGGTCGAGCTCGTGGCGGTCGTACACCTCGACGCCGTCGGCCAGGCCCTTGTGGTCGGCGTACTTGCCCGCGTCGTCGCTGGTGATGACGATGCGCTGCACGCCCTCGGCGGCGAGTTGGCGGGTGATCATCGGCACGTCGAGCGGGCCGTCGACATGCTGGCCGCCGGTCATCGCCACCGCGTCGTTGTAGAGGATCTTGTAGGTGATGTTGACGTTGGCGGCGATCGCGGCGCGGATCGCCATCAGCCCGCTGTGGTAGTAGGTGCCGTCGCCGAGGTTGGCGAACACGTGCTGGGTGTCGGTGAACGGCGCCTGGCCGATCCACGGCACGCCCTCGCCGCCCATCTGGCTGAACATGCTGGTGTTCGGCTCGATCCACATCGCCATATAGTGGCAGCCGATGCCGGCGAGCGCGCGGCTGCCGTCGGGTACCTTGGTGCTGGTGTTGTGCGGACAGCCCGAGCAGTAGTGCGGCACGCGCTGGATAGACTCGCGCGGGCGCACCAGCTGCGCTTCCTTGTCGTCGTAGAACGCCAGCCGCTCGCGGATCGCCGCGCTGTCGACGTACTGGGTCAGCCGCGCCGCAATCGCGCGGGCGATCATCGCCGGGGTCAGCTCGCCGGCCGCCGGCAGCAGCCAGTCGCCGTGCGGCAGCGCCCATTCGCCCTTCTCGGCGAACTTACCGACCACGCGCGGGCGGACGTCCTCGCGCCAGTTGTACAGCTGTTCCTTCAGCTGGTACTCGATGATCTGGCGCTTCTCCTCGACCACCAGGATCTCGTCGAGGCCCTCGGCGAAGTGGCGCACCCCTTCCGACTCGAGCGGCCAGACCAGGCCGACCTTGTAGATGCGCAGGCCGAATTCGGCGGCGGTCGCCTCGTCGATGCCGAGGTCGTCGAGCGCCTGCAGCACGTCGAGATAGCTCTTGCCGGTGGTGATGATGCCGAGCCGCGCGTTCGGCGAGTCGAGCACCACCTTGTTCAAGTGGTTGGCGCGCGCGAACGCCAGCGCGGCGTACAGGCGGTGGTGCAGCAGCCGTTCTTCCTGAGCCAGCGGCGGGTCGGGCCAGCGGATGTTGAGTCCCCCCTCGGGGATCGGGAAATCGTCCGGGATCACGATCGGCAGCCGTTCCTGGCCGATGTCGACCACTGCCGAGCTCTCGACCGTGTCGGAGATCGCCTTCAGCGCCACCCAGCAGCCGGAGTAGCGGCTCATCGCCCAGCCCATCAGGCCGTAGTCGAGCACCTCCTGCACGCCGGACGGCGACAGTACCGGGATCATGCTGGCGGCGAGGATATGGTCGGACTGGTGCGGGAAGGTCGACGACTTGGCGGCGTGGTCGTCGCCGCACACCAGCAGCACCCCGCCGTGCGGGCTGGTGCCGGCGGCGTTGCCGTGCTTGATCACGTCGCCGGAGCGGTCGACGCCCGGGCCCTTGCCGTACCAGAGCGTGAACACGCCATCGACCTTGGCGCCGCCGAACAGGTTGACCTGCTGGGTGCCCCAGGCGGCGGTGGCGGCGAGGTCTTCGTTGATGCCGGGCTGGAACACCACGCGGTGCTGCTCGAGCAGCTTGCCTGCCTTGGCCATCGCCTGGTCGACGCCGCCCAAGGGTGAGCCGCGGTAACCGGTGACGTAGCCGCCGGTATTGAGCCCGGCCGCGCGGTCGCGGTCGGCCTGCAACAGCGGCAGGCGCACCAGCGCCTGGATGCCGGTCATGAACACCTGGCCGGTCGGGCGGACGTATTTGTCGTCGAGCGTCAGCTCGCGCAGCGGATGGTCGTGTGAGGACATCGGGTCGTTTCTCCTCTAGTGAGACGGGCGCTTGTGGCGCTTTCGCTCCGTGGCCCGGGCCGGGTAGGCCGCAGGCTGCCGATTTTCTCTGGTTATAGGGCAACGGGCGTCGCTCGACTATAGATTCCGCTTACGTAAACGTCAAAGAGCCGGCGCGGCGCACGACGATCGGTCAAGCTTCTTGCAGCTTTTGTGCCAGTGCAGCACGGCGATTCGGCAGGCATAATCGCCGTGATTATCACTGACGAAATCTATCGATGAGCACTCCCGAATCCCGCGACGCCGGCCGCGGCGCTGTCTACGCGATCGGCGCCTACCTGTGCTGGGGACTGTTCCCGCTGTACTGGAAGCCGCTGTCCGCGGTGCCGGCCGAGCAGATCCTCGGCCACCGCGTCGTCTGGTCGGCGCTGCTGTTGGCCGGCGTATTGACGCTGCGCCGCCACTGGGGCTGGCTGGCCGAATCGCTGCGCAATCCGCGCCGGCTCGGCCTGTTCGCGCTGTCGTCGGCGCTGTTGTCGCTGAATTGGCTGGTGTACATCTGGGCGGTGAACCACGGCCGGGTGGTCGAGGCGAGCCTCGGCTACTTCATCAACCCGCTGGTCAACGTGCTGCTCGGCCGGCTGGTGCTGGGCGAGCGCTTGGCGAAACCGCAGCTGGCGGCGCTGGGGCTCGCCGCGCTCGGCGTGCTGTGGCTGACGCTGCGCGTCGGCAGCGTGCCGTGGGTGGCGCTGATCCTGGCGGTCACGTTCGCGCTGTACGGCCTGCTGCGCAAGACCGCGCAGCTGCCGTCGCTGGAGGGGCTGGCGCTGGAGACGTTCCTGATGGCGCCGATCGCGCTGGTCGGCCTCAGCCTGGCCGAAAGCCACGGCACGGGCGCCTTCGGCCACCTCGACGCCGCGTCGAACCTGCTGCTGGTCGGCGCCGGCGTGGTCACCACCGTGCCGCTGATCCTGTTCGCCGCCGGCGCACGACGGCTGACGCTGGCGACGCTCGGGGTGATTCAGTACCTGTCGCCTACGCTGCAGTTCCTGCTCGGCGTGTGGCTGTACCAGGAGCCGTTCGACGCGGCGCGGCTGGTCGGCTTCGGGCTGATCTGGAGCGGCCTCGCGCTATATACCGGCGCCGGCCTCATGCGCATGGTCCGGCTGCGCCGCGGCTAAGAGCGGCTTAACAAAACGAGGCCTCGCCGAGTTTCTGCGCAGCTAAAACCCTCCCGGCGTTGTTGCCCGGCCTTGCCGTACTCCTTAGTACTGTCTGCGGCCGGGCGCCTAGCCGGGATCGTTGCACTGGGTTTTGTTAGCCGTTCTAAGTTCGGCCAACCTCAACGGTTGGCCGAATCGTTTCGGGGCGCATCACGCCATGCTATGTTGCCGGGATTGCCCTCTGCGCGGAGCCACCGATGAATCTCGAGTTTTCCACCGACCCGGCCCGGCTCGATCTCGACGTGATTCACCGTTTCCTCAGCGAGGAGGCGTACTGGTCGCGCGGCGTGCCGCGCGAGGTGTTGGAGCGGGCGATCGCCGGCTCGCTGTGCGCGGCGGCGTATCGGGACGGCCGGCTGCTCGGCTTTGCCCGTGCGGTGACCGACCGGGCCACCTTCGCGTATCTCGCCGACGTGTTCGTGCTGCCCGAGGTGCGCGGCCACGGCGTCGGCAAGCGGCTGGTCGGCTTCCTGCTGGACCAGCCCGAGCTGCAGGGGCTGCGGCGGATACTGCTCGCCACCGCCAACGCGCACGGCCTGTACGCGCAATTCGGCTTCACCGCGCTGGCGGCCCCCGAGCGGATCATGGAGCGCCACGACCCTGAGGTATACCGCCGCAAGACGTGAATGCGTCTTATTATGTCGAACAACTGGTTACATCTGCTGACATTTCGCTTACAGACGCTGTCCGACCGGCTTCGTACCATGGCAAAAAATAAGGGGGTGCTTATAGCGCCTCACAATAATTGTTCAGAATCGAGCCCGGAAGGATGGATGCCATGAAACACCTGACCCTCGCGGTCGTCACCGCGGCGCTGGGCGCGGTCGCGGCCAGCGGCTACGCCGCCGACAGCCAGCCGGCCAGTCACCCGGCCATCGTGGTCGCCAAGTCGGCCGAAGTGAAGGTGCCGGTCAAGGAAGTGAAGACGCCGGCCAAGCCGCATCACCTGAAGCCGATCCACCACGCCCGGCTCGGCGCCAAGAAGCCGATCGAGCGGGAAGACCAAGACGCCAAGCGGCTGAAACCGGCGCTGCCGACCGCCTCGGCGGCCAAGTAAGCGTCCATCCAGAACGCGCAGAAAATTAAAGAGGAGCCGGGGGGCTCCTCTTTTTCATTGCCGCGCCGGCGCGGTGTTTGAAGTCGCTAGCAAAATTCAGTGATAACGATCCCGGCTAGGCGTGCTGCCGCAGACAGTACAGGTGGTACGGCAAGGCAGCGCAACAACGCCGGGAGGATTTTGTTCGCGACGCTACTGGTTCATCCGCACCCAGCGGTGCCATTGCGCAAACAACTCCGGATGCAGCGCGGCGATCGCCGAGCGCTTCCACACCGTATCGCTCCAGTAGTAGTCGGTATTCAGCGTCGCCAACCGACCGCCGGCCTCTTCCAGGATCAGCGCCCCGGCGGCGTAGTCCCACAGCCGCTGGCCGCCGTGCAGGTAGACGTCGTAACGGCCGGCCGCGAGAAAGCACCAGTCGAGCGTCGACGAGCCCATATTGCGCTGGCTGCCGCACGGCGCCAGGCTGGCCAGCCGGCTGGCCAGCTTGCCCGAGCGCAGGTACTTCACCTCGACCCCGGCGATCGCGTCGCCGATCGAGTTGACGGTCTTCTTCAGCGGCAGCGGCGTGCCGTTCAGGTAGGCGCCGCAGCCGCGCTCGGCGTAGAACATTTCCTTGCTGACCGGGTTGTAGATCACCCCGAGCTGGCTGACCCCGTCGACCATCAGCGCCACCGAGATCGCGAAATACGGTAGGCCGTTGACGAAGTTGGTGGTGCCGTCGATCGGGTCGACCACCCACAGGCCGTCGCGGTGCGCCTGCCACAAGGTGGTCTGCTCGGCCTCGGTCATCTCCTCGCCGAGCACCGGGTGCGGCAGCAGCTTGGGCAAGCGTTCGGCCAACGCCTGCTGGCAGGCGAGGTCGGCTTCGGTAAACAGCGACCCGTCATCCTTGCGGCTGGAACCGACGCGCAGGAAGCGGGGCATCACCTCGCTGTGTGCCACCTCGCGCACCACGCGGATGACCTCATCGAGTACGGGCATAGTAGAGCCTATTTCAGTGGATATTCGCTTTGCGCCAGTGTCGCTTTGGGCGCAGGGCTAGGCGCGGGACACGCCGCAGTGTCATTCACTGCCAGTGGTCCGCAACAACGCCCTGCGCCCAAAGCGGCACTGGCCCTCCGGGTTGCGGGCAGAAACGCTCGCATGCTGTGTTGCTCGTCGTTATATGGAATGCCATATTGCCTCCTCGCGCCTTGCCTGCGAGCGTTTCTGCCCGCAACGCAAAGCGAATATCTACTGAAATAGGCTCTTACTCCAGGGCCGTCGGCGGCAGAGTGCAATCGGCCACCGGCTCGGGTTCGGCAAAATTCAGGCGATGGCGGGTGAGACCGGTCCGGTCCAGGCTGATCAGCGTCAGCTCGTGCAAACCGGTGAAGCGGCCGACCACGCCGGATTCGGACAACAGCGGCCGGCCCGGGCTGCGGCCGACCGCCTTCAGTATTCCTGGCGCGACGTTCAACAGCAGCGCGCCGCCGTCGGCCAGCGGCAGCGCCAGCCGGTTGCCGTCGACCACCGGCGTGCCCTCGCGCTGCGGCGGCGGCAGGCAGGCGAGCTGCGCCTCGCGGCGGCCGTCCTGGTCGATCAGCCAGGCGCGGCCCTCGCCGTTGATCCGGGTGGCGGCCAGCACGAAGCGCTCGGCGGCGGGCAGCCAGGCCACCTGGTAGCGGTAGTAGCCGACGTCGCGCATCAGCTCGTGCGGCGGGCCGAGCAGCTTGCCGCGCTCGGGGTCGTATACCGCGGCCAAGAGCTGCGCGTGCAGCGCATTCGGCACGAAGCGCTGCCAGACCAACAGGCTGCGCGTCGGTGACGAGGCGAGCACCGGCCACCAGTCGCGCTGGCCGACGCTGATCGGCGTGCTGTGGACGAGCCGGCCGTCGCCATCGTACACCCGCACCCGCACGTCGCGCCCGGAACCGAGGTTGTTCTCGCCGCCGCCTTGCACCCACTCGGTCGAGTAGAACACCACGAAGCGCTCGCCGGCGGCGACGACGTGGCCGGAGTGGCCGCCGTCCTCGACCATTTGCGGGTAGCCGCGCACCGGTTTGAGCCGGGCGTCGTAGACGCCGTAGCGCTGCGCCACCACGTGGCGGGCGTTCCAGCCGTCTTCCATCGTGATCATCAAGTGCCCGGCGCGGTTCACCGCCGCGCTCGCCGGTTCCTGTGCCTCGGGCTTGGCGATCAGCCGCCGCGCGCCCTGCGGCACGCCGTGCACGATCGCGGCGTCGAACGGCACCGCGTAGACGTCGTGGCTCCAGCTGCCGTCGGGCTCTTCGCCCTTCGGCGGCAGGCCCGAGCTCGACCAGATCAGCTGCGGCGGCCGGCCGGGCAAGTCGACTACGCTCGCGCCGTGCTGGTACTGGCGCGGGTCGTCGTCGGCGTGGGCGGACAGCGCCAGCGTGGCGGCGAACAAGGCGGCGAGGAGGCGGGACGTCATGCGGGACGGACTCCGGTTGGATGGCGGCGGCAAAGCCGGCACAATACGGCCGGCGGCTTGCCGCCACCCATTACACAGGACTTTCCCCACCATGCCAAGATTCTATGTCGATACCGAGTTGCACGCCGGCCAGACGCTGGCGCTGCCGGCCGAGGTGGTGCGCCACGTTCAGGTGCTGCGCCTCGCTGCCGGCGACGCGCTGACGCTGTTCAACGGCCGAGGCGGCGAGCATCCGGCGACGTTGTTGCAGCTCGGTAAACGCGAGGCGGTCGTCGAGGTTGACGCGCCGCTGGCGGTCAGCCGCGAGTCGCCGCTAGCGATCGGTCTCGCGCAGGCGATCAGCAGCGGCGATAGGATGGAATTCACCTTGCAGAAGGGCGTCGAGATGGGGGTGAGCGTGTTCCAGCCGCTCGCCAGCGCCCGCGCGGTGGTGAAGCTGTCCGGCGAGCGCGCCGACAAGCGCGTGGCGCGCTGGCAGGAGATCGTCGTCGCCGCCTGCGAGCAGTGCGGCCGCAACACCGTGCCCGAGGTGCGGCCGATCCTCAGCTTGCCGCAATGGTTGGCCGAAACGCCGGCGGCCGACGCGCGGCTGCTGTTGTCGCCGCTCGGCCGGGGCCGGCTGGCGGATCTGGCGAGCGCGCCGCAGCGGCTGTGGCTGATGGCCGGTCCGGAGGGCGGCTTCACCGACGCCGAGGAGCAGGCGGCGGTCGACGCCGGCTGGACGCCGCTGACGCTCGGGCCGCGGGTGCTGCGCACCGAGACCGCCGCGCTCGCCGCGGTGGCGGCGTTGCAGACGGTGTGGGGCGACTACGCCGGCATCTGATCCGCGTCGCCACCAACAAAAACGCCCGCAGGCTGCGGGCGTTGTCGTGTCGGCCGGGCTCGCTCGTCAGACCGTGACGTCGAGCGTCGGACTGCTCTCCAGCCGGTACACCAGCCGTTCGCGATACAGCTGCTCGCTGGCGGCGAGGCGCGGTGGCTGGCCGGTGGCGACGGTACGCTCGAAGTTGTAGCGCCGGCCGTCGTGACGGATCCACGCCGGGATCTCCAGCCCGTCGTAGCGGCCGACGATGGTGTCGGCGGCGACCACGTCGGCCTCGGCCAGCGACGGCGCGGCCGGCTCCGCTTCCGGCTCGGGCAGCGACCAGGTCGGGTCGGCCGGCTGGATGGTATTGCGGGTCGCCAGCTTCAGCCACAGCTTGAACGCCCACATCGGCAGCGCCACCCGGTGCACGTGCCTGTCGTTGCTGATCAGGCAGGCGATCGCGAAGCGGTGGCCGCAATGGCGGCAGCGCCCCTCGGCAGCGACGAACAGCCGGTCCTGCAGCACCGCGAGCTGGCCGTACATATCGGCCGCCTCGACTACCTGGCGGCAGCGCGGGCACGGCTTGGCGAAGCGCCGCACGGTGGTGCCGTTGGCGAAGGTGTGCGGCAGATAACGGGCGATCGGGTCCTGGCGGGCCATAGGGCAAGTGTCGGGTATAAGGCTGAGAACGGTTCCGATTATACCGCGTCTGCCGGGTGCTAGAGCGGATTGAGGGCTTCTGAGCTCACCCGCACCCCGAGCCGCTGCGTCGCGCCCGGTGCCAGCGTGCGCGCATCGGCGCCGGCGTTGGCGGTCTCGACGCAGACGAAGCGCGGCCAGTCCTCATCGGGCAGGTCGGTCAAGCCGGCCGCCTTGTCCTGCCACGGGTTCCATACCACGCTGCTTGCCGAACCGTGGCTCTGCAGCCGCAGCATGCGCTGCCAGAGCGGGTCGGCCAGCCGGAGCGTCGCGTCGGCGCCCGGGTAGTAGATGCGGTCGGTTTCGCCGGTGAAACGCAGCGGCGCGCCGCTGGCCGGTTGCCCGTATGGGCCGAGCTTGTCATCGTAGCCGGCGCCTTCCAGGCCGTACAGCGTCACCTCGCGGCAGTCGCCGACCGCGAAGTAGCTGTGCAGCGCCTGGCTGAGCCGACACGGTGTGTCGCCGTCGTTGCGGGTGGTGAGCGTCAGCGCGAACGAGTCCGGGCCCAGTTCCAGCGTCAGCGCCGCGGCGAGCGCCTGGTAGCGCGGCCCGGCGAGCTGCAGCGTCAGCACCCCCTCGTCGAGCGTGGCGCTCGCCAGCTGCCACGGGGCGGTGCGTGCCACCCCGTGCGCCGCTTGGTTCGGATCGTCGGGGTGCGCGCCGAACCATGGCCAGCACAGCGGCACGCCGCCGCGAATCGCCTTGCCCGGCGCGAACCGCGCCTGCGGCGACAGATACAGCCAGGGTTGCTGGCCGGTCGGGGCGTAGCCGAGCAGCTGGCCGCCGGCGAGCGACAGTTCGGCGTTGAACGCGGCGGTGGCCAAGGAGAGGCGGTCGCCGTGCTGGCGGACGGCGAGGCCGGGTAGCGCTTCGAGGGTCGACATCGGGAGTCCCGGGGGAGGAGGAATGGCCTAACCCTAATGTCGCCAAGCCCGGCCGGCAAGCCGGCTCGATCCGGCGCCAACCGGTATTCGCTCAAAGACCGGGCGGCCGGCTCGACACGGTGGCACTGATCCAAAAGCAGCGGCCCCGGCAGCGCTATGCGCGTCTGCCGGGGCCGTTCGCTCTGATCTGATCTTCAAGAGCCGCGAACAAAACCCAGCGAAGCGGTTCTGCTCGTCGCCCTGCCGCAGACAGTACAAGGAGTACGGCAAGGCAGGGCAACAACGCCGTGTTAGCGGCTCTAATAGGCCATCTGCGCCGGCGGCAGGCGCAGGGCCTGGGCCAGCGCCGCCAGCAGCCGCCAGCCGTCCGGCCAGACCCGGTGGCCGGAGTCGACGTTGATGTGGCCCGCTTCGGCCAACCAGTGCACCGGCGCCCCCCACGCCAGCGCCATCTCCTGCGCGCGGCTGGCGTGGCAGAACGGGTCGTTGGTGCTCGCGACCACCAGCGCCGGGAACGGCAGCCGCTCGCGCGGGATCGGGCCGAACTCGGCCAAGGTCGACGGCGCGGCGGCGCGTTCGACGTCGGCCGGCGCGACCAGCAGCGCCCCGGCCAGCCCCTTGCCGTGGCGCTGCGCGTAATGCGCGACGGCGATACAGCCGAGGCTGTGTGCCACCACCACCACCGGACGGGTGGCCGCCGCCACCGCGCGCTCCAGCCCGGCCAGCCAGTCGGCCAGCCGCGGCGTGTCCCAGTCGCGGTTCTCCACCCGGCGCGCGCCCAGCGCCTGCTGCCAGTGGCTCTGCCAGTGGTCGTCCGGCGAGTTTTTCCAGCCGGGCTGGATCAGGTACTCGACCGTGTCGGGTAGTTTGAACATCGGGTGGTCCTCAATCGCATTCAGGCTGCAGGTTAAAGCAATCAATATATATCCGGAAGTGATTTAAATTTAATACCAAATGCGTTTCAGGAATATTGAAATCCCGGTGGCAAAAACTTTTTAGTTATCAACAAGTAATATTTAATCATTTCAGCTCATATGCAAATTGATTTTAGACTGCGTCCAACACTCGGGTCGGCTCGGACTCGGGGCCTGCTTGCCAACGCTATCTGGAGATAGACCAATCATGACGCTGAATCTTCGCCGCTCGCTGCTTGCCGCCGCCCTGTTGGGCCTGACCTTTACCGCCTCGGCGCAAGCCCTGCTCAACGTGTCGTACGACCCGACCCGCGAGCTCTACCAGGACGTCAACAAGGCGTTCAACGCCGCCTGGCAGAAACAGGGCAACCCGGCGCTGGAGATCAAGGCCTCGCACGGCGGTTCGGGCAAGCAGTCGCGCTCGATCATCGACGGCCTGGAGGCCGACGTCGCCACCTTGGCGCTCGCCTACGACATCGACGCGCTGGCCGACCACGGCCTGTTGGCGCACAACTGGCAGACCCGTCTGGCCAACAACAGCGCGCCGTACACCTCGACCATCGTGTTCCTGGTGCGCAAGGGCAACCCGAAAGCTATCCGCGACTGGGGCGACCTGGTGAAGCCGGGCGTGCAGGTGATCACCCCGAACCCGAAGACCTCCGGCGGCGCGCGCTGGAACTACCTGGCCGCCTGGGGCTACGCGCTGAAGAAGAACAACGGCAACGAGGCGAAGGCGCGTGACTATGTCGCCGAGCTGTTCAAACATGTGCCGGTGCTCGACACCGGCGCGCGCGGCGCGACGATCACCTTCGTGCAGCGCGGCCTCGGCGACGTACTGCTCGCCTGGGAGAACGAGGCGATCCTGTCGCAGAAGGAGCTGGGCCCGGACAAGTTCGACATCGTGACCCCGTCGGTCTCGATCCTGGCCGAGCCGACGGTGGCGGTGGTCGACAAGAACGTCGACAAGCACGGCACCCGCAAGGCCGCCGAGGCGTACCTGAAGTTCCTGTACACCCCGGAGGCGCAGGAGATCGCCGCGCAGAACTACTACCGTCCGCGTGACCCGAAGGTGGCCGCCAAGTACGCCAGCCAGTTCCCGAAGGTGAAGCTGTTTACGCTGAACGAGCAGTTCGGCGACTGGCGCCGCGCGCAGGCCAAGCACTTCAACGACGGCGGCGTGTTCGACCAGATCAGCGAGAAGAAATAAGCCGGTGCGACAGCGCTGTGCCCCGAAGCCGAATGGCCCTGCCGCCCGGCTTTTTTGCGTGGGTCGGGCGCAGAACCGCGTGGCGCGCCGGCCACAAAGGCGTGCGACGCGGCTTGCGGTCGGCGGGATGGGGGCGTATAAAAAATGCTGCGTTGCAACAAAAGCGGAGCGAAACCATGACAGGACCACCTTCGCCGCTGACCTTGCCACCGCGTCTCGTGGCTTGCTGGGCGGCACAGCTGAAAAGTTGCCAGAGCTACCTGCGTTCTCAGTGCTTCTACACCGGCCGGGTGCTGCTCGGCCCCGCGCCGTGGCCGGACAAGCTCGGCCGGGTCGGCCGACGCAGCTATTCGGACACGCTGGCGCTCGCCTACGACTGCACCGACGCCGGCTGCCGGCTGCAGCACGACGCGCTGGCGTCGCTCGCCGCGTTCGGCCTGCCGCCCCACTGGCTGGCGATCTGGCTGCGCTACGACACGCGGCGCCACCGTGCGCTGTTGCACGGCTACCTCGGCACCGCCCGCGCCACGCTGCTGGCATCCGGCCGCGGGGCGCCCCCGGCGCCGCTGCAGTAAGCACTGTCCCCCACCCTCGACAGCCCGGCCAGACGATCGGCGAGTGCGACAGCACCGCCGCCTGGCTGATGCGGCCGCGAATCGCTGCCATTTCGAGCAAGCCGGTTCCAGCCCATGCCGCGCGCCGGGTAGAATCGCGCCCTAGACGCAGGCGTTGCCATGCAACAGCTCGGTGAGGGTCGGCATGAGGACCTCGTGCCAGGGTTGGCCGAACGGCATGGCTGAGGTTTCCCTGTGGCGTCTCTTAATACTATCCCCCTGTATCTGATCTTAAGAGGACCGAGCAGAATGCCGCATACCACGCGCGACAAGAAACCGCTGCTGACCCGGGTGCGCCGCATCAAGGGCCAGGCCGAGGCGCTGGAAAAGGCACTCGATCAGGAGGCCGACTGCATGGCGGTGTTGCAGCAGATCGCCGCGATCCGCGGTGCGGTGAACGGCCTGATGTCGCAGGTGCTGGAAGGCCATCTGCGCGAGCATCTCGGCCCGGAGGTGACCTCACCCGAGGAGCGCGAGCGCGAGCTGGAAGGGGTACTCGCGGTGTTGCGTTCCTACCTGAAGTAGTCGTGAATGACGAAGTTGTGCCATTTTTCGTCACATTGGCGACGAATCGGCGCTTTTCTTTCCTATTGTCATACCCAGTGGCGCCGGGCTGTGGTATGGTCCGCCCGTCATTTCGAATGGAGTTCCTGACTTGGACAGTTGTTCTAGTAACGGTCCCAGGCCGGTATCGGCCAACCACGTCCAGGCATAGGTAACGACAGTCTTCACTGCCGCTGCCGTGCCTGACACGGGCAGCGGTGTCCGAGCCGGTCTTCGCCGGTTCCGCGCTCTCCCACTACTTGTTTTGCGAATCAACCCTCGCCGCTCGCCGCGGTGCGGCGCCGTTGGCGTCGTGCGTTTCGGCCGGTCGAGGGTGCGCCGGCGTGTGCCTGTCCGTAGGGCTGGCAGACGCGGGTGCGCATTGATTTGCTCGACTCAACATCGGATCGCCGCCGGGCGATGGCCGAGGCCGGCCATTCACTCCGCGGCCGAGGAGAGATCATGCGTTTCGATTTTTTCAAGCAGCAGTTGCTGCAATTGCTCAACAAGGGCGTCAACACCCGCCACTTCCGCCGCCTAGCGATACTCGACATGCTGCGCGGCGCCAATACCAACAAGGATCTGCCGGCCGAGCTGGCGCGTGATCTCGCCGCCGCCGCGCGGCTCGAGCCGTCGGCGCTGCTCGCCAAGCTGCACAGCCGCGAAGACGGCCTGACCGAGGCGGACGCCGCCGAGCGCCGCGAGCGGGTCGGCCCGAACGAGGTCGAGCACGAGAAGCCGATCTCGGGCGCGCAGCACCTGTGGCTGTGCTACCGCAACCCGTTCAACGTGCTGTTGACGGTGCTGGCGCTGGTGTCCTACCTGACCGACGACATGAAGGGCGCCGTGGTCATCTCGACGATGGTGGTGGTGTCGACCCTGCTGCGTTTCGTGCAGGAGGGCCGCTCCAACCGCGCCGCCGAGAAGCTGCAGGCGATGGTCAGCAACACCGCCACGGTGCTGCGCCGTGAGCCGGTCGAGGACGGTGATGTCGCCGCAGTCGGGGCCGAGCGCGCGCTCGCCGCCCGGCTGCAGCTGCAGGCGGCAGGCAACGCCGAGCTGCCGGCCAGCCTGCTGGTGCCGGACGGCCTGTCGCGCCGTTCGGCCAAGCTCTTGGCCCCGCGGGCCGGGCACGGCGCCGGCGCGGCATCGACCGCATACCGGGTGCGCCAGCTCGAGCTGCCGATCAAAGAGCTGGTGCCGGGCGACGTGGTGCGGCTGTCTGCCGGCGACATGATCCCGGCCGACCTGCGCGTGCTGGCGGCGAAAGACCTGTTCGTCAGCCAGGCGGCGATGACCGGCGAATCGCTGCCTGTGGAAAAATTCCCGACCCAGCGCGACGGCAAGACCGGTAACCCGCTCGAGCTCGACAACCTGTGCTTCATGGGCACCAACGTGGTCAGCGGCTCGGCCACCGCGGTGGTGGTCGGCACCGGCAACCACAGCTACTTCGGCGCCTTGGCCGAACGGGTCACCCGCAGCGACCGCACGCTGAACCAGTTCCAGCACGGCGTGAACAAGGTCAGCTGGCTGTTGATCCGCTTCATGTTCGTGATGGCGCCGCTGGTGCTGTTCATCAACGGCTTCACCAAGGGCGACTGGGTCGAGGCCTCGCTGTTCGCGCTGTCGATCGCGGTCGGCCTGACCCCGGAAATGCTGCCGATGATCGTCACCTCGACGCTCGCCAAGGGTGCGGTGCTGTTGTCGCGCAAGAAGGTGATCGTCAAACGGCTCGACGCGATCCAGAACTTCGGCGCGATGGACATCCTGTGCACCGACAAGACCGGCACGCTGACGCAGGACAAGATCTTCCTCGAGCGCCACACCGACGTGTACGGCGAGGAATGCGACGAGGTGCTCGAGTACGCGTATCTCAACAGCTATTACCAGACCGGCCTGAAGAACCTGCTCGACGTGGCGGTACTCGAGCACGCCGAGGTGCACCGCGAGCTGAACGTCGCGCAGGCGTTCCGCAAGGTCGACGAGATCCCATTCGATTTCGAGCGGCGCCGCATGTCGGTGGTGGTGAGCCGCCACGAGGACACCCACCTGGTGATCTGCAAGGGCGCGCTCGAGGAAGTGCTGGCGGTGTCGACCCACGTGCGCCACGGCGACAAGGTCGAGCCGCTGACCCCGGCGCTGTTGGCCGACATCCGCAAGGTGACCGCCGAGCTGAACCACCAGGGGCTGCGCGTGGTGGCGGTGGCGGCGAAAGAGCTGCTGCCGAGCAAGGACAGCTACGGCGTCGGCGACGAGAGCGAGCTGACGCTGACCGGCTACATCGCCTTCCTCGACCCGCCGAAGGAAACCACCCGGCCGGCGCTGACGGCGCTGGCGGCCAACGGCGTCGAGGTGAAGATCCTCACCGGCGACAACGAGCTGGTGACGCAGAAGATCTGCCGCGAGGTGGGGCTGACCATCCGCGGCGTGGTGCTCGGCGACAAGGTCGACGCGATGAGCGACGCGCAGCTCGCGGCGGTGGTGCAGACCGCCAACGTGTTCGCCAAGCTCAACCCGAGCCAGAAGGAACGGATCGTGCGCACGCTGCGCGAGGCGGGCCACGTGGTCGGCTTCATGGGCGACGGCATCAACGACGCGCCGGCGCTGCGCGCGGCCGACATCGGCATCTCGGTCGATTCGGCGGTCGACATCGCGAAAGAAGCGGCCGACATCATCCTGCTGGAGAAGAGCCTGATGGTGCTGGAGCAGGGCGTGGTCGAAGGCCGCAACACCTTCGCCAATATGCTCAAGTACATCAAGATGACCGCGAGCTCGAACTTCGGCAATGTGTTCTCGGTGCTGGTGGCGAGTGCGTTCATCCCCTTCTTGCCGATGCTGCCGCTGCATCTGTTGGTGCAGAACCTGCTCTACGACGTGTCGCAGATCGCCATCCCGTTCGATCACGTCGACAAGGAGCTGCTGGAGAAGCCGCAGCAGTGGAGCCCGAACGAGATCGGCCGCTTCATGGTGTTCTTCGGGCCGCTCAGCTCGGTGTTCGACATCGCCACCTTCGCGCTGATGTGGTTCGTGTTCAGCGCCAACAGCCCGGAACACCAGACGCTGTTCCAGTCCGGCTGGTTCGTCGAGGGCCTGCTGTCGCAGACGCTGATCGTGCACATGATCCGCACCCGCAAGGTGCCGTTCCTGCAGAGCCGCGCCGCCTGGCCGCTGTTGGCGATGACCGCCGCAATCATCGTGATCGGCATCGCGCTGCCGATGAGCCCGCTGGCGCACTACTTCCACCTCACGGCGCTGCCGCTCTCCTACTTCCCGTGGCTGGTGGTGATCCTGTTCGGTTATATGGCGCTGGTGCAGGCGATGAAGGGGATCTACACCCGCCGCTACGGGTGGCAGTAGGTCTTGGGCCGCCGCGGATAAACCCCTTCCGGCGTTGTTGCGCCGCCTTGCCGTACAGTGCGTACTGTCTGCGGCGGCGCGCCTAGCCGGAACCGCTGCGCTGGGGTTTCTCCGCGGCTACGTTGGGCAAGTCATTGATCGGGGAAACGATGGACTTGGCCGCGATCGAAATCGATTCGGCCAACCTTGCGGCAGCAAGGTTGGCCGAATCCCGCAATAATCCAGAGCGATGCCGTCAGCATCGCTCGTCTTTTTAGAAGGGGAAGATCATGACCCTGGACGTGATCGAAAACTTCCGCCCCTGGCTGCTGCTCAACACTCTGATCTGTCTCGCGGTGGCGTTCGTGCTCGGCTCTATCGTCGGCTACGAGCGCCAGTACCGGCAGCGCACCGCCGGGCTGCGCACCAACGCGCTGGTCGCGGTCGGCGCGGCGGTGTTCGTCGATCTGGCCGGGCGCCTGGCCGGGCCGGACGGTGCGACCCGGGTGGTCGCCTACGTGGTGTCGGGGGTCGGCTTCCTCGGCGCCGGCGCGATCATGAAGGAAGGACTGAACGTGCGCGGCCTGAACACCGCCGCGACCCTGTGGGGCTCGGCCGCGGCCGGGGCCTGCGCCGGCGCGTCGCTGATCGGCGAGGCGGTGCTGGCTGCCGGCTTCGTGCTGTCGGCCAACACGCTTTTGCGCCCGCTCGCCAACGCGATCAACCGCCGGCCGATCGACGACGCGGCCAGCGAGCTCACCTACATCCTGTGCGTGATCGCCAGCCGCGCCGAGCAGAAGACCGCGCTCGCGGCGATGGAGGCGATGCTCGAGACCGCCAACTACCCGGTCGCCGACCTCGACGTGCTGCCGTTCGGCGACGACGACGTCGAGATCAACGCGACCCTGCAGGCCACTTCGGTCGATTCGGCCGAGCTCGACCGCATCGTCGGCCTCTTGGTCAGCCACGACTTCGTCAGCCAGGCGTTCTGGAACCCGAGCACCACCGAGTGATTCGGCGGCCGAACGCAATGTCACAGCAAGGGGAGCCTGCCGGCTCCCCTTTCTCATGCACGTTCCACACCGAAGCAGTGCGCCAAGCTGGGGAACGCGCCGCTGCGCACCTCGGCGGCGTAGCGCTCCAGTGCCGCGTCGGCGTCGGAGAGCAGCTCGGAGTAGCGCTTCACGAAGCGCGGCGTGTAGTCGCCGAACAGGCCGAGCGCGTCCTCGCTGACCAGCACCTGGCCGTCGCAGGCCGGCGAGGCGCCGATGCCGATGGTCGGGATGAGCAACTCGATGCTCAAGGCCCGCGCCAAGGGTTCGGCGATGCCCTCCAGCACCACCGCGAACGCACCGGCCTCGGCCATCGCCAGCGCGTCGGCGCGCACCTTGGCGGCGCCGGCGGCGTCGCGGCCCTGCGCGCGAAAGCCGCCCAAGGCGTTCAGCTGCTGCGGCATCAGCCCGACGTGGGCCAGCACCGGCACGCCGCGCGCGGTCAGGAAACGCACCGTCTCGACCATTTCCACCCCGCCTTCGAGCTTGATCGCCTGCGCGCCGGTTTCGGCCAGCACCCGCGCGGCACTGGCAAACGCCTGCTCGGTCGACCCCTGATAGCTGCCGAACGGCAGGTCGACCGCCACCACCGCGCGACTACTGCCGCGCATTACCGCCTGGCCGTGCGCGATCATCATCTCCAGCGTCACGCCGAGCGTGCTCGGCAGCCCGTACAGCACCATGCCGAGCGAATCGCCGACGATGATCAGTTCGGCATGGCGGTCGGCGAGCCGTGCCATCGGGGTGGTGTACGCGGTCAGCGACACCAGGCTGCCGGCGCCCTTGCGTTTCGCCAGTTCGGGGACGCCCAAGCGGGCGAGGGAGGTATGGCTGCTCATGGTTAGCTCCTTGTCATTGCAATGGAGCGCCACGCTATCATGCGCGCTGATCCCGCCACTTGCGCCGAGCCGCCAGACCATGCCGCCAACCGGACAGCCTGCCGTATTCATCCCCGACTGGACCACGCTGCCCGGCCCGGTGTACTTCCGCGCCCACACCATCCCGGCCGGGGCGACCGTGCCACTGCACCGCCACCCGTGGGCGCAGCTGCTCTACGCCAGCCGCGGCCTGATGCAGGTCGAGACCGAACGCGCCCGCTACCTGCTCTCTCCCGAGCAGGCGCTGTGGATTCCGCCCGGGCTGGCGCACGGGGTGCGGGTCGAGCATGAGGTGTGGTGCCGCAGCCTGTACCTGGACGCGGCCTTGCCGGCCGGCTTCGGCCAAGCCTGCCAGCCGCTGACGGTGACACCGCTGCTGCGCGAGCTGATCGTCGCCGGCTCCGCACTCGCCGCCGCCGAGCCGGACACGGCAGAAGTGGACCGGCTGGTGGCGGTGCTGTTCGACCAGCTGCGGGCGCTGCAGCCGGCCAGGCTGGTGCTGCCTTTGCCGGCCGACCCGAGGCTGCGCCGCATCGCTGACGCGCTGTTGGCCGAACCGGGCGACGAGCGCCGGCTGGAAGACTGGGCGCAGCGGGTCGGCGCCAGCGCGCGCACGCTGGCGCGGCATTTTCGCGCCGAGACCGGGCTGAACTTCCGCGCCTGGCGGCAGCGCTTGCGGCTGTTCGCGGCGCTGCCGCGGTTGCAGGCCGGCGAGGCGGTGACCCGGGTCGCGGCCGACTGCGGCTACGGCTCGACCTCGGCGTTTATCGAGGCGTTCCAGCGCCAGTTCGGCTGCACGCCGGGGCGGGTCGGCGTCGCTTCATGGACTGTCTGAGCGAGGTCGGCTGGCAACGTTGGCTGAAAGGCACTCAGCCCGCCTCGGCCTGTGTCGCGCCGTCGCGGCAGGCGGCGGCCAGCCGCGCCGCCAGCGCCAGACCCAGCGGCGACAGGCCGGCGCGGTGCTGCAGCGACAGCTCCATCACCTCGATCGCCGGCAGGTCCGCGCCGAGCACGCGGTGCGTTGCCAGCAGCGCGCGGCGCGGGATAAGGCTGATGCCGAGGCCGTCGCCGACCGCGGCGCACAGGCTGGTCAGGCTGGTGCTGCAGTAGCTGATCCGCCAGCGTCGCCCCAGCACCTCGAGCGCGTGGATCATCTCGTTGCGGTACAGGCCGCCGGGCGGGAACACCGCCAGCGGCAGCGGTTCGCTGCCTAAGGCCGGGTGTGCCAGGCTGTCGACCCAGATCAGCGGCTCCGGCCAGGCGGCGACGCTGGCGCGCTGGCCGGTGAGCTGCTTGACCAGGATCAGGTCGAGTTCGCCGGCGTCGTACAGGCGCTGCAGCTCGCCGCTCAGGCCGCTGGTCACCTCCAGGCGCAGCCCGGGGTGGTCGCGGCCGAAGGCGGCGAGCAAGGGGGTGAGCCGGCCGGCGGCAAAGTCCTCCGGCAGGCCGAGGCGTAGCACCTCGTCGAGCGGCGAGGCGCCGAACAGGTCGCTCGCCTCGTCGGCCAGCGCGACCAGCCGGCGCGCGTAGCCGAGCAGCCGCTCGCCGTCTTCGCTCGGCCGCACCAGCCGCGGCCCGCGCTCAAGCAAGGGCCGGCCGACCGCGTCTTCGAGGCGGCGGATCTGCTGGCTGACGGTCGACTGGGTCAGGTGCAGCCGCTCGGCGGCGCGGGTGAAGCTCGCGCAGTCGACGACCGCGACGAAGCTTTTCAGCAGCGTTAAGTCGAGCATGGTGTTTCCAGTGTAAATGCCACTAGCAGACATTCAATCATTTCATTTCTAAATAGCCAAGCGCGTCCCTACACTCGGCAAGCAGTAGACAGGGAGAAGCAATCAATGGAACCGATGAGACAGTGTGCGCCGGGCCTATATCGGGGAGCGCAGCATGGCTGAGTCCTCGGCGGCACTCGCCGCACCGCGCGTCGGCGCGCGCGGCGGCGCGGCACTACTGGCCGCGCTGCTGCTGGTGGCGCTGAACCTGCGCCCGACCTTGACCTCGATCAGTCCGCTCTTGGGCGACATCCGCGCCGCCACCGGCCTGCCGTTTCGGCTCGCCTCCTTGCTGACCACCCTGCCGGTGCTGGCGATGGGGCTGTTCGCGCTGGCCGGCGGTCGGGTCAGCCGGGTGCTCGGCGACCGCCACGGCGTGACGCTCGGCCTGGCGGTGATCGGCGCCGCCTGCGGCTGGCGCTGGAGCGCCGCCACGAGCAGCGCGCTGATCGCCAGCGCCGCGCTGGTCGGCGTCGGCGTCGCGCTGATCCAGGCCTTGCTGCCCGGCGTGATCAAGCACAACTACGCGGCGCGGCTGCCGCAGACGATGGGCCTCTATTCGGCGGCGATCATGGGCGGCGGCGGGCTCGGTGCGGTGGCGAGCCCCTGGCTCGCGCGGCGCCTGCACGACTGGCACGCCGGGCTGGGGGTCTGGGCGCTGCTCGCGGTCGTGGCGCTCGCAGTGTGGCGGACGGCGCCGGGCGAGATGCCCGAGCCGGCGCGAGCCGCCGGTCGCGGCCTCGGGGCGCTGCTGCGCAACCGTCGCGCCTGGCTGTTGGCGCTCTATTTCGGCCTGATCAACGGCGGCTATACCAGCATGGTGGCGTGGCTGCCGCCGTTCTTCGTGCAGCGCGGCCTGAGCGCCCAGCAGGGCGGCAGCCTGCTCGGCCTGATGACCGCCGCGCAGGTGGTCGCCGCGTTGACGCTGCCGGCGCTGGCGCTCAAAAGCGCCGACCGCCGCCCCTGGCTGGCCTTGGGCCTGTGCCTGCAGCTGGTCGGCTTCGTCGGGCTGACCGTGTGTCCGGAACGGCTAGCCTGGCTGTGGGTGAGTGCTACCGGCTTCGGCCTGGGCGGCTGCTTCGCGCTCAGCCTGATCCTGACGCTCGACCACCTGCACGAACCGCGCGCCGCCGGCGAGCTGGCGGCGTTCGTGCAGGGGCTCGGCTTCATCATCGCGGCGCTGGCGCCGTTCGCAATCGGCTGGATCCGCGACGCCAGCGGCAGTTTCACCGCCGGTTGGCTGCTGTTGATCGTGTCGGCCGCGGCGATGCTGTTGGTGACCAGCCGTTACACACCGCAGGGCTACGCCGCCGCGATGCGCGGCGTGGCGACGTCCGATTGAGAGCCGCCAACAAAACGAGGCTTTTGCGAGTTTCTGCGTAGCTAAAATCCTCCCGGCGTTGTTGCCCCGCCTTGCCGTACTACTTGTACTGTCTACGGCAGGGCGCCTAGCGCTACGCTGCCATGTTGGCTGCCCTAACCTGGGTTGATGCACCGATGACCACTACCCCCACCACCTGTCGCGGCCGTTGACGCTGCTGTTCGCTATCGCTTGCGGCACCGTCATCGCCAACCTTTATTACTCGCAGCCGCTGCTCGCGACCATCGCCACGAGCTTCGGCCGTCAGCCGGCGAGCCTCGGCCTGTTGGCGGCGAGCGTGCTGGCGCTGCTGGTCGCGGCGTTCAGCCCGGGCTTCGGCAGCTTCGCGCTGGCGAGCGTGCTGGTCGGCATGAGTTCCTGCTCGGCGCAATTGCTGGTGCCGTTCGCCGCGTCGCTCGCCGACGAGCGCCAGCGCGGCCGGGTGGTCGGCACGGTAATGAGCGGTCTGCTGCTCGGCATCCTGTTGGCGCGCACCGTGTCCGGGCTGATCGCCGAGCTGGCCGGCTGGCGCGCGGTGTACGTGGTCGCGGCCTTGCTGGTGGCGCTGCTGACCCTGCTGCTGGCGCGGGCACTGCCGCGCGATCCGCGCGACATTTCGTTCCAGTACGGCGCGCTGCTCAAGTCGCTCGTCACGCTGATCCGCACCGAGCCGGCGCTGCGGCTGCGCTCGCTGTACGGCGCGCTGGCGTTCGCCTGCTTCAGTGTATTCTGGACCGGGCTGACCTTCCTGCTCAGCCAGCCGCCGTACGGCTTCTCCGAGGGGCAGATCGGCCTGTTCGGCCTCGCCGGTGCCGCCGGCGCCTTGTCGGCCGGCTTTGCCGGGCGGCTCGCCGACCGCGGCCGCGGCGGGGTGGCGACGGTGCTGTGCAGCGGCGCGATCCTGCTCTCGTTCGGGCTGATCGCGCTCGGCGCACAGTCGCTGGTGGCGCTCTTGGCCGGGGTGCTGCTGCTCGACATCGGCGTGCAGGGCCTGCACATCTCCAACCAGAGCGTGATCTACACGCTGGCGCCGGAGATGCGCAGCCGGATCACCACCGTCTACCTGACCAGCTACTTCATCGGCGGCGCGGCCGGCTCGAGTGCGGCGAGCGTTGCCTACGCGGCGGTCGGTTGGTATGGGGTGTGTCTGGCGGGGGCGGGGTTTGCCGGGGTGTTGTGCGTGTGGCAGTTGGTGCGGGCGCCGCGGCGGAGTCTGGCGGTTCAGCGCGGCTGAACGTTGGCCGAAAGGCGTGGTTTCGGAGTGAAGAAGCGGCCGCTGGGCCGCTTTTTTTGTAAGGGGCGGGCTTCATGCTTGTGGATGAGGGGGAGGGGGCAACACCTCATCAGATCTGTGCTTTCGGCCAACGTAGGTGAGGGCTGAGGCCTTGTCGGTCTCGCCCGACTGGCGAGGTTCTTTCTTTTGTTTCGCCAAAAGAAAGAACCCAAAGAAAAGGCGACCCCACGACGCCGGCCCGCGTTGCGGGCTGCCCTACGGGCGCCACGGCCAACGGCGGCTGCGCAACTCGCGCCGGCTGAAGCCGGCACTCGGACAGTGCTCGCCGACACCCCCCGTTGGCCGTGCTGTCCTCGGCGGCGTCGAAGGGGCAGGGGTGGTAGTAGGTGGCCGTCGTGAGTGGGCTCGGAACGTCAGCAGTTTGCTGGAACGATTGATAGTTGTGGATAAAGGCTGAGATCGACGACTTACTGTGGATAAACGCAAGGTTGGCCGAAAGTGCCTGATGCGTGATCCCGCCAGATAAGGTCTGCTTCGGCCAACCTTGGCGAGTAAGTCCACAAGTCTGCCGTCGCCTTTTTAACCTCCCGAATCCACATCCGTTGCAATCATCCTGCCCGTCCCCTTTGCGCTGCCGAGCGATCGTCAAGCGGCCAGGTTTTAAGCCGCCGCTTGTTCGAGTGGGCGGACGTTAGCCGCCCGCGAGTTCGGCGGCGCCTGGCCGCTTGGCAGGCGGGAGGGAAGCCGAAGGCCAGCGCACTGGGGTCGCCTTCTTTTGCTTACTTTTCTTGGCGAAGCAAGAAAAGTGAGCCGCCCCGCCGGGCGGGACCGGCGCTGTCGCACCACTCACGCCGACTACCATCGACCGATGAATTAGTAGTAAAGGCATGGTCGGCTGGCCGAGACCGACAAAGCCGCCGTCCCCACCACCATTCCAACGAAGCGATGCAGAATCAAAAAAAGCGGCCACAAGGCCGCCTTTTTTACAGGACAGCGCAACTACTCCCGCCCCAGCATCCGCGGCAGCGTCGGCCCATGCAGGGCCAGCGCCAGCCCCGCCACCCCCGCACACAGCCACCACAACAGCGGCCCGCCAAACTGGCCATACGCCCAGGTGCCCAAGGCCGGCGCGAACAGCGTGCGGCCGGTCCAGGCGGCATTGTAGATGCCCATATACTGGCCGCGCCGCCGCCCTTCCGAGCGCAACATCACGATCGCCGCCCAGGTCGGCAACATCAACAGCTCGCCCACCGTCAGCACCGCCATCGCCGCCAGCGCCCACGGCGCACTGTCGCCGAGGTTCAGCACCAGGAACGACGCGCCGACGCATAGCACGCCTGCGTGCGAGCTGCGCGCCAGCCCCCAGTGGCCGACTCGGTGCGCGATCGGCAGCTGCAGCCCGACCACCATCAGACAGTTCAGCGTGAACAGGTAGCCGAGCCACTGCGGCCCGAGCCGATACTGCTCGCGCAGGAACAGCCCGAGCGTGCCGTAGATCTGATCGAACACGGTCAGCGCCAATAGCTGGCCGGCGATGAACACCAGGAACGGCTTATCCAGCCAGGCCGAGCGGCCGGCCTCGCGGCCGGCGAGCGGCGGCGCCAGGCGCGGCGGTGGTGGCTCGCGCCGGTAGCTGTGCAGCATCCAGGCGGCGCCGAGCAGGCTGGCGACGCCCTGCGCGAGGAACACCCAGTGGTAGCCGACGCTGGCGAGCAGGCCGCCGCTGATGCCGGCGAGCGCGCCGCCGAGATTGGTTGCCATCCGCAGCAGCCCCTGTGCGGTCGGCCGCTGCGCCGGGCTACACGGCTCCAGCGCCAGCCGCATATTGCCGGGGCGGAAGCCGCCGTCGCACAGCCCGGCGATCAGCAATAGCAGGGAATGCCGCCAACGGCAGCGGGGTCGCCAGCAGCAGGCTGATCACGCCGCTGCAGGCCAACAGAGCTAGCGTCAGCCGGTGCGTCTCGACCCGGTCGGACAGGCTGCCGCCGAAGTAGGCGCCGAGAAAGCTGCCCAGGCCGTACACGCCCATCATCAGGCCGATGCGTGCGTAGCCGAGCCGGTAGTGTTCGAGGAAGTACAGCGGCAGGAACAGCTTGGACGAGCCGCCCATATTGTTGATCAGTGTGGCGAGCACCTGTACGTAGGCCGAGCGCGGCAGGCCGCGGATGGGGCGAGCAGTTGCCGGGGTAGCGGCAGCGAGAGGGCAGGCATGGTGGGGGTCCTTGTGGGCGGACCCGCCGGGCGGGAGGGGTAGGCCGACCGGCGGGGTATGTCAGCGGATTATCCTACCAGCATGCCGACGCCGTGCCTGCACGGCATATAGAATTATGTAGGCAATATTTTATTGGCATGAAACTTGCTGCTGCAGTGGCTTTCCATCACAGCGAGGAGTTCGCGATGCCCGTCATCAACCCCGCCCGCCCCGCAGGCAGCGCCAACGATTCCACCCATCGCCAGACCGGCTGACCACCGGTCGTGCCGGCCGCGGCCGGCTTCGTCGCCGAGCTGGCGCGCCAGAGCGCGTCGGCAGATCTTGCCCCTGCGCCGGCAGCGACTGCCGCCGACGCACCCCCTCTCTCCTTGCTCGACAAGGAGTCGTTCCCGCAGACGGGCAACATGATCGACAAGTCCTCGCTGCCGCAGCGCCTCGCGATCGAACTGCAGCGCTTTTCGGCCGACCTGAACCGACGCTGCCGCGAGCTGGGCATCGCGATCCCGCCCGAGCTGGAGCTGTCGCCGGGCTTCAACGGCGCCACGGCGGTCAGTAATGCTCACCCCGACAAGGCGCGGATCGAGGCGCTGTTCGCCGCCGATGAGGGGCTGCAGAATCGCTTCGTGCAGCTCAGCGCGGCCGGCACCGAGATGCCTGGCAGATCGCGGCGCAGAGTCAGCGCCAATACGTCAGGCTGATGGCCAAGGGCGATTTGAGTGCGGTCGAGCTGCTGGTCGAGCGCACCGGCGCGGCGATCAGTAAGCTGTCATGTCGACTGACGCTCGATGGCCACGGCGCGCGCGCCAGCGTCAGCGGCGGCGGCGCCACGGTCGACCCGACCGCGATCAATCTGCTGAAGGCGTGAATTCGTGAATTAAGGAATCGACGGTTAAGAAGGGCCTGGCCGAGGCACTTAAGCCCGGGCGGTGGCGCGCTGCAGGAACTGGCCGACCTTGGCGGCCGGCACCTTCTGCAGTTCGCACAGCAGGCGGTGCGACACATGGGAGAGCCCGTACTGGCGGGTCAGCCGCTCGCTCAGGTGGCCGAGCAGGTTGGCGGCCATCTCGGCGTCGGCCAGCGCCCGGTGCGCCTGGCCGGTGGCGGGCAGTCGCGCCCAGGCGGTCAGCGTGCCGAGCTTGTGATTGGGCGCCTCGGGCAGCAGCCGGCGCGACAGCAGCAGCGAGCAGGCGAACGCCTGGCGGCGGGTCCGGCCGATCCGTGCCAGCTCGGCGTCCCAGAACTTCTGGTCGAACGCGGCGTTGTGCGCCACCAGCGGCGACTCGCCGACGAAGTCGGCGACCTCGGCCATCACCGTCGCGGCCGGCGGCGCGTTCTTCACCATCGCGGTGCTGATCCCGGTCAGCTGCTCGATGAACGGCGGCACGCGCACCCCGGCGTTCATCAGACTCTGGTAGCGGTCCACCACCCGGCCGTCCTCGACCAGCACCGCGGCGATCTCGGTGGCGCGGCCGGTGGCACCGGGGCTGATGCCGGTGGTTTCAAAGTCGATGACGGCGATGCGTTCCAAGATGCACTCCAGGGGTTGACGGGCGCCGCCACCCTAACGCAAAGCGGGCGCGGCGGCCAGCGCCGCCGCCGGATGGTCGGAGCGGGCCGGCTTGGCGTTACCGCGGCGCGGTGGCTAAGTTTCAGCTAAGTATCTCGTCCTACGATGATAACGCTTCTTATTTAATCGCCAGGGCTGCGGCTCGGGCACTTCCTTGCATCTACCCTCGAGGTCACGACATGAATCAGCTTTCCAAGTTTGCCGCCGCGCTGGCGTTGGCACTGCCGTTGGCAAGTTCGGCGTTCGCCGCCGAACAAGCGTTCTCGCTGTCGCTGAAAGACCACAAGTTCACGCCGGCCGAGCTGACCATTCCGGCCAACACCAAGGTCAAGATCACGCTGAAGAACCTCGACAAGACCACCGCCGAATTCATGAGCGACGACTTCAAGGGCGGCAAGCTGGTCGAAGGCGGCAAGGAAGCCAGCTTCTTCATCGGGCCCCTGAAGGCCGGCCAGTACGAGTTCCACGACGAGTACCACGAAGCGGCGTCGAAGACCCGCCTGATCGTCAAGTAAGCGGGTGGCCCGAGCATGCTTTCCACGATACTGATCGTTTTCCGGGAAATCCTCGAGGCGGCGCTGGTCGTCTCGATCGTGATGGCGGCGACCAAGTCGGTGCCCGGCCGTGGCTTCTGGGTCGGCACCGGCGTGCTCGGCGGCTTGGTCGGTGCCGGCCTGGTCGCCGCGTTCGCCGGCGCGATCTCGTCCTGGGCGTCCGGGATGGGCCAGGAAATCTTCAACGCCGCGGTGATGTTCATCGCGGTGGTCATGCTGGCCTGGCACAGCATCTGGATGGGCAAGCATGGTCGGGAGATGGCGCAGCAGCTCGGCGCGGTCGGCAAGGCGGTGACGGCGGGCACGCGCTCGCTGTCGGGCCTGGCGATCGTGGTCGGGGTAGCGATGCTGCGCGAGGGCTCGGAGGCGGTGCTGTTCCTCTACGGCATCGCCGCCGGCGACCCGGGCCAGACCGGGCAGATGGTCGTCGGCGCGCTGATCGGCTTGGCCGGCGGCGTGGCGCTCGGCGCCGGTCTGTACTTCGGCCTGCTGCAGATCTCGACGCGTCGGCTGTTCTCGGTGACCAACGCGCTGATCATCTTCCTCGCGGCCGGGATGGCCAGCCAGGGCGTCGGCTTCCTGATCGCGGCGGACCTGCTGCCGGCCTGGGGCGATATGGTCTGGGATAGCTCCTGGCTGATCACCGATACCAGCGTGATCGGCAAGATGCTGCACGCGCTGATCGGCTACACCGCACGTCCGGCCGGCATGCAGATCGTCGCCTACCTGACCACGCTGGGTCTGATCGCCGGCATGGCGAAGAAATTCGGGCGCCCCAACGCCTGAGCGCCTGCGCTTCGGCCAAGCTGATGAAAACCGGCAAGCAGCGCTTGCCGGTTTTTCTTTGGTCAAACTCCAACTCGGTCTGCCTGCGGCTGCGCCGCCCGTCGTGCTCCAGCGCGGCAAGGTCATCCTGCTGCGTTACACTCGCGGTTTTCTCGTCGCGGCGGCCGCCGGCGACTGAGCATCTGGGGTGACGGAGTGAGGCAATGCTGTTTACCGGACTACTGAGCTGGGTGAGCAACGACCAGGGCCTGATCGCGCTCTTGGCGCAGAACTGGCCGCTGGGCTGCGGCCTGATCGCGCTGGTGGTCTTCCTGGAAACCGGCCTGGTGGTGCTGCCCTTCTTGCCGGGCGACTCGATGCTGTTCGCGGCCGGGGCCTTCCTCGGCCTGGCGGGCCTGTCGCCGCTGGTGCCGGTGGCGATGGTGACCGCCGCGGCGATTGCCGGTGACGGCACCAACTACGCGATCGGCCGGTCGCGGCTGGGCCAGCAGATCGTCCGGCGCGGCTGGATCAAGCCGCAGCATCTCGCCAAGACCAAACACTATTTCGACCGTTTCGGCGGGCCGACCGTGTCGATCGGCCGGTTCGTGCCTATCGTCAGGACGATGGCCCCGTTTCTGGCCGGCCTCACCGGCATGTGCCCGCGCCGCTTCGCGCTGTACAACTGCGTGGGCGGGATCATGTGGTGCGGCAGCCTGATGCTCGGCGGGTACTGGCTCGGCAGCATCGGCTGGATACAGCAGCATTTGGGCTGGCTGTCGGTCGGC
The DNA here is from genome assembly GCF_055597485.1 of Crenobacter sp. CS_VA4. Classification (NCBI taxonomy): domain Bacteria; kingdom Pseudomonadati; phylum Pseudomonadota; class Betaproteobacteria; order Neisseriales; family Neisseriaceae; genus Crenobacter; species Crenobacter sp. CS_VA4. The sequence goes on from NZ_JBVMAE010000014.1 coordinate 94,235, forward strand.
ATGATGCCCACCACCTCGCTGTTGCTGCTCGGCGTCCCGGTGCTGTTGCGCTGGACCAAGCGCCGCAAGGCGGGCTTGGTCGGATAAGCGGGTTCGGAGCGAGGGGGCGCAGATGCGGGTACTGCTGGTCGAAGACGACCGGATGATCGCCGAGGCGGTGGCGCAGGCGCTGAAGGAAGCCGCGTACGCGGTGGACTGGGTCCGCGACGGCCAGCAGGCGCTCGCCGCGCTGGAGACCCAGAGCTACGGCCTGGTGCTGCTCGACCTGGGCCTGCCGCGCAAGGACGGCCTGGAGGTGCTGCGGCAGACCCGCAGCCGCGACAACCCGGTACCGCTGATGATCGTGACCGCACGCGACGGGGTCGACGAGCGGATCCGCGGCCTGGACCTCGGCGCGGACGATTACCTGCTCAAGCCGTTCGCGATGGGCGAATTGCTGGCGCGGATGCGCGCGGTGCTCCGGCGCAAGGGCGGGCAAGCCAGCCCGCTCTTGAGCAACGGCGCGATCACGCTCGACCCGACCACCCGCGAAGCCCGTTCGGCCGGCATCGCGGCGCTGCTGTCGGCGCGCGAGTTCGCGCTGCTGCAGGCGCTGCTGCTGCGCCCCGGCGCGATCCTGTCGCGCCAGGAGCTGGAAGACCGCATCTACGGCTGGAACGAAGAGGTGGAAAGCAACGCGGTCGAATTCCTGATCCACTCGCTGCGCAAGAAGCTCGGCAGCAGCGCGATCAAGAACGTCAGGGGGGTGGGATGGATGGTGTCCAAAGACGGTTGAACCGCTCGCTGCGGGTGCGGCTGTCGGTCTGGCTGTCGGTGCTGATCGTCGCGATCGCGATCATCGCCGGCGCCGCCGCGTTCGTTTGGGCGTTCCAGGAGGCCAACGAGCTGCAGGACGACCAGCTGCGCCAGGTGGCGGCGCTGATCGACGAACACAATCTGCCGGTCGGCAACCGCCTCGCACCCATCGCCGACCCGGCGTCGCGGCTGGTGGTGCAGCCGCTCGACGCGGCCGGCGCTCTGGCGCTGCCCCGGCAGCTGCCGGACGGCTTGCAGACCGTCACGGTGGGCGACGCCTCGTGGCGGCTGTATGTCCGGACGCTGCGCAACGGGCAACGGCTGGCGGTCGGCCAGCAGACCGAGGTGCGCGACGAAGTCGCCCGGCACAGCGCGTTTCAGACCATCGTGCCGCTCTTGGTGCTGATCCCCTTGCTGGTGGGCCTGGTCGGCGTGCTGGTCCGACAGATGCTCAAACCGATGATCCGCCTGTCGGCCGAACTGGATCGCCGCAGCGAACACGACCTGGCCCGGCTCGCCGACGACGAGCTGCCGGCCGAGCTGCAACCGTTCAGCGCCGCGATCAACCGCCTGCTCGGCCGGGTGGGCCAGTCGCTTGAGCAGCAGCGGCGCTTCGTCGCCGACGCGGCGCACGAGCTGCGCACCCCGCTGACCGCGCTGTCGCTGCAGGTGGACAACCTGGCGCACGGCGCGCTGCCGGCCGCGGCCCGCGACCGGCTCGCGGCACTGCGCGAGGGCATGCAGCGCACGCAGGCGCTGCTCGAACAGCTGCTGAGCCTGGCGCGCGCGCAGGCGCAGGCGCAGCCGCCCGCCGCGGCGGCGCCGGTGTCGGTTCCGGCGGTGTTTCGGCGGGTACTGGAGGAGTTGCTGCCGCTCGCCGACGCGAAGCGGATCGACCTGGGCGTGGTCGAGGCGGAAGAACTGTCGCTCGGTCTGCCGCAGCTCGACCTGCTGACCGTGCTGCGCAACCTGGTCGACAACGCGATCCGCTACACCCCGGCGGGCGGGCGGGTCGACCTGGGCGTGCGGCGCGAGCCGGACGCGGTCGTGCTGACGGTCGCGGACACCGGCCCGGGCATTCCCGCGGCGGAACGCGAGCGGGTGTTCGACCCGTTCTACCGCATGCTCGGCAACGACGAGGTCGGCTCGGGGCTGGGGCTCGCGATCGTGAACAGTATCGTCACCCGCAGCGGCGGCCGCGTGACGCTGCACGAGGGCGCGCCTGGCCTGCGGGTGAGCGTGCGCTGGCCGATGGCGATGGAAGCAATGAATGCGGTTCCGCCGTTGCCGTAGTATGGTGATTTATCGGCGTAGCGCCGGTATCCCAACGACAAGGGCTGTCCTGGAGTAAAAATGCACTGGAATCAGGAACTGTTCGCGAGCGCCGTGTGGCTGGCCAAGGCCTACGGCATCACCGTGGTGTTGTTTATCGCGGTCGGCTATCTGCTGGTCCGCTCTACCCTCTGGGGCAAGCAGTTCTGGGCGCTGGCCGGCCCCTACTTCTCGCCACGGCGCAGCTGGAAACCGCTCGCGGTGTTGGCGCTGATCCTGCTCTTGACGCTGATGGCGGTGCGGATCAACGTGCTGATCTCGACCTGGTACAACGGCCTCTATACCGCGCTGCAAAAGCTCGACGAGCCGGCGTTCTGGCTGAGCCTGTGGACCTTCGGGGCGCTCGCCAGCGTGCACATCGTGCGCATCCTGATCGACTACTACATCCAGCAGAGCTTCTCGATCCACTGGCGGGTCTGGCTCAACGAGCACCTGCTGTCCCGCTGGCTCGACAAGCAGGCCTACCATCGCAGCCAGTACCTGTCCGATGTCGGCGATAACCCGGACCAGCGGATCCAGCAGGACATCGCCAGCTTCGTGTCCAATTCGCTGTCGCTGTCGATGGGCGTGGTCAACGCGATGGTCTCCACCTTCGCCTACACGCTGATCCTGTGGGGGCTGTCCGGCGAGGTGCACCTGTTCGGCCAGGTGATCCCCAGGGGGATGGTGTTCCTGGTCTACCTGTACGTGCTGGTCGCCACGGTGATCGCGTTCAAGGTCGGCCGCCCGCTGATCCGGCTGAACTTCCTCAACGAACGCTTCAACGCCGACTACCGCTACACCTTGGTGCGGCTGCGCGAATACGCCGAAAGCGTGGCGTTCTACTGCGGCGAGAAGGTCGAGGGCGCGCTCTTGCGCACTCGCTTCGGCCGGCTGATCGACAACGTCTGGCGGATCGTGTTCCGGTCGATGAAATTCCAGGGTTTCAACCTGATCGCGAGCCAGATCGCGGTGGTGTTCCCGATGATCATCCAGGCGCAGCGCTTCTTCACCAAGCAGATCACGCTCGGCGACCTGATGCAGACCACGCAGGCGTTCGACACGCTGCACGGCAATCTGTCGTTCTTCCGCGGCGCGTACGACGACTTCGCCGGCTACCGGGCGGTGCTGAACCGTCTGTCCGGCTTCACCGACTCGATCGTCAACGCGAACGAGCTGCCCACGCCGGACGTGCGCGACGAAGGCCACCGCGTCGCGCTGGAAGGGCTGACGGTGCGCACCCCGGCCAATGTGGTGCTGCTCGAAGACGTGTCGCTGAGCGTCGACGCCCGCTCGCCGCTGTTGATCCGCGGCCGCTCCGGCGCCGGCAAGACCACCTTGCTGCGCGCGATCGCCGGGTTGTGGCCGTATTGCGACGGCAAGATCGTCCGCCCGGCCAGCAACGTGCTGTTCCTCTCGCAGAAGCCCTACCTGCCGCTGGGCACGCTGCGCGACGCGCTGTACTACCCGGCCGCGCCCGGCCTCGAAGACGATCCGCGCGCCCAGCAGGCGCTGTTCGACGTGCAGCTCGGCCACCTGACCCACCAGCTCGACGAGCCCGCCGACTGGGGCCGGATCCTGTCGCTCGGCGAGCAGCAGCGGCTGGCGTTCGGCCGGCTGCTGCTCGCCCGCCCCTTGGCCGCCTTCCTCGACGAGGCCACCTCGGCGATGGACGAGGGCATGGAGGACGCGATGTACCGGCTGGTGCGCGAGCGGCTGGCCGACACCATCCTGGTCAGCGTCGGCCACCGCAGCACGCTGCTCACCCATCACCCGCGCCAGCTCGAGCTGAGCGGCGAAGGCCGCTGGAAGGTCAGCGACAGCGTGATGCCGGTGCTGCAGCCGGCGGGTTGACGGGGAAAGCGTTCGGCCAACGTTGGCCGAACGCTAGAGCCGCTAACAAACCCCAGTGCAGCGATCCCGGCTAGGCGCGCTGCCGCAGACAGTACAGCTAGTACGGCAAGGCAGCGCAACAACGCCGGGAGGGGTTTGCTGGCGGCTCTCAGCCCTTCACGCACACCACCTGGCGCAAGGTATGCACCACCTCGACCAGGCTCTGCTGCGCCGCCATCACCGCGTCGATGTCCTTGTACGCCATCGGGATCTCGTCGATCACGTCTTTATCCTTGCGGCACTCTACGTGCTCGGTCGCGCGCACCTGGTCCGCCACGGTGAAGCGGCGCTTCGCCTCGGTGCGGCTCATCACCCGGCCGGCGCCGTGGCTGCACGAGCAGAAGCTGTCCTCGTTGCCGAGCCCGCGCACGATATAGCTCTTGGTGCCCATCGAGCCTGGGATGATGCCGAGCTCGCCGCGCTGCGCCGACACCGCGCCCTTGCGCGTCACCAGGATCTCCGTGCCGAAATGGCGCTCGCGCTGCACGTAGTTGTGGTGGCAGTTGACCGCCTCGACGCTGGCGTCGAACGGCCGGCCGAGCGCCTGGCGCGCCGCGGCGATCACGTTCTGCATCATCAGCTCGCGGTTCTGGCGCGCGAACGCCTGCGCCCAGCCGACCGCTTCGACGTAGTCGTCGAAATGCCGGCTGCCCTCCTTCAGATACGCGAGGTCGCGGTCCGGCAGGTTCGCGATATGCTGGCGCATGTCGTCTTGCGCCAGCTCGATGAACAGGCAGCCGATCGCGTTGCCGACGCCGCGCGAGCCCGAATGCAGCATGAACCACACCCGGTCCGCCTCGTCGAGGCACACCTCGATGAAGTGGTTGCCGGTGCCGAGCGTCCCCAGGTGCACGCGGTGGTGGGTCTTGGCGAGCCTCGGGTACTTGTCGGTGATCCGCTTGAAACCCGGCGCGAGCTGCTGCCACGCCGCGTCCACCTCGCGTGGCGGGGTGTTCCACGCGCCGGGGTCGCGGTGCCCCGGTGAGCGCCCGTGCGGCACCGCGATCTCGATCGCGCGGCGCAGCGGGCCGAGGTTGTCCGGCAGGTCCTTTGCCGTCAGCGAGGTGCACGCGGCGATCATGCCGCAGCCGATGTCGACGCCGACCGCCGCCGGGATGATCGCGCCGCGGGTCGGGATCACGCTGCCGATGGTCGAGCCCTTGCCCAGGTGCACGTCCGGCATCACCGCGATGTGGTCGAAGATAAACGGCAGCCGTGCGGTGTTCATCAATTGGAGCTTGGCCGCTTCGTCGACCGGTACGCCGTTGGTCCACAGCTTGATCGGCGCGCCGTTGTCCACGGTCAGGATCTGATAATCGAGCTGGCGCATCTTGGCTCCTCCTTCCCAAGTAGAAACACCGCTCCATACCCCGTATTAGTCCGTGCAGGCGCGGCTGCCACCCGGTCGATCGTATTCATTGAGGAAGTGGATCAACCGGGAACTGGCCAGACCAAGGTTCTTTATGGGATCGAGGTAGAGGCCGTAGGAGACGCTTGTTTGGGCTGTGAGTTTGTCGGTCTCGCCCGACCGGCGAGGTTCTTTCTTTTGTCTCGCCAAAAGAAAGAACCCAAAGAAAAGGCGACCCCACGACGCCGGCCCGCTGAGCGGGTCGTCCTCGGCGGCGTCGAAGGGGAATTGGTGGTGGTAGGTGGCAGTCGTGAATTGGCTTGGAAAATCAACAGAGTGCGAGAGCGATTGGGGGTTGTGGATAAAACCGCCTGCTTGCGCCTTGCTGTGGGTAAGTGTAAAGGTTGGCCGAAAGAGCGCTATGGGTGATCTACCGGATAAGGTCGATTTCGGCCAACCATGGCAAAGATAGTCCGCGGTTCAGTTCGTCGCGGTGTTCAATCTTCCGAATCCACTGCCGCTGCAATCGTCCTGCCCATCCCCCTTTGCGCTGCCGAGCGATCGTCAAGCGGCCAGGTCTTAAGCCCCGCATGTTCGAGTGCCGCGACGTTAGCGCGGCGCGAGTTCGGCGGCGCCTGGCCGCTTGGCAGGCGCGAGGGAAGCCGAAGGCCAGCGCATCGGGGTCGCCTTCTTTTGCCTACTTTTCTTGGCGAAGCAAGAAAAGTAGGTCGCCGGTCGGGCGAGACCGACAAAGCCACAGTCCAAACCCGCGCTCCATAAAACCCGGCCCACTGAACGCAACAAGGCCCAGCCATCACTGGCTGGGCCTCGCTAAGAAAGCGACGGCGGGCTGCCGAGCCGCTTAACTCTTCATACACTTCTTCACGAAGCTGTTCTTGGCCGCGCCGGCCAGCTTCTTCTCGGCCGCCTTGCCCTCGCACATCGTCTGCGGCGAGGCCGCCTTCATGTCCTTCTCGCACTTCTTCACGAAACTGTCCTTGGCGGCACCGGCCAGTTTCTTCTCGGCCGCCTTGGCGGTACACGAAGCGTCGGCAGCGTAGGCCGCCACGTTGGCCGAAGCCAGCGCTACCAGAGCGATCATCACGAACTTGCGCATAGTCATCTTCCTTGTCGTTGCCGAAGTGGGAACATCACGATCCAGCCCCAAGCCCGCCGGAAGGCGCGGCTCGTCGAGGCTGACTCCCTTAGGAGTGTTGCACTGCCGCCTGACGATAATCAAGTGTCCATGTAGAAGGCATGACATCACGCCCGTTGGGTAACACGGTGCCCAGGCGGGCAGAAAACGACAACGCCGCCACCGAAACCGGCCGGTTCGGCCAATACGGTAGCGGCGTCATGGGGGAGCCCCAGGCTCCGAGCCATCAGCTTACTTGGCGGCGGAAGCGGCCGGCTTCTTGGCGCTAGCCTTGTGGCTGTGCTTGTGCGACTTGGTCGCCTTGTGGTGCTTGGCGGCTTGGGCTTTCTGCGCCGGAGCCGAAGCGGCTTTCTTCGGGGTGGCCTTGTGGATGTGCTTGGTGGCCTTGTGGTGCTTCTTGGCAGCCGGGGCGGAAGCCGCCGGAGCCGAAGCGTTGGCCTTGGCGGCCTGGGCCTTCTGAGCCGCCGGGGCCGAAGCGGCCTTCTTGGCGTGATGCTTGTGCGCCTTCTTGTGGTGGTGCTTGGCGGCCGGGGCGGAAGCCGCGGCCGGGGCCGAAGCGGCTACTTTAACGGCGGTGGCCGGTTTGGCATCAGCGGCGAAGCCGGCAGCCGAAGCCAGACCAAACACAGCGGACAGGGCGATCAGGGTCAGTTTTTTCATGATGGTATTCCTCAGTCGTTTGGTTTCGTATCGGTGTGGCGTCTGGTTCGGCGCGTCCTTGAGATGAATACTACGAAGCCCGACCCCGCCCGTCTGTTCACCAAATGTGAGGAGATGTAACGCTGTGTTCGACAGGGGGCAGCTGCCTTATTCCACCGCCATCTTGGCCAGTTTCCGCCGTTGGACGTTCAGCTGTTGCGCTTCAACCACAAAGCCAACATCGCTCAGGCACCCTTCTAAAAACGCTATCAATTCAACCGCTTACTACGCTTCAAGGCGCTGCTCTAGAACGGAACAGCCCTGGCGGTTGGGGGTGAGATGAGATCATAAGCTCCTCTTAAGCTTCGCCGACCAGAGTGAGCCCTGCCATCTCGTACCCCCATTGATCCTGTCAGGAGAAAACCCTATGAACACTGCTCTGAGTGAAAGCAACGCGCGAATGCTGAACAAGGTTCCAGAAGTCACGATTTTCTTCTGGATAATCAAAATCATGGCCACGACCGTCGGAGAAACGGCCGCCGATTTTCTTTCATTCAATCTGAATTTCGGCCTGACCGGCACCTCCATAATAATGGGGGTGTTGCTTCTGATTGCGCTGTTCGCTCAGATTCGGTCCAAGAAATACGTCCCGTGGGTTTACTGGATCACCGTCGTCCTCATCAGTATTTTCGGGACGCTCATTACCGACAATCTGGTGGATCACTTTGATGTGACACTGGAAACGACCACCACCGTGTTTAGCGTGGCACTGTTGGCGACGTTTGCGGGTTGGTATGCCAGCGAAAAAACCCTGTCCATTCACACCATTTACACCACCAAACGCGAGTTCTTTTACTGGGCGGCCATCCTGTTCACGTTTGCCTTGGGTACGGCGGCGGGTGACCTTGTCGCAGAAGGTTTGCACCTAGGTTACGCGACCTCTGCGCTGATCTTTATTGCTCTGATCGGTGCCGTCACCATTGGCCATTACGCCTTCAAAGCCAACGCGATCGCAGCGTTCTGGATTGCCTACGTGCTTACCCGGCCGTTTGGCGCGTCGTGCGGCGACCTCCTGTCGCAACCCGCTAGCAACGGCGGTTTAGGCTTGGGGACCGTAGGTACGAGTGCGATCTTCCTCGCGACCATCCTCGGCTTGGTATCGTATTTGTCCATTAGCCAAAAGAAGTCGCTCGCCCCCCAGAATTAACGGTGAGATGCGCCAGTCGTCCGTCCTGGTCAGGGACTATTGCCGGCCAGAACGGACGCCTCAAACGGTTCTTCCTGCCGCGATAGTCACCCCGACTGGGCCGGGACGAGCAGGTCCGGGCCCAAGCCGGTCGGGCAAACCGCCGCTCAGGGTTCCAGCAATAAGGCGCCGCGCACTTCGCCGGCCTCCAGACGCCGGTGCGCTTCACTCGCCTGCTCGAGCGGCAAGCGTGCCGCAATATCGACGACCAGGCCGGAGGCGAGCCGCGCCAGCGTGGCCTGCGCCCCGGCATGGTAGTGCTGCGGGTCGGCCATGAAGCCGAGCACGCTGGGCCGCGTCAGCGTGACTCCGCGGGCTGCCGCGATCTCGCCGGCCTCGGCGGGCTCCCCGGCCCCGGACACCCAGCCGATGCTCGCCACCATGCCGCCCGGCCGCGCGGCGGCAATGCTGCGCAGTAGCGTCTCGCCGCCGATTCCGTCGATCACCAGGTCTGCCCCGCCCTTGCCGGCATAGTCCTGCACCGCCGCGACAAAATCCTCCTGCCGGTAATCCACCGCCCGGTCCAGCCCGCGGGCATAGGCCAGCGCCGCCTTGTCCGGGCCGCTGACGGTGCCGATCACACGCGCGCCCAGCGCCTTGGCCCACTGGATCAGCAGCAGGCCGAGCCCGCCCGCGGCACCGTGCACCAAGACCGTCTGGCCCGGCGTCAACTGCCACACCTGCTGGAGCAGCATATAGACGGTGATGCCACGCAGCAGGCTGCCGCCCGCGACATCGCTGGCCACCGAATCGGGCAGGGCGATCGCCCGGTCTGCCGGCAAGTCGAGCACGCCCGTATAACCGCCGACGGATGCTCCGGCCCAGGCAACCCGCTGGCCGATGGTGAAGGCGGTGACGGCGCTGCCGACTTCCTCGATCACGCCGGCGCCTTCCACGCCCAGGACCACCGGCAGCGGCACCGGGTAGAAACCATTGCGCTGGTAGATGTCGACGAAATTGACCCCGACCGCGCTCTGACGCAGCCGGACCGCATTCGGTGCGAGCGGCGGCAGCGGGATCGTTGCGGCCTGGAGGACAGACGGGTCGCCGGGCTCGGCGATGCGGATGGCGCGGGTGAATGGCTGGCTCATGATTTTGCTCCGTTGACGATGTACAGCCACGATAGCCTTGTGCAGAATCAACCGGAATTCCCAATATCGGCCCAGTGATTGTGCAAAATTCGACAGAAGAGCGGGCGGCTGCGCGCCCGGATGAACTCGCGTGGGACGACGTGCGCTATTTTCTTGCTTTGGCCCGGCTGGGCAGCCTGTCCGCCGCCGCGCGCTCATTGGCGGTCGAGCACTCCACGGTGGCACGTCGGGTCGGCGCGCTGGAGGCGAGGATAGGCTTGCGCCTGTTCGACCGTCTGCAGCGCAGTTGGCAACTGACGGACGAAGGCAGCGCGTTGCTGGAGCCCGCGCAACGCCTCGAAGCCGAAGCGCTCGCGTTCAGCCGCGCCGCCCAGAGCATGACCGCCATGCAAGGCACCGTCCGGCTGTCCGCACCGCCGGTGTTGACCAGCCAGTTCCTGATGCCGCTGCTGGCGGCGCAGCGCCATCGCTGGCCCGGCATCGTGCTGGATCTGGTGGGGGAAGTGCGCGCCGCCAATCTGCATCGTCGCGATGCCGATCTGGCCATCCGGCTCTCGCGCCCGGACGCCCCCGGCCTGGTTGCCCGCCGCCTGGGGAGCATGGGCTACGGACTGTACGGGAGCCGCCGCTGGCAGCAGATACCCCGTGCCGAATGGGCGTTTCTCGGCTATGGCGAATCCCTGCAAGGCGGGCCGCAGCAGGCATGGTTGGCCGAATACGCCGGCGGGGCGCCGTGCTTGCTGGTCGCCAACGACTTCGCCACCTTGCATCAGGCCTGCCGCGCTGGGCTGGGCGTGACCGTGTTGCCGCACTTCATCGCCAGAAACGATCCGGACCTGATCGCACTGGATGGGGCGGTCGCGCCGATGCAGCGAGACATCTGGCTGGCAGTGCATCCCGACGTGCGGCGCTCGCCCCGCGTACAGCTCATCGCCGAACTGATTGCGGCAGTGATACAGGAGCACGCCGACCGGCTGGCATGAGAAGCTAACGACCGAGACCGGGCCGCGTCACCTCGGCCGACGTGCCAACGGCTTGGCGGCCAGCCCCGCCTTCGCGGCAATGACGCCGGTGTGAGGGCGACACCGATGCCGAGCCTCGGCCGTTCCTGCCTATAATCCTGACCACGACACTCACGCCACACTCCCCAAGGAAGCCCCATGACCATTTCCCTGTACGCCACCTCCGTGCCCGTCTTCAAGCAAATGCTGAACAGCGTGAGCGCTATTCTGGCCAAGACCGAAGAGCATGCCGCGGCGAAGAACATCGACCCGAACGCACTGCTGCAAGCCCGCCTGTTTCCCGATATGTTCCCGTTGATTCGCCAGGTGCAGATTGCCGCCGACTTTGCCCGTGGCGTATCGGCACGGCTTGCCGGCGTAGAAGTGCCCAAGTACGAGGACAACGAACAGACGTTTGCGGACCTGCAAGCGCTGATCAGCAAGACCCTGGCTTTCGTCGACGGCTTCACGCCGGCACAAATTGACGGCAACGAAGAGCGTGAAATCATTACGCGCCCGGGCACGCCAAAAGAGCGGAAATTCACCGGCCAGGCTTACCTGCTGAACTACGGGCTGCCGCAGTTCTTCTTCCATGTCACCACCCTATACGCGATCCTGCGCCACAACGGGGTGGAAGTGGGTAAGCGTGACTATATGGGGGCGTACTAAACCCTTTCCTCTTGGAAGAGGGAGACGGCCCCGAGTGGGCCGTTGCTCAAGCCATGAGCCACTTGGTCAGGCTGATGGCTGGTCCAGCAAGGCGAGGGCGATGCATTAGCAGGGAGGAAATGGAATGGATATCGGCGCCAGCCATCTGGAGACCGTGACGGCGATTCACTACTGGTCAGAGCAGACATTCTCAATCACCACCACCCGTCCCAGCGACTACCTGTTCCGACCCGGGCACTACGCCCGTCTGAGCCTGCCGTGCTTCGACAGGCCCGTCTGGCGGCCTTATTCGATTGTGTCGTCTACCGACCAGCCCCAACTGGAATTTCTGCTCACCATCATCCCGGAAGGAAAGCTGACGCCCTTGCTTGCGGAATTGCCGATCAATGCTTCGATCCTGATCGACCGAAACCCCATGGGGTTCTTCCTGGAAGAGAGCCTGTCTCAAGGTGAGGTGCTATGGCTACTGGCAACCGGCACCGGTGTCGGGCCATACGTATCCCTGCTGAGAGAAGGCAGCATCTTCACCAAGTATCAACGGATAGTCTTGGTTTACAGCGCCCGCCAGCGGGTCGAGCTGGCTTACGACCAGGAGCTGACAGCCATGCAGCAGCAGTCGGATGGCCAATTCCATTACATCCCGGTCGTCACCCGCGAGCCCGATTCTGGACGGCTAGCGGATCGCATCCCGGTACTAATCGAAACCGGCCAGCTGGAAAACCAACTCGGCCTTTCCCCGATCAATGCCGAACGCGACCGAATCATGGTGTGCGGCAATCCGGACTTTACGGTAGACATGCGGAAAATGCTTAACGAGCGGAATTTTTCTCCCTGCCGCCGTGGGTTAGCCGGCAACATGCTGTTCGAGAAATACTGGTAAACGGTTGATCTTGCCTCAGACCCGATCACCAAACCTCGTTGAACAAGCAATCGGTCGCCTGTCATGACCAGCCTGAAACGGCAACTCGTCGGTCAGGAACGCTGGAAATCGTTGTAATCAAACGTCCGGGACCCAACACATAGGCGCGAGACAGACCCAGCTCAATCCAGCCGAATTGCTTGCTTCGTTTAAAAGAAATGCCAGTCAGGTAAGCTGACTGGCATTTTCGTTGGCTATCTGAAAATTTTGCAGATTTACATGATCATGCCGGCCTTTGGCATGATCGACCTGCGGTCAATCTGTTCCGTATACCGGCGAGTGCGGACCGTAAAGAATGCCGTTCGGCCGACCTGCAGCCAGCAGGCGCTGGCTGGTGACACCTGCAATTGAATGGCCGGCATCGCTGACATTATTGACGATCTGCTTGATGGCCGCCGCAACCAGCACGCCGATCAAACCGCCGTTGGAATTGTTGCCGCCTTCATTGTTTGAGGCGGAAGCAGAGCCCGTCCACAGCGTTTCACCGGTTTTCAGATCGAGCAGCTTGGCATTGGCCGATACCGTCGTTACGCTGTCAAACACGGTATAGGTCGTCCCGTATTTGGATACCGTCACGTACAGCGCGGCGTCGGCGCCGAAGATTTCCTTCAGCTTGGCCGGCGCCACCGCGTGGATGTCCCCGGCGGTGGTGAGGCCGTTCTGCTTGAACGTTTCGTCGGCCAGCGTAACCGGCAGCACATAATAGCCGGCCTCGGCCAGTGGGTATGTCATTTGCGACAGCATGCTGTAGGTCGCTTTGACATCCGGCGATTCGTTCAACGGCGGCAGCACCAGGATCGAGCGCGGACGGCTTTGCTTGAAGGCCGAGTAATCATAGTTTTTGGGCGCGGCACACCCTGCGGCCAGAATGACCACCGACAAGCAAACCAGCCGCTTCAGAATCTTTTTCAACATCTCAACCCTCGCGCTTCTTGAATTTTTTCAGCAGAAAATCCATGTAGGCCGACGATTCCGGGTACAGTTCTTTCTCCGTCTGGAATTCTTGCACCACCTGATCACCTTTGCCGATAGCGGAATACAACAGGCCAAGGTGAGCGTGATAGCCTGGTGGCGGCATATTCCCTTTCGCTCGAATCTTCTGCAAATCCTTCTCAAGAATCGTGATCTGCTCTTCCGTACCCTGTCCCTTGAAGTATTCGTACACCTGCGGCTGATAGCCCTCCCATTGGTAGAGGGTCTTGGGCGCGGTACTGCACCCGGCCAGCAGGGCACTGCCCAGCAGGGCCAATGTCAAAATACGCCGTTCTGAAAATCTGTTCTTCTTCATGTTGTTTTTAATGTTGCTAGTTATCGTTATTTGCCCGGTTGCCAGGCACCAGAATCGATGGCCGCGACCATATTATTGACGGCCTCGCGAATCGCCAGGTCGAGCACCTTGCCGTTCAGGGTCGAGTCGTAGCTGGCCGTACCGCCGAAACCGATGATTTCGCGGTTGGACAGGCTGTATTCGCCCGCGCCCTGGCTGGAGTACACCACCTCGGAAGTCACGATGTTGACAATGTTCAGGTTGACTTTGGCATAGGCGGTTTGCGACTTGCCGCGGCCCAGAATGCCGAACAGCTGATGGTCACCCACCTCCTTGCGACCAAACTCGGTCACATCGCCGGTCACGACGTAATCCGCCCCCTTGAGTGCCTGGGCCTGTTTCTTGATCGCGGCTTCCTGCTTGATTTCACCCAGATTGTCCCGGTCCAGGACGTTGAAGCGGTTGGTCTGCTGCATGTGGGTGATCAGGATGGTCTTGGCCTGCCCGCCCAGACGATCAACGCCATCGGAAAAAATGCCGCGCATGTAACTGGAGCGGTTGTCGAACTTACCAACCGCAATCAGGGTCCGTGCGCCGGCATAGGGCTTGCTCGCACTTTCAACCTTCTGTGCCGGCAGGGAGCGGGAGCTCTCGGTCGCACATCCCCCCAACGTTGACAGCAATGCCACAGTGGCAAGCAGTGGGATTGTTTGTTTCACGTATCGGTCTCCAAATGTCACCCCATTCGGGGAGTAAAAAACCCAATATCATACGCGAGCCGTCCATGACAGGCTAATACGCTTGCGAAAAGCGGCTATGGCAGAAACGACGGAGGGAGCGGGATGCCGTGGGGGGAGAGGGTGATGGCCGTGAGTGTCCGTCGTCTAAAGAAGCAGGACGCCGACGCACAGCACCCACCCGATCATGTCTGTAGGTGCTGCGGAGGCGTTCAAGATGGGATGAAACAAAGTCAATGCAACATCTAGCACGTCAGATGCAGGATCGCGTTGGTCTCGTCAGGTTGTTCTGTCAGCGTCGCGATCGCTTCCGCGGTCGGCACGATGACCAATTCGACCTGCCGGCGCTGGGCCTCGCACACCACCTCTTCCATCACCGGCAACGCCCCGCTGCCGGTGCCGATCACCAGCCGCCGGCATTGCCAGGGGATCTCCTCCGCAAGCGACAGCGGCGTGTGGCCGAACGCCTCGCGGAACGGCTTCGACGGCTTCTTCTTGCGCTTGCGGACCTGGCCACGGTCGATCACCACATCATGCGGATACGTGACCCCATCGATGCGGATGGAACCAAACGAAAATGCTTCGAAGCGCATGCTCATCTCCTCACCAAGGTATCGGCGTCGACATCCATTGAAGCGATCATCCGACTCTTTAAGTATGGCCGCCGTCATCGCGTTCCCGACCTTTGTCTGACGAGCTTTGGGGTCCATGCAAAACACAAAGGCCCAGCCATTTTTGGCTGGCCGCGCGGTAAGACGCGCCGCCGGCGCGTCACATTCATCCCCCACAATGATTGACGGTCTGCCCAGACCTTGTGGACACTGGTCCGGACAGGATGCAGACATCCGGCCCGAATCCATAAGGGGAACGTTTCGGAGGCAGACACCGGCCCATTCCGATCCACCCACCGCCCGCGGTGGTGTCGATCGGCTTCTGGAACAGGGGGAAGTCCATGAAGATGCTCGGTTGGCGTAAGCAACGTTCGGTCAGCCTCGCCTTGCAAGGCGGCGGGGCTCACGGGGCGTTCACCTGGGGCGTGCTCGACCATCTGCTCGAGGACGGCCGCGTCGAGTTCGACGGCGTCAGCGGGACCAGCGCCGGCGCGATGAACGCGGTGTTGCTGGCCGACGGCCTGCAGCGGGGCGGCCGGGACGGCGCCCGCGAGTCCTTGTCCCGCTTCTGGCACGCGGTTTCGGCCAGCCTGCCTTTCGACCTGGCCTTCGGCCTGGACGCGGAGAGCGTCACGCAGGCGCCGGCGCTCAAGCTGTTGCGGCAGTGGTCGCAGTATTTCTCGCCCTATCAGCTCAACCCTTTCGACCACAACCCACTGCGCGACATCGTCACCGCGCAGATCGACTTCGAGCGCCTGCGCGCCGAGAGCCCGGTCCGGCTGTTCGTCGCCGCCACCCATGCCAACAGCGGCAAGCTGCGCCTGTTCCGCAACCGCGAGCTGACGGCCGACGCCCTGCTCGCGTCGGCCTGCCTGCCGACCCTGCACCATGCTATCGAGATCGACGGCGAGCCGTACTGGGACGGCGCCTACGCCGCCAACCCATCGGTGTTCCCGCTGTTCTACGAGTGCCGCAGCGACGACATCATGCTGGTGTTGCTGACGCCGCTAGAGCACCAGGACACCCCGCGCAGCGCCGAGGAGATCCGCGACCGGGCGCAGGAGCTCGCCTTCAGCGCGAGCTTCCTGCACGAGATGCGCGCGTTCGCGCGGCTGCAGGCGTTCGCCCGGCAGATGGGGCTGCCGCTCGGCCGCCTGGAGCGGCGCATCGTGCGCTCGAAGTTCCACCTGATCGACGCTCAGGACTTCATGCGCCGGCTGGCGAGCGAAACCAAGCTGGCCGCGCACCTGCCCTTCCTCGAGAACCTGCGCGACCTCGGGCGCGAACAGGCGCGGGCCTGGCTCGCGGCCCATTTCGATCATCTGGGGCGGCGCTCGTCGGTCGACCTGGCCGCGCTGTTCCTCTGAGCACGCCGTCCCGGTGCGGTTAGCGAGGGCGCGCCGCAGACAGCCGCTTAGACTGGAGGAGCCTTTCAGGCGAGTCCGGGAGCAGCGCCTGGCGATGCGTTGATCAGGCGGGGGATAGCGCAGGCGGCACCGGGCGCGCCGATCGGGTGTTCGCGCGAAGAAACGCTAGCTGGCGCCCATCCGGAGGCTTTCTGCTATACCTACTCGAATGGAATCCATCGGAGCCGACCATGAGCCTGACCCTCTATCTCCACCCGCTTGCGTCCTTCTGTCACAAGGTCCTCATCGCGTTCTACGAGAACGATGTCGCGTTCCAGCCCGTGACGGTCGATCTCATGGACCCGGAGTCGGCCGCGCAGCTGCGGGCGAAATGGCCGGTGGGCAAGATTCCCGTTCTCTACGATGCGGCGCGCGACCGGGCCGTGCCGGAAACGAGCATCATCATCGAATACGTGCAGCGGCACTATCCCGGCCCGGTTCGACTGCTGCCGGACGATCCCGACCAACAAATCGACGCCCGGCTTTGGGATCGGTTCTTCGATCTTTACGTGAGTGTCCCGGTGCAGAAGATCGTCGTCGACCGCATCCGGCCCGAGGACGCCAGGGACCCCAAAGGGGTGGCCGACGCGCATGCGTCGCTGGAGACCGCCTACGCGATGATCGACGCGCAAACCGCCGGGAAGACGTGGGCCATAGGCGAGCATTTCACGATTGCGGATTGTTCCGCGGCGCCGAGCCTGTTCTACGCGTCGATCGTGCACCCGTTCGACCGGAAGCATCAGAACCTGTCCGCCTATTTCGAGCGGCTCCTGGCGCGCCCGTCCATGCGGCGCACATTGCGGGAGGCGCGTCCGTACTTCCCCCTGTTCCCCTATCGCGAAGCGATGCCGGACAGGTTCCTGATGGATTGATGCAGGGAACAGGGACGCGTTCCATAGGCGAAACGTCCGCGAACGGTCTGGCCGATCGCTAGCCGGCCTGCGCCAGCAGGTAGTCGATCAGCCGGCTCACCCCCTCGGCGAGATTACGGATCGAGGTGTCGAAATCCCAATCGCCGTGCTCCGGCTTCACCTCGTTGGAGATCGACCGCACCTCGAAGAAGCGCTGCCCGGCCGCAAGGCAAGCGTGAAAGAACGCCGCGCCCTCCATGTTCTCCACATCGATCCCGGCGGTCGCCACGAACGGCGCGATCGCCGCGTTCAGCGAGTTGCTGTGCGCCAAGGGCAACGGCGGGTCGGCCGGCAGATGCGGGCAGTGCAGCACCGCGTTCACCTCGAAATCCATGTCGAGCTCCAACTCGGCCAGATGGCGAAAACCCTGCGGGGTGAAAAAGCCCAGATCCGCCTCGCGCTCGCTCGCCACCAGCACGGTGTCGCCGATCTGGTAGCGCGAACCCGGATACACCCCGGCGATGCCGGCCAGGACCAACACGTCGGGCCGACGCTCCAGGATCAGCCGAGTGGTGGCGCAGGCGGCGGCGGTCAGCCCCACCCCGCAGAACGCCACCTCGGCGGCGGGGTGGTGGAAGAACTGCGCTTCGGTCTTAGTGGGGAAGAGGACGAGGATGTTCATGGGTAGGCGGGCCGGGGTCGGGAAAAAGAGATCAGTGGATTGAGGGTGCTGCAGCATCGTGCGTATTGCAACCAGGCTGTAAAAGGCGCCGATGGAGAGGGATACAAGTTGGCCAAATTGCGACCATCGACAACCACGCCGATGCAGTCGGCGGCCCGCAAAAATGGATTTGGTACTCGACGCGAACGTCGTTATAATCCGCGCTCTTGTTTTGCTTCTGTTCCTCGATAGCTCAGTCGGTAGAGCGCCGGACTGTTAATCCGTAGGTCCCTGGTTCGAGCCCAGGTCGGGGAGCCATCCAAGCAGCGCCCGGAAGCGGCAGCCGCCCAAGCTAGTCCGTCATGCTTCCTCGCACCAATGCCTTTACAGGCCCATGTAGCTCAGGGGTAGAGCACTCCCTTGGTAAGGGAGAGGTCGGCAGTTCAATTCTGCCCATGGGCACCACGCCTTCGTATTGACCCTGTACTGACCGTAGCCCGCGCAGTCCGCGTCCGGGACGCATTGCGTGCGCGCATGAAGACACCATAGGCAGCGAGCCCGTGCGATCGCGGACTCGGCCCAAACGGGCGCTCCTACTTGCTATTTGCACAGTAGTGGGTGATGGAAAAATCGCCGATCTCGCCGCCGCCCAGGGCCTGCCGCTGATCAGCTACCGGCTCGGCTACATCACCTGCCACAGCCGCACCGGCTTGTGCGCCGACTACCAGTGGTGGGGCCGGCTCATCAAAACCTGCGTCCCCCTCGGAGCCATCCCCGCCCCGTCAAAGAGCTGACCAATCAGATCCGCCACATCGTCTACCAGATCGACTCCGGACAAAGCGGACTGGATTTCTCCGTGGGGAAATAAATCTGTCCCCTTTTTACTTTAATTTATTTTGAACATTAAAAAGGCAAACAAGATTAATGCTGCAGCAATCCAAAACATAAGAGATAAGGGTATCTTGTCCTTGAAAAGTTTGAATTTCAACTGCTCATCAATCCAATCAATCTGATGCTCCCAGAAAAACTTATAGTGTGCATACCAATTACTGAACATGATTTGGTGATGCATGCTTATATCGTTGTATTCAATTTCAAAACGCTCAAGCTCTGTTACGTACGAATCTAGAATGCCTTTTTCAGCCTTGACCTTGCCATACAAAACTTTTAATGAATTAAATAACTTTGTTAGTTTTACACCAGTATTTGCATATTCAGTCTTCTTGGTATCATAAAAAGTTATGTACATACCACTAACCCCAATAATTATGAAAGTGGCCGAGAAAAATTTTGCATTTAAAGCCTCAAAAACCAAGGCATAAACACCAAATGCAAGCGAAATAAAACTAAGCAAACCCGGCATTTTAACTACGATGTCATAGGTGGCAAAGCTCTTTTTTGCACCAAAGCCGACGTTGTATGCAGTTTGTGCAATATGTTTTAATAGATCGTCTTTATCCATGATAATCACTCAATTGGAACTTCAATTCGGCTTCTGGCGACAACTACGTTATTTTTGACAACGTAGCACTCAACAATATGCTCGCCTTTGAAGTTACTTGTTTCAATTTTTTGGAAATTGCCAGAATCCATGTGAATTTGTCCACGAATGCAATTTCGTCGTTGAGCCTCAGCGCCTCGATTAAGAACCTTCCATTTCAAAGTATATGGATGAGGAATATTCAACGGCTCAGCGGTGAATTTAAGACTTTTATTAGCTTTCAAAGCTATATTCCGTGAGAGCAGATAGCTCAAAGAGTGCTCACGGAAGCCATTTTTAGAAATATCACAATCAAGATCGATTTCATAGCGAATATCTACGGGATGCTGATCTTCAACGAACTCTTCTGTGTCACTCCAAGATTTAGCACTCGCACTTTCTGTTGCAATTGCAGGCTTAGCTGGAAATGGTCGCCCGTATATTTTTTTCCACTTGGCGTAAGCCGCATCAGTTCCGTCTGCGTTAATAGCAGCTAGGCAGGCTTCATAAGCTTTTTCGGCTTGCTTTTGAAAGCGTTTTTTTACCTTAACATCCTGACCACTACCCAAGGCTTGATAGTGATCTTGGTTTGGCTGATCCATCAAATATTTGAAAAAGTCGCGACTCATCCAGTCGTAGTAGGTGTAGCTCTTGTCATCATAATCGTCGGTGGACTTCAAGAAGTTATATGCCAGCGTATCAATTAAAAGCCCGCCCATTCCGACGCCATGCTTGTTTTTCCATGCTCTGGCCATCTTGCAGAGTTTGCGAAGATTCTTGTTTTTTTGATCTACAAACGCCTTCATGGCAGCAATTTCTTGCCTTGGCTTAGTGATTTTCCAGCTGCCGCCATTGTACGTATCAGGGTATTTAAAGTAACTTTGGCCGTTGGCATCAAACGCTTCAAAGACGGGCTGAACTTCAACGTGGAAGTTAGTGTAGGTCACTGTAACCACCAATCGATCAACCCGAACATCCGTTTTAGGGTATCGAGCTTTGATTGCATCCCTTGTGGCATTGAGTAGCTTGGTTTGGCCACCAGCTCCTTTATAATTATCCCATTCGCTGTTCGGCATGATGTAGAGCATGTCCAGATCAGATATACCTTTGATACCGGTATAACGACCATAAGAGCCGACCTGTAGGCTATTAGCCGTTTTTGAATCAGTGCCGCGAAATTTTTGGTTCAGGCTGGCAGTGATCTCACCATATCGGTAGCTGATATCAACCGCATTGTCGATCTGGATATTACTCAGAAAGTCTTGAAACATGCTCGATACAGACATGATCACTCCCTTTATTGAAATGGATCACATAATCAGTTTGGTTATTTCAGAAAAAAAGCCCTCGTACTACCGAGTGTTGGCGCTCACTGAAAATTGACCAGATAACCGAGGGTTTGCTCATTGAAAATTGACCAGGGTGACTAACCATCCCAGCGTCTTCAACGAGCAGGGAAACCTAAGGTGATCACCATGGCCACGTTTGCCAAAGTCAGGCGGATGTACTTCCG